>JBDSLP010000239.1:0-21427 GCA_039916325.1 Nakamurella sp. | reverse complement strand
TGGCGGTGGCGGTGGCGGTGAAGGTGTGCGACATGGGGGGCTCCTGGGGTGGGGTCTGCGGTGGGTGGGGCGAAGGCGGGTGGGACGGGTGCGACGCGGGGTGTGGCGAGCGATCAGCCGACGCGGACGGCGCAGCCCACGCGGACGGCGCGGCCCACGCGGACGGCGCGACCGACGCGCACGGCGCGACCGACGCGCACGGCGCGACCGACGCGGACGGCACGACCGACGCGGACGGCGGAGGGGGTGGCGGTGGCGGTGATGGTGTGCGACATGGGGGGCTCCTGGGGTTCGGGTCTGTGGACTGGAGAACGGTAGGTGACGGCGGTGACGTGGGTCTCGGGGACGCGGCGTACGTGTGGTGCGGGATCTGGAGTGGACGCTTCGGTAAGGATGGTCGGGTATCGATTTTGGTGACTGCCTGCGACTGACTGATAGCCGCAGATGGAATTGTAATCGCCGTCAGGAGCCCGATTCCGGGTGCCGACATTGCTCGATCACCTGTGGTCACGAAATGGGAAACTCATCCACCTAGCCGAAGCAACTCGGTAATCAGCAATCGGGTGATTGGCACCGCTAATCAGGACAATGGGAGAGAAAACTTCACCCCAATGATTTGCAAGTCGGGCAAATCACCTGCGTCCGAACTAGTCTTTCGGCGCGACACGCCGCACCAACGAGGGATGCTCGGTCCGAACCGTCCAGGTGTCCGAACCCCCCGAAGCGGACAACTATCGGCGGTCTCAGATGTCAATGAATGCCGCCGGGTCGATTGTTTTACGCAATGGATACCCGTGGGTGCCGAAGAGTGCGTCAACGTGGCGCCGATTACCCACAGGTACGGCCGGTCACTTCAGCAGGCGCTCGCCATCGCGCCCGCGGGGCCGGATCGCCCTGCCGCCAGTTGTTCGCCCGCGATCGGAGCCCACCCGGCGACCGCGTCCCGTGACGACACCACGTGCCCGGCCTGTGGTGACCCGGCCGGTTGGGTTAAGTTGCCCAGGTGAACTTCTTCGAGGGCGCACTCGTCTTCCTGGGCATCCCGCTGATCGTGGTCATCGGGGCCTACCTGATCTCCGTCGTGCCGGCTCGGTCCAAGGCCCGTCCCGCGTACCGTCCGGGCGACCCCTGGGATTTCTCAGCCCGCTTCTACACCGGTGACACGTCGGTGGATGTGCCGCAGTATCTGACCGACTCGTCGCTGGGAGGCGCACGTGGCACGTGGTGAAATCGAGTCCTACCTGGCGGCACTCGAGGATCGTCAGCGGCGCCACGGCGAGGGTTCCGCGACGGTGGGCCCGCAGGGTGACGTCGATTCCCCGCTGAACCGCGACGAACTCGAACTCCTCGACGATGTGCTCATCGAGGCGGAGCGGGTCACCGGACTGCGCGTCACCGCCTACCTCGGCGATCTCGGTGACGACACCCGAGCCGCCGCTGAGGGCTTGCTGACCTCGCTGGGCGCCGAGGCCCCGGTCGCGGTCCTGCTGGCCGTCTCGCCGGGACAGCGGGTCGTCGAGGTGGTCACGGGCGGCGAAGCGTCACGCCGGATCAGCGAGCGAGCGGCCCGACTGGCGGTGATGACGGTGACCGCCGCCTGCGGTCTGGGTGAGATCGCCAACGGGCTGGTCAACGGACTGCGCATCCTGGCCGATCAGGCCGGCACCCTGCCCGACCGCACCACCTGGTAGCAGGCGGGGGTGGGTGCTCCGGCCCGGCTCAGTCCCGGTCGGTCTGCTGGGCGGCTAGCGCCCGCTGCAGTCCGGCTCGGCCCTCACTGACCAGTCGGCGCAATGCCGACGGGTGATCCCCGGCCTCCCAGGCCAGCGCCTGGTCGATGGTCTCCTGGTTGATGGACCATCGTGGGAACAGCCCCACCGCGACCTTCTGTCCGACCTCGCTGGAGCGTCGCTTCCATACCTCGCCCACTGCGGCGAAGTACTGATCGGTGAACGGCACCAACAGTTCTCGCTGGGCGGGGTGGACGAAACCGCTGATCGTGGCGTCCTGGAAGGCATTGGCCATCGTGTCGTCGTGGATCAGTCGGTCGAACACCGCCTGCTTGGACTCCGGAGTCGGGATCAGCGCCCGGACCAGCGCCGCCCGGCGGTCGCCCGACGCGGTGGCGTCCGCGGCGGCGGCCGCGGCGATGTCGTCCTCGCTGCGCCAGCCGTGCGCGACCAGTGCGCCCAGCATCGTCCAGGACAGGTCGGTGTCCACGGTGAGGCCGTCCAGCGGGGTGGACCTGTCCCGCCAGCCCTGGATCGCCGTCAGCTGATCCGGACCCAGCCGCGCCGCGGACAGCGCGTTGACCCCGGCCAGCTGAAGATCGCTCCCCGGCTCGGCGGCCGTCACCAGCTCGTGCAGGCCGGCGGCCACCGTCGCCCAGCCGACCGCGTCGGCCCAGGCCGGATCCGCGTAGGACCCGACGGCCAGTGACAGCTGCGACAGCACCCGCTGGACCACCCCGATCTCGTCCTCGGCGGGCAGCCCACGCAGGGCCAGCGTCACGAAGTCACGGGCCCGGGTGATCGCGTCCCGGGTCATCTCCCAGGTCGCTGACCAGATCAGCGTCCGGGGCAGTGAGTCGGTGATGTCGCCGATCCGGGCGATCGCGGTGGCCAGCGAGCGGTCGTCGAGGCGGACCTTGCCGTAGGTCAGGTCGTCGTCGTTGACCAGCACCAGGGACGGCCGCCGGACGCCGACCAGCTCGGGTACGTCCGTCCGGGCTCCGGTCACGTCCAGCTCGACCCGGTTGACCCGCACCAGCGGGCCCGTGTCAGCACCCTCGCTGTCGTAGAGTCCCACCGCGAGCCGGTGGGTACGGAACTCACCCGCGCCCGGCGTCGCGCCCGTCTGGACCAGGGCGAACGACGTGAACGCCCCGTCGCCGTCGACCTGGAAGTCGGCGGACAGGCCGTTCAGGCCGGTGGTGAGCAGCCACTGGGCGCTCCAGTCGGACAGGTCCCGGCCGGACGCCTCCTCGAGTGCGCTCAGCAGGTCCGCGAGCTCGGCGTTGCCGAAGGCATGGGCCCGGAAGTAGGCGCGCAGGCCGGTGAGGAAGGCGTCGTAGCCGACGTAGGCGGCCAGCTGCTTGAGCACCGAAGCGCCCTTGGCGTAGGTGATGCCGTCGAAGTTCACTTCGACGGCCTGCAGGTCGACCATGTCCGAGGCGATCGGGTGCGTCGACGGCAGCTGGTCCTGGACGTAGGCCCACGACTTCTCGATGTTGGCGAACGTCGTCCACGACGAGGTGAACTCGGTCGCGCTGACCTGGGCGACCACCGAGGCCCAGGTGGCGAACGACTCGTTGAGCCACAGGTCGTCCCACCAGCGCATGGTGACCAGGTCCCCGAACCACATGTGCGCCATCTCGTGCAGGATCGTCTCGCAGCGGCGTTCGCGCAGGTAGCGGGTCACCCGGGAGCGGAAGACGAAGTCCTCGCGGAAGGTCACCGCACCGGCGTTCTCCATCGCGCCGGCGTTGAACTCCGGGACGAAGATCTGGTCGTACTTCCCGAAGGGGTACCGGACGTCGAAGGCGGCGTGGAAGAAGTCGAAGCCCTGGATGGTCTGTTCGAAGAGTTCGTCGGGGTCGAGGTACTCCGCCAGCGAGCTGCGGCAGTACAGGCCGAGGTCGATCCCGTCATGGGTGCGGCGGACGACCGAGTAGGGGCCGGCGATCAGCGCGGTGACGTAGGGACTCATCCGGGCGGTGGTGAGGAAGGTGTGGGTGTTCGCCGGGCCGGCCGGGGTGACCGACGCGGTCGCGCCGTTGGTCACGACCTGCCACGTCGACGGCGCCGTCACCGTCATCGTGAACGTGGCCTTGAGGTCTGGCTGGTCGAAGGCTGCGTACATCCGCTTGGCATCGGCGGTCTCGAACTGGCTGTAGAGGTAGACCGCACCGTCGACCGGGTCCACGAAGCGGTGCAGTCCCTCACCGGTGTTGGTGTAGCGACCGATCGCGTCGACGACGAGTTCGTTGGACGCCGCCAGCGATGGCAGGGCCAGGCCGCCCTCGGTGGTCCAGCCGGACACGTCCAGAAGCTCGCCGTTGAGCGTCGCGGACTCCAGGCGGTCACCCACGAAGTCGACGAAGGTGGTGGCGCCCGGTTCGGCGTCGAACCGGATGGCCACGGACGTGGTGAACGTGGTCTCACCCGGATTTCCGAAACCGTCGGTGAGGTCCAGGGTGATTCGGTAGCTGTGCGTCCGGATGACCGATGCACGCTCGCGCGCCTGGTCGCGGGTCAGGTTGGGAGGTTGGGACACGGGGTGGGTGATCCTTCGGGTCTGTATCAGATCGGTCGGATCTGCGATGTCGGGGAATAACGTAACCGTACCGAGGGCTTTACCTCCGACGGGTCGATCCGGTACTGCCGGGACCATCCTGCCCGGGACCGTTCCGCCGCCCGTCACCGCACCGCTTTCACCCCGAGATCCGTTGACACCAAGGAGTTCCCGTGAGCATCAGCACCGACGTGAGTACGTCCGAAAGCAGCACGGCCGGGACCCGGGACCGGGCCGACTTCTGGTTCGACCCGCTGTGTCCGTTCTGCTGGATCACCTCGCGTTGGATCCTCGAGGTGGAGAAGGTCCGCGACATCGAGACGCACTTCCACGTGATGAGCCTCGCGGTGCTCAACGAGGACCAGGACCTCACGGACGGCTACCGCGAGGCGATGACGACGGCCTGGGGACCGGTGCGGGTCGCCATCGCCGCGGCCGCGAAGTACGGCGACGAGATCCTGGCCCCGCTCTACACCGCGATGGGGTTGCGGATCCACAACCAGGAGATGAAGGACTTCGGCCCGGTCATCTCCGAGTCGCTGGCCGAGCTCGACCTGGACCCGGCGTTGGCCGAGGCCGCCGATTCCGAGGAGTTCGACGCCGCGCTGCGCGCCTCCCACCACGCCGGCATGGACAAGGTCGGCACGGGCGTGGGCACGCCGACGATCCACGTCAACGGCGTCGCGTTCTTCGGTCCGGTCATCACCCGCATCCCGCGGGGCGAGGAAGCCGGCCGGCTGTGGGACGCCACCGTGACACTCGCGGGGTTCCCGTACTTCTTCGAGCTCAAGCGGGAGCGGACCGAGGCCCCGCGCTTCGACTGAAGCCCCCGCCGGACCTGGGCGTGCCGGAGGGGTCGGATGCCGTGATACTCGACGGATGACGAACTCATTCGGGGTACGGCTGCCGAAGGATCTGCGGTCGGGGCCGGTGGTGGTCGGGATCGACACGGCCGAGAGCTGTGGGCGGCCGCTGCGGGCGGCGGCCTTCCTCGCCGCCTGTCTGGACCGCGAGGTCGTGCTGGTGCACGTGCGTCGGCGGGTGATGCCGCTGGCCGAGGGCTACCTGCCGATAGGTGAGGACCTGCAGCTGTCGGCCGAGGTGGAGAAGGAACTCGACGACGACCTCGTCGCCACCATCACCGCCAGCGGTGACCTCGACGGGGTCGGCTGGAAGTTGATCTCCAGTTACGGCGAGGCGGCCAGCGAGCTGATCCGGATCGCCCAGGACCACGACGCCGCGTTGGTCGTCGTCGGTAAGCGGCACTCCGGGTTCGGTGAGCTCCTGCACCGCATCATGTCCGGATCGGTGTCGCGGGCGATCGTCGCCGCGCAGAAGTGCCCGGTAATGGTGGTGCCCTGACCGCGGGGCGCAGCAGTCAGTTCGGGCGGCGGCGGGGCCGCGGGGTGTCCCCGCTACGGGCGTTGCGCAACGGTGCCGGCGGGGTGTAGTTCCGCTGCACGATCACGACCTCCTCGGCGGCCGCCGCCAGGTCCGCTTCGGTCGGCATCGCCACCTCGCGGGCCCGGGTGGCCGCCGACCAGCTCACTTGGGTGCCGCGGGTCGTAACAAGACCGCGCAGGGCCCGTTCGGTGTGGTCGACCCGGCGGTCCCGGGACCCGGAGTAGGGCGCCGCGGACGGCGCCGACACCGGCGGGGGCGCCGGCGCCGGGTCCGGGGCATGCCCGACGGGCATCGGAGACGCTCCCGGGGTCCGGCGGCGGGGCCGTTTCCGCAATCGACCGGCCCCGTCGTCGGGTGACTCGGCTGATGCTGATGCTGATGCTGATGCTGATGCTGATCCTGGTCGGGACGGGCTGAGATCCGTGACCCCGGTGAGGGTGTCGAGGGTCTCGCTGGCCTCGATGGGCGCGGGCGGACCCTGGTCGCGGCGGGCGCTGCGGCGCCGGCGGGGCGTCGGGGCGGCGGGGGCGTCGGTCACGGCGGGGTCAGTGCGCCGCGGCGGCGGCGGCCGGGACCGCCCGGGGCTGCCCGATGCCGTCCAGCATGGCGGTGAACCAGTTGGTGTCCAGGTCGAACTGTTTACCGCCCCGGAGGCGGTCGAACTCCACGGCGCGCAGCCGGCCACCGTGGTCCTCGTCGTGGCCGATGACGCCGGACTCGCCGCGCAGCGCACACTCCACCGCGTAGTCGGTCATCGACTTGATCAGCAACAGGTCGTCGGAGTTGGCCGGGGCGGAGCGGGAGTAGTAACCCGACTTCTGGACCATCACCTTCTCCGCCCCCAGCCGGGCCGCGAACTGCTGGGCCAGCCAGGCCCCGGGGTTGACCAGATCCAGCTTGACGTGTCCGAACGGGTCGCGCGGCACCTCGTGGCCGGATCGCTCCATCTCGGCGACGATGGTGTCCACGCCCGCGCCTTCGGACACGAAGATCGTCACGTTGCCGACCCGGTCCATCACCTCGCGCAGCCGCTGGGCCTCGTGCTCGATGTCGAACTCCGCCTCCGGGAGGTAGACGGCGTGGATGTCCCACGCGGCTCGGTCCAGGCCGATCTCGGGCAGCCAGTCCCGGTCGTCGAGCCAGTCCCGGTAGTGCTTCGCGGTCGCCGCCGTCAGCCAGCCGCAGTGTCTGCCCATGACCTCGTGGACCAGCAGCGTCTTGACGTTGGCGTTGTGCTCGGCCACGACGTTCTGGGCGAAGCGGGAACCCTGCTCGGCCGCGGTCCAGGCGCCGAGCGACTGGCGGATCGGGACGACGTCGTTGTCGATGGTCTTGGGCAGCCCGACCACGGTCAGGTGGTAGTCGTTGTCCTTCAGGTACCGTGCGAGATCCGCGGCGGTCAGGCTGGTGTCGTCGCCGCCGATGGTGTGCAGCACGTCGACGCCGTCGATGGTGAGCCGGATGGCCGCCACCATCAGCGGGTCCTCGCCCTCCGAGGTCAGGCCGCGTTTGACCAGGTCCTTGGCGTTGGTCAACTTGACCCGGGAGTTGCCGATCGGCGAGCCGCCGAAGGAGTGCAGCAGGTGCGCCTTGCTTCGGATCTCCGGGGTGATCGTCTTGTACCGGCCCGTCAGCAGGCCCTGGTAGCCGTTCTCGTAGGCGATGATCTCGATGTCGGGGGCCAGCTCGGTGTAGCGCTCGATGAGGCCACCGACGGCCGAGGACAGACAGGGCGCGAACCCTCCCGCGGTGAGCAGCGCCACCTTACGGATGGTCATGACGTGGTGACGCCTCTCTGTACTGATGTCTGAGTGCGGGCCGCATCGACCGGCGGGCAGGTTGCGGAGATCAACGAGCCACAGTACCCACGCGGACGACCAGCAGATACAGACCGCCGGCGACCAGCGCCCAGAACGCCGCGCTGATGCCGAACACCGCGATCCCGGACGCGGCGACCACGAAGGTCAGGGCCCCGGCCTCGCGGTGGTCGACGTCGGCCAGGGCGGCCGCGGCGGACTGGGCGAACGCCCCGATCAGGGCCACCCCGGCGATCGCGGCGATGATCCCGGGTGGTGCGGCCACGGCCACCGCGGCGACCACCGCGCTGAGCGGTCCGAAGGCGAGATACGTGACCCCGGCTGCAATCCCGGCGATCCAGCGGCGTTCCGGATCGGGATGGGCCGTGGGTCCGGCGGCCAGTGCCGCCGAGATCGCGGCCAGGTTGATGCTGAACCCGCCCAGCCCCGCGGTGGCCACCGTGGCGGTCCCGCTGTAGAGCAGGGCCGCGTCCAGGGGCGCCCGGTAGCCGAACGACCCGAGCACGGCCACCCCGGGGATGTTCTGCCCGGTCATCGTGACCAGATACAGCGGCAGACCGATGGCGATCATCGCGGTGGGGTCCAGCGACGGGGTGGTCCAGACCACGGTCGGGGCCAGCGTGGCGCCGGCCAGGCCGGCCAGCGAACCGTCCAGTGCGATCACCACCATCGCCACCGCGAACGCCCCCGGCACCGCCCAGCGACGGTGGTGGCGCAGCAGCACCAGCCAGGTCAGCAGCACCGGAGCCACGGCGGCGGGCTCGGCCACCAGAGCCCGGAACGGCTGCACGCACAGGGTCAGCAGCACCCCGGCCAGCATGGCGCTGGCCACCGCGGCCGGGATCCGCGACACCCAACGCCCCAACGGACGGACCACCGCGGTCAGCAGGTAGAGCAGGCCGGCCAGCAGGAAGGCGCCGACCGCGGTGGCGTACCCGCCCGTCGGCAGGGTGGCGCCGGCCAGCAGGGCCGCGCCCGGCGTGGACCAGGCCAGGGTGATCGGCATCCGGTACCGCCATGACAGCAGGATGCAGCCGGCCCCCATGGTCAGGCAGACGGTGAGCAGACCGGACGCGGCCTGGGCGTCGGACGCACCGACCGCGTGCAGTCCGGTGAGGACCACGGCGAAGGCCGAGGTGAAACCGACGATGCCGGTGACGACGCCGGCCAATACGGCCGTCCCCGTTGATTCGCTCACGCCGCGGGAGTGTACGGACGGGTGCTGTTGTTCGGTCGGGGAATCAGTCGGTGGCGGTGTCCAGGTACCGGGCGACCCGGTCGATCCGGCGGGTCAGCCAGCGGGCCGACGCCTGGCCGGGGCCGACCTCAGCGGCCAGCGAGGTCCGCATGGTGGCCAGTTCGCGACGGAAATCCGCGCGGACGTCGACAGACGAGTCCTTCCACTCCCGTTCGATGACGGTGAACCGGGTGTTGACGGCGTCGAGATCCATGGGTGATTTCTCCTGGGGTTGTTGCCGACGCTACGCGGTCGGTCCGGACCGGAACCCCGGTGGGCCGGTCCCGGTCGGTCTGTGAGGGTCTCAGCCGGTCAGGCGGTCTCAGCCGGTCAGACGGTCCCGACGGGTGCGGGCGCACCCTCGTAGGTGGCGATCAGCGTCTGCAGCACGGTCCGGAACGACTCCACGTCACCGCCGGCCGATGCGATCAGCTCATCGGTGACACTCTCGCTGAGCGTGTACATCTCGGCGAGCAGCGCCCGGCCGCCGTCGGTGATCTCGACCACGCGCCGGCGCCGGTCGGTCGGGTCGGCGGTCCGGCGCAGGTGGCCGGTGGCCTCCAGATGCGCGACCGTGCGGCCGGCGGTCTGCTCGGTGAGGTGCTGTGAACCGGCGAGCTGACGCTGGGTTGCGGGACCCGCGGCGAGCAGCGACAGCACCATGACCCCGGCGTGGCTGACCCGGCTGTCCCGGAGCCGGTTGTTCCAGCTCTGCTCGACCATGCGCGCAGCGGTGGACAGCAGCCGACCGGTCGCCCACTGGGCGCGCTCGTCGGGTGCGGTCATGGTCGGCGTCTCCGGGGGCGGGGCGGGGCTCGGGTGGCGGAGGGAGCGGCGGTCTCCGCCGCTCATTGTGCCGGAGCCGTCCGGCGTGATGGTATTGCTCAGCACGCTGAGTAATCTTGCTCGGAGCGTATGCCGTCCGTGTGTTACCCGCTGCCGAATCCGGAGAATCCCGATGCCTTCCTCGCCCGATCCGCAGCGCTCGAAGGACCGAGCCGACGTCGCCCGGCCGCCTGCGCCGAGCCGGAAGAAGGCCGTGCTGCGGGCTCTGGGTGTGCTCGGGGTCATCGCGGTCTGGCTCGGTATCGCCGGGGCCGGCGGTCCGGCGATCGGTTCGTTGTCGACCGTCCAGTCCAACGACCAGGCCACCTTCCTGCCCGCCGGGGCGGAGTCGGTGGAGGCCGCCGACGCCGCCGCCGTCTTCCGGGACAACGACTCCCTCCCGGCTTTCGTGGTCTTCGCAGCCGACGGTGTCGCCTCGGCGGACCAGCTCGCCGGGTGGCAGGCGTTCGCGGCCGGGTTGGCTGCCGTGCCGGTCGTCCTGACCGCACCGGCCGGCGGGACGGCCCCCGCGGCGACGGTGGGGGACTACCTGCTCGCGCCCCAGGTGCCGCTCGTCCCGAGTGCCGACGGGGTGGCCGCGCTGGTCGTGGTGCCACTGAACGCGGCCCTGGTCACTGCACCCGACGAAGCCGGTAAGCCGCCGTTGACTGCGGTCATCGACGCGGTGCGGGCCGCCGCGGTCGCCGACGCGCGGGGCGCGCAGGCCCACGTGGCCGGGCCGGCCGGACTGATCAGCGACCTGGGTGCCGCCTTCGGCGGGATCGACGGGCTGCTGCTGCTGGTGGCGCTGGGTGCGGTGCTGGTCATCCTGTTCGCCGTCTACCGGGCGGTCGCGCTGCCGTTCGTGGTGCTCTTCACCTCGGTGAGCGCGCTCGCGCTGGCCGGCGGGGTGGTGTACCTGCTGGCCAAAAACGGTGTCCTGGACCTGAACGGGCAGAGCCAGGGCATCCTGTTCATCCTCGTGGTCGGCGCCGCAACTGACTACGGCCTGCTGCTGGTGGCCCGGTACCGGGAGGAGTTGGAGCGAACGGAGTCCAAGTACACCGCGATCAGCCGGGCCTGGCGGGCCTGCGTGCAGCCGATCGCCGCCAGCGCGGGGACCGTCGTCATTGGTCTGCTGTGTCTGCTGCTGAGCAATCTGAACTCCAACAAGACCCTCGGGCCTGTGGGGGCGATCGGCATCGTCGCCGCGCTGATCGGGGCGCTGACCCTGCTGCCGGCACTGCTGATGGCCGGCCGCTGGCTGTTCTGGCCGCGTATCCCGCACGTGGTGAGGGGCGGCCGGCACGAACCTGATGCCGTCGAGCACCCGATTCCGGCCGGCGCGCTGGTCGGATCCGGCGAGGGACGTCCCGCGCACCATCACGCGGCGGCCGAGGGACCGGCGGGGTCGGGGCAGGCGGGCCCCCCGGCGAAACTGGGGGTGTGGGGGCGGGTCGCGGTGTTCGTCGACCGGTACCCGCGACGCATCTGGATCGTCACCGCGATCGTCCTCGCGGTCGCCTGTCTCGCCGTGCCGACGCTCAAGGCCTCCGGGACCGCCCAGACCGACATCTTCCTCACCGATGTCGACTCCATCGCCGGTACCGACGAGTTGGTCGCGCACTTCCCGGGTGGGTCCGGGAATCCGATCGTCATCGTCGCGCCGGAGTCGGCGCGGCAGGAGGTGCTGACCGCGTTGGCGTCGGTGTCCGGGCTGGCCGCGGACCCGGTCGTGGTCACCGCCGCGCAGACCGGACCGATCGCGCCGACCGATCCGTTGGTCGTCGGCGGTCGCATCCAGATCCAGGCCACACCGACCGCGGCCGCAGACTCCGAGGAGGCTCAGCAGGCGGTGCGCGACGTCCGGGCCGTGGTGCACGCGCTACCCGGCGGTGATCAGATCCTGGTCGGCGGCAACACCGCGATCCAATTGGACACCGTCGACACGGCCAAGCGGGATCTGACGGTGATCATCCCGGCGATCCTGCTGGCGGTACTGATCGTGCTGATCCTGCTGCTGCGGTCGGTGGTGGCGGCGTTGCTGCTGGTGGCGGCGACCGTGCTGTCGTTCGGTACCGCGCTCGGGGTGGCGGCGTTGGTGTTCAACCACGTGCTGGACTTCCCCGGGTCCGATCCGTCGGTGCCACTGTTCGCCTTCGTCTTCCTGGTCGCGCTGGGGATCGACTACTCGATCTTCCTGATGACCCGGGCCCGTGAGGAGGTCGCGGTGCACGGGCCGCGGCAGGGGGTGCTGAGCGCGCTGCGGGTCACCGGCGGGGTGATCACCAGCGCCGGCATCGTGCTGGCCGCGACGTTCGCTGCGCTGGCTGTGATCCCGATCCTGTTCCTGGCCCAGATCGCCTTCATCGTCGCGTTCGGCGTGCTGCTGGACACTTTGATCGTGCGCACCCTGCTCGTCCCTGCGCTGGCAGTGGACCTCGGGCGGCGGATGTGGTGGCCGGTCACCCCGAAGCCCACCCGGCACCAGCGCGAGCTGATCGCCGCCGGGCGGCTGGAGGTCGACGCCGAGATGCGGTGAGGGGGCGCCGGGTCCGTCGGTCTGTTCAGGTGAGGGGCGGGAGCTCGAGGTCGACGACGAGCAGACCGTCGACCCCGCCCGCAGCCAGCTCGGTGATCCTCGCCCCGGCCGCCCGATGGGTGGCGTCCGCGGCATACCGTGACAGCGCCGCCCGGTCGGCGAAGTCGGCGACCAGACCGTGGGTGTAGCCGCGTTCCAGATCCTCGGGGCTGTGGCTCGGGCCGAAGGTCACGGCCAGTAAGCCGGGGAGCCGAGGCCGGAGGCCGGCGATCACGGCGAACTGCGCGATCAGATCGTCGTCGGAGGTGGGCCCGGGATCGCAGCGGACCAGCAGGATGTGTCGGATCATCGGCTGACGGTAGGTCAAGTCGCGTTCGGCGGTCGCGCACTCTCGGCCTCCCGAGGCCGTGGAGAAGAACCTCGGGGGCCGACTGCCGGCCGAACGGTCAGAAGCTCGTCCATTGGTGGGCGACGTCGATCACGAACCGGCTGTGTCCGCCGGGGCCGTCGAGCTGGAAAACCCGGTACGGCAACCTGGCCCGGACCCCGAGGCCAACCGTGGTGTAACCCTCGTAGGTTCCGCCCCAGTACACCTGCCGCAGGGTGCGGTAGCCGGTCACGTCGACGGCGTGGGTCGGGTCAGCCGGGTCGAACGTCGGGACGTAGTTGAGGTCGTGGGCGGGCGCGTTGATGGTGATCTGCAGATCCGCGCCGCCGATCAGGTCCACCGGGGCGTCGCTGCCGTCCAGACGGAAGGACGGCTCGGCGTATCCGACGGTGTAACCCAGCGGGGCTCGACCGCCGACGTCGAAGACGATGCGGTCGTAGCAGGTGTGCCGGCCGGTGCGGACGTTGTCCACGGTGGCCAGGATCGGGTTGAGCGCCGACGTCTTGGCCAGCGATCCCCAGTACACGACCGGGCAGTTGGCGGCCGTCGCGGCGGCGGGACCCGCGCCGGCGACGGACGAAGCGATGACGAGTGCCGTTCCCAGGACGGCGGTGCGCAGGGTGCGCGAGGTAGTGGACATGGACCCTCCTTCGGGTTGTCCTGAGGACGTCCGAGCGGGGTGTGGGTTGCGTCACAATTCGGTCACCGACCGGGAAATGCACCAGGTCGGACACGGTGCGCAGAGGCCGCGGGAGCAGCTGGAGCGGGCGACGAGAATCGAACTCGCGTGATCAGTTTGGAAGACTGAGGCTCTACCATTGAGCTACGCCCGCGGGGTGAATTCGGTGGGTGTCGACTGGTCAATTCCGGTGGATCACGTCGGTCCGAACTCGGTGATCACCATACCCGACGGTCCGGCTGCGCCGGTGCGATCTCGGGCAGCGGCGCCGGGTTCACCGCGTCGGACGGTTAGGGTGGGTCGGTGCGCGACGGCCCCCGGGGCCCCGCACGACGGGGTGTAGCGCAGCTTGGTAGCGCATCCGCTTTGGGAGCGGAGGGTCGCAGGTTCAAATCCTGTCACCCCGACAGCAGGGTCGGTCTCGGTGTCGTCACTGCTGCCGACCAGTCGAACGTCTTGAAGGGCAGGACTTCTCATGAGTGACACCGCCGACGCGGTCGCCGAATCCAGTCAGGCCGTCGATCCCGGTCTCGTCGAGGTGTTCCGCACCTTCGAGACCGGCATCTGGGCCCACATCAACGCCCCCGACACCCCCGACGCGCGACGCACCGTTGCCCAAGCGGTCGCTACCGAGCTGACCCGGGTGAGCGGCAGCGTCGACACCGAGCTGCAGATCGTCTCCTGACCGGTCGACGGTCAGGGACCGGTGGCGCACTCACCTAGACTTGCACGGGGAAAACGCAGGGCTCTGCCCTGCGACGAGCACACACGCCACGCGCAGTCGAGGAGCGACATCCAGTGAAGAGCACCGTCGAACACCTGAACCCGACCCGGGTGAAGCTCAACGTCGAGGTTCCCTTCGACGAACTGAAGCCGCACTTCGACAAGGCGTACAAGACGCTGTCGAGCCAGGTCCGGGTGCCGGGCTTCCGTCCGGGCAAGGTCCCCGCGAAGATCATCGACGCTCGCGTCGGCCGCGGAACCATCCTGTCCGAGGTGGTCAACGAGGCCATCCCGCAGATGTACGGCCAGGCCGTCACCGAGAACGCGCTCACCCCGCTGGGGCAGCCGGAGATCGAGGTCACCGAGATCGAGGACGGCCAGAAGCTGGCCTTCACCGCTGAGGTCGACGTCCGCCCCGAGATCACCGTCCCCGACGCCGATGCGATCACCGTCGTGGTTGATGACGTGGTCGTCGAGGATGCCGACGTCGACACCGAGATCGACGCGCTGCGCGACCGGTTCGCCACCGTCACCGCGGTCGAGCGGCCCGCCGCCGACGGTGACCTGATCGGCGTGGACCTGCGTGCGTCGGTCAACGGCGAGGCGCTGGAGGATGCGACCGCCGATGACCTGAGCTACCGCATCGGTTCCGGTGACCTGGTCGACGGCATCGACGAGGCCGTCACCGGCCTGTCGGCGGGGGAGAGCGCGACCTTCACCACCAAGCTCGTCGCCGGTGAGCACGCCGGCAACGACGCCGACGTCACCGTCACGGTGAACTCGGTCAAGGAGCGCGAGCTGCCGACCGTGGACGACGAGTTCGCCTCCGAGGCGTCGCAGTTCGACACCGTCGAGGAGATGCGCGCCGACCTGGTCGAGCGCGTCCGCCGGACCAAGAACCAGGCCCAGGGTGCGCAGGCCCGCGACAAGGTGCTCGCCGCGCTGCTCGAAGCCACCGAGATTCCGGTCCCCGAGGCGGTCGCCAAGGCCGAGTTCGACTCCCGTGAGCACGACGTGATCCACGCGCTGGGTCACGACGAGGCGGCGCTCGCCGCCTGGCTCGAGGAGGAGGGCAAGACCAAGGACGAGCTCGACGCCGAACTGAAGGCCGCCTCCGAGCAGAGCGTGCGGACCCAGCTGCTGCTGGACGCGATGGCCGAGGCCTCCGGGGTCGGCGTCAGCCAGGAGGAGTTCACCGAGCGGATCATCTTCAACGCGCAGCGCTTCGGGGTCGCCCCCGACGAGTACTTCAAGCGGATCCAGGATCAGAACCAGCTCGGCGCCGTCTTCTCCGAGGTCCGTCGGGCCAAGGCGCTGGCCGACGCCGTCTCCCGCGCCACCGTGACCGACACCAGCGGCAACACGCTCGACGTCGCGGCGCTGTTCGGCTTCGAGCCGGTCGACACCGATGATGTGGGCGCGGTCGCCCCGGAGCTCGACGACACCGACGAGAACATCGAGATCATCGACGCGGTCAGCGATGTCGAGCCCGAGACGGCAGCCTCCGACAGGGCCGCGGGCACCGACGACGAGCAGACCGTGACTTCCTGACCCGTGGCGGTGTGGTCACGCCGACAGCGAACACCGGCCCGCCCGCCCACGAACCGGGTGGCGCCGTGATTACTGTCGGCGTGACGCACCACAGCCTTTGACGCAGTCCCAGCACTGCGGGTCCGCAGCGCTGCCGGTGCCATGAATGTCAGCCTGGAAAGCAGGGAGAAGTCAGTGAGCAACCGCCACCCCCTGGCCGCGATCGAGGCGGCCGCCCCGGAGATCCTTCCCGCGGTGATGCGCGGCACCCCCGGCCTGTCACTGTCGGACTCGGTGTCCGAACGGTTGCTGCGCGAGCGCATCATCCTGCTCGGTTCCGAGGTGCGTGACCAGAACGCGAACGAGATCACCACCCAGCTGCTGCTGCTCGCCGCCGAGGACTCCGAGAAGGACATCACCCTCTACATCAACTCCCCTGGTGGTTCGGTCACCGCGGGAATGGCCATCTTCGACACGATGATGTTCATCGAGCCCGACGTGGCCACCATCGCGATGGGCCTCGCCGCCTCGATGGGCCAGTTCCTGCTGTCCGCCGGCGCCCCCGGGAAGCGGGCGGCCCTGCCGCACGCGCGGATCCTGATGCACCAGCCCAGCGCCGGTGTCGGCGGTACGTCGTCGGACATCAAGATCCAGGCCGACATGCTGAACCGGACGAAGAAGGAGATGGCCGAGATCATTGCCGGCCACACCGGTCAGACGGTCGAGAAGATCACCCTGGATTCCGATCGCGACCGCTGGTTCACCGCCCAGGAGGCGCTCGAGTACGGCTTCATCGACAAGGTCATCGCTCGCGCATCGCAGAGCCCGGTCAAGTGAGCGAGTTCGACATGTCCAATTACGAAGCCACCGGAATCGCCACCGGGCTCACCGCCCCGCAGGCCCGCTACATCCTGCCGTCGTTCATCGAGCGCACCAGCTACGGGGTCAAGGAGTCCAACCCGTACAACAAGCTGTTCGAGGAGCGCATCATCTTCCTCGGCGTGCAGATCGACGACGCCTCGGCCAACGACGTGATGGCCCAGCTGCTGGTGCTGGAGTCGCTGGACCCGGACCGCGAGATCACCATGTACATCAACTCACCGGGTGGCTCGTTCACCTCGATGACAGCGATCTACGACACCATGCAGTTCATCCGGCCGGCCATCCAGACGGTCTGCCTCGGCCAGGCGGCATCGGCCGCCGCGGTGCTGCTGGCGGCGGGCTCGCCCGGACGTCGGCTCGCGCTGCCGAACTCGCGGATCCTCATCCACCAGCCGGCCACCGAGGGTGTGTACGGCCAGGTGTCGGACCTGGAGATCCAGGCCAACGAGATCCAGCGGATGCGCAATACCCTCGAGCAGCTGCTGTCGCGGCACTCGACGAAGTCCCCTGAGCAGGTCCGTACCGACATCGAGCGAGACAAGATCCTCACCGCGGCCGAGGCCGTGGAGTACGGATTGATCGACCAGGTGCTCGCGTACCGCAAGATCGACGTCTAAGTCTGCCTGTTGTCGAGGCCGGCTGTTGTCGGGGCCGGCTGCCTCTCCAGAGGTAGCCGGTTCCCCGACCAGCGAGGATGCTGTCCTCCCGTGCCTGCGGAAAACCCTCGCACTTTCGGCCCGGCTGGCTAGAGTGAGGGGCGATCAGCAGCCGGTCGTAGCGAACACAGCGGCATGACACAGGGACAGATGGAACGAACGGTCCCGATATTCGGGGCCGTCGAACGGTAACGTCGAACTCCGGAGACCGCGATCATTCGGACGCGGTGAGTACTGCAGTTGGGGTTCACTAGTGATTGTGAGAGCACATGGCGCGCATCGGTGATGGCGGCGACCTGCTGAAGTGCTCCTTCTGTGGGAAGAGCCAGAAGCAGGTCCGGAAGTTGATCGCCGGTCCTGGCGTGTACATCTGCGACGAGTGCATCGATCTCTGCAACGAGATCATCGAGGAAGAGCTGACAGAGACCAGCGACGTCAAGCTGGACGAGCTGCCCAAGCCGACCGCGATCAACGACTTCCTCGACCAGTACGTCATCGGGCAGGGCCAGGCCAAGCGGGCGCTGGCGGTCGCGGTCTACAACCATTACAAGCGCATCCAGGCCGGTCCCGACCGTGGCCCGGAGCCGGTGGAGCTGGCCAAGTCCAACATCCTGATGCTCGGCCCGACCGGCTGCGGCAAGACCTACCTGGCGCAGACGCTGGCGAAGATGCTGAACGTACCGTTCGCCATCGCCGACGCGACCGCGTTGACCGAGGCCGGCTACGTCGGTGAAGATGTCGAGAACATCCTGCTGAAGCTGATCCAGGCCGCGGACTACGACGTCAAGCGGGCCGAGACCGGCATCATCTACATCGACGAGGTCGACAAGATCGCCCGCAAGTCGGAGAACCCCTCGATCACCCGTGACGTGTCCGGCGAGGGTGTGCAGCAGGCGCTGCTGAAGATTCTCGAGGGGACGCAGGCGTCGGTGCCGCCGCAGGGTGGGCGCAAGCACCCGCATCAGGAGTTCATCCAGATCGACACGTCCAACGTGCTCTTCATCGTGGCCGGCGCATTCGCCGGGCTGGAGAAGATCGTGGGGGATCGGGTCGGCAAGCGCGGCCTGGGCTTCGGCGCCGAGGTGCGCTCCAAGCTCGACATCGACTCGTCGGACATCTTCTCCGAGGTGATGCCCGAGGACCTCATCAAGTTCGGCCTGATCCCCGAGTTCATCGGCCGGCTGCCGGTCGTCGCAACCGTGACGGCGCTGGACAAGGAGTCGCTGATCTCGATCCTCACCGAGCCCCGCGACGCGCTGTGCAAGCAGTACAAGCGGCTGTTCGAGATGGACGGCGTGCAGCTCGAGTTCACCCCCGACGCGATGGAGGCGATCGCCGACCAGGCGATCCACCGCGGCACGGGCGCCCGGGGGCTCCGCGCGATCATGGAGGAAGTGCTGCTGTCGGCGATGTATGACGTGCCGAGCCGCGACGACGTCGAGCGGGTCGTCGTCACCGCTGAGACCGTCCGGGAGAACATCTATCCGACGATCGTGCCGCGGAAGCCCAAGCGGGAGCCGCGGGAGAAGTCCGCGTAGTTCATCAGTTTCGCCCTGAAGTCCGGCCCGACTTCTAGTTCGAGGGCCGCGATAGCGGTATCAATCCCCAGCCGAGTCTGGGTACTGCCCGCACCTGCGATTCATTCCGGATGGGTGCTGAGCCTTGGCGGTCTGGAGAGCCCGAATGCGCCAAAATTAACGATCAACGGATCATTCCGTCTGAAATCTTCAGGCAATCAAGTCTCGCAAGAAGCTTTGCGTCTCGGCATCGGTCGAGTACAGCAACGTCCCGACCATCCCTCGGGTGAGCAGGACCTTGTACACATGCCGTACCAACCGGTCGAAGTCCTCATCACTAACGGTCTTACGAGACCGGAAGTCGGGGTCCTTGGTGTACTCCCGCCGACTCATCCAATGGTCCGTCCGCCAGACGAGGTCTGGACCCATGATCACTCCGTTCCAGTCATATTCGAAGCCTTGCGCGGTGTAGACGCATCCGACTTGCCCAAAACCCTCGGGTTCTGTGGCCCAGAGTGCAGCAGGAGGGGCACCGGGGAGGCCGCGATCTCCCCGGAGATTCCATGGCTTGGACCAGCCTCCGATCCGCACGTCCGGTACCAGCGAACCATCAGTACGCGGGTCGCTCCAAGGCCAGCAATAGCCGGCGGCCATCCTTGCGCCATAACCTTCATCGTGATAGTCGGACAGGCGGCCCTCTAGCTCGTCTGGAGAATCCACGACGTCGAGGTGAAACGGTGGATCCGGCTCCCAGCACACCGGTCTGTCACCGCGAAGACCAAGCAGCTGTTCAACCCAACTGATGTAGCGCTCGCTACCTCCACATCGAAACTGGGCATCCAGGGAGATGTGGATAGTCGGTATTCCGGCGGCACTCGCGTGAGCAGTGATCTCCTCAACGGTGCCCATCTCTCCCGGCCGAACCACCTGATGTTGATCCAGGAGGAAAACAGGTACACGGGCGGCGGCGAGCAATTCCTCCACCTGCGGTGTTCCTGTTCTCAGTGCGGCTTTGGTGTATCGATTGTCGGATGTCGCGCGAATTCGGTGAGCCTCGTCGAGAATCAGGACGTCCAGTCCGTTGCGCTCGGCGTCGCTGAACTGATTGAAGTACTTGAACAGTGTACTGGCTGCGGACTTGTTCCGGCCGCTGACTTTGCGAAGTGTCATCGTGAATGATCGAGAACCGGTCGCATGGAGCACCGTCCGACCGCGTTCGGCAAGTTTTCCCAGCAGCGAGAGTGCGATAACGCTCTTGCCGCTCCCAGGTCCGCCCGTGATGACAATGACTGACTTCTGGTCGCCTCGGTGAGCCACTTCGACAGCGTGAAGAACCGTATCCACAGCGACGACCTGCTCGTCCAAAAGCACGAATTGCTCGCGTCCGGCAATTTCCTCCGCAGCGACCTTCAGAAGTTGCCTAGATGGCGAGACGCCGGATCGTAGAAGTTGGTCCGCATAAGGGGCTCCCGAGACCCCAGGCTCAAGCCTGGAGCGCAGGAATTCCACGAAATCACCTCGGTCCGCGCCCGTGAAGAGGCGTCCGGTTGAAGTCTGGGGGTATCCGCCAAGCGCGTGCCGTAGATCTGCACCTGCATTGTGGAGGTAGGCGGCACCAGCGATCGGATCGGCTTGGTCATGCAGAGTTTTGGTGAAGTCGACGAGGTAGGTGCAGTAGTCCCGAACCTGCGCGACCGGATGCCGCCGAGCGCCACCTGGTACTCCGGGGACTGATACCAATCCGCCGGAATCGTCGTACGGTTCGGCCATGCTCCACTGCTTGAGCTCGATGACGACGTAGGACGGATAGCCGGTCGTGGGGTGGCGGCCGGCCAGAATGACGTCGGCCCGTTTGCTGGTCAGAGGGAGGCGATACTCCAGCATGACTTCTACGCTCCCAAGACCCGCGTCGAGCAAGTCCTGCGCCAAGATCGGAAGGCTTCCTGACCAGGAGCGCATTTCCGCCGGCGACGCCCGGTGACCACTCTGGTGCCGCAGGAGGTCGGCGAGCCGCTCCTCAATGAGTGACGGATGCATCGTGAGCTCGGCAAAGGACGTGGCGCGGTGTCGAAGCAGCGACGCCAACAAGACCCCCAGGGCAGCACGAACGGATTCGTGCGGGTGGGGGACTGTCCGAACCTCCGGATGCCTGTCGGGCCGCGCCTTCAATCATAGGGTGGAACGACGGATTGTCCGGTGACGCTGCCGAGGTGGCACGCTTCAGGGGTGTCCGACCTCAACGAGCTGCCCGCGGCGATCCGAGCGTTCACCGCCGACCGAGACTGGGGCAGGTTCCACGATCCGAAGTCCTTACTGCTGGCGCTCATGGGTGAGGTCGGAGAGCTGGCCGAGCTCCTGCAGTGGCTGCCCGCTGATGAGGCCGCGACTTTGGTCACCAGTGAGCCGCTGCACGCTCGTGTTGGCGAAGAGTTATCTGACGTTCTCATCTACCTCATCCAACTTGCGGGGGCTTGTGGCGTGGACTTGGCAACTGCGGCAACGCAGAAATTGTCGGCCGCTGCCCAGAAGTATCCCGTGGCAGAGTTTCGCGGCCGAGCGCCGGATCGGTCCGGTACGTAAGGAAAAAATCCGGCAGGTGAGAAAGGAGTCGTATCCAGTCCAACCCTGAGTGATTCGACGTGGAACAGGGCTGCGGCTGGCGGAAGCATCAGGCATCTGATGGTCGAACAGCGGTCCTGACCCGTGCAGTGCGCGGGGGCCGAGCGGCTCGCCGATGATTGAGTGGTGGCAGCCACCGATAATCGTCAACTACTACGGGTGTAGGGCGCAGTCGGCCCCGCGACGTCTGACACCCTCGCAACCTGAAATGGTCTCCCGGACTGCACACCACGCCTTCACGAGTTGCCGCCTTGCTTCGATATGCCTGACGTCCATCCGGCTCCTGAAGACTCCCTACAAAGCCACATCGGACCC
>JBDSLP010000238.1:0-38280 GCA_039916325.1 Nakamurella sp. | reverse complement strand
GCTGCCTCGGAGGTGAGATAGCGGGCTGCTCGGGCGACGCCTGCGCCGGGTTGGGTGTCGCGGTAGCTGTAGGACAGGCGCTCGGCGAGGTAGGCCCAGGCGACCTGTTCTGGTGAGCTCAGGTCGACGGTGTCGAGGGTGAACTTCGGGTTGGACAAGACCGTCTGATTGGTGGGGGCGCCGTCGTCGACGAGGTCCTGGTCATCGGTGGCGGTGGTGGGCGCTGTCGTCGATGACGTCTGCGTCTGCGTCTGCGGGATGGTGGAGGGCGCGGTGATGGTCGTGGGTGGTGCGGCGATCCGGGTCGGTGGTGCGGAGGTGGTCGGGGGTGGGGTTTGTCCAACCGAAGCGTGGGCCCTGGGATTTCGCGCGGTTCGCGGATCCGGTGACGTCGACCCAGGGGCCGGGTCCGGCTTCGATGGCGGCTGCGATGATCGAGTCGCCGGTGCGGGGGTTGGTAACCAAGACCAGGCGTGGGCGCTGGGCGAACCACTGGTACTGGGCTTGGTCGATGTCGGTGGCGGTGCCGTCGAAGTTCCAGGCGGCGTAGTCCCAGCGCATGGTGATGTAGAAGTCGCGGTAGGGCCGGCCGAGGGCGGCGTGCTGGGACCAGGTGACCGCGCCGCCGGTGGATCGGACGCGGCCGGCGGTGTCGATGGGTTCTTCGGCTCCGGTGGTGCCGTGGGTGGCGGGCAGTGGGTACGGCATCGCGGCGGGCTGGGCGGGTGCGGGGCTCGTGGTGGGTTCCGTTGCGGGGGTGGTGGTCTCGGCGCTCGGCTCGTTGGTGGTTGCGGTGTCGGTGCTTGCGGTGGTGCTGGTAGCCGACTGCTCCGGGAACTCGGACCGGTCTCGATCGTTTTCCATCACGTCGGCCAGACCTCGAGTGATGCCGATGAGTACCGTTGTCGTGTGCAGCCCGCCGTGAGTGCGACCACCGCGTCGCAGCTGTCCGCGATCACCGAAGTGCTCGCCTCCGGCGGGACCGCGGTGCTGACCGGAGCCGGCCTCAGCACCGATTCGGGGATCCCGGACTATCGCGGACCGGGATCACCGCCGCGGGCGCCGATGACTTTCCAGGAATTCGTCACCCCGCGCGGTCGTCAGCGCTACTGGGCGCGCAGCTTCGTCGGGTTCGCCAGGATGACCACCGCCGCACCGAATTCCGGACATCGGGCGCTGGCGGATCTGGAGAACGCCGGCCTGCTGGCCGGGCTGATCACCCAGAACGTGGACGGCCTGCACCAGGCGGGCGGATCGGTGGACGTCATCGACCTGCACGGGCGGATCGATCGGGTGATCTGTCTGGGGTGTTCCCGCCGAAGTTCACGGGAGGAGTACCAGCACCTGTTGTCGTTGCTCAACCCCGATGCGACCCATAAGGGCGAGATCGATCTGGCCCCCGACGGCGACGCCCAGGTCGAGGACACGGAGCACTTCGTGGTGGCCGACTGCGAGCACTGCGGCGGGGTACTCAAGCCCGACGTCGTCTTCTTCGGGGAATCGGTGCCACCCCCCGTCGTCGCCGAAGCCAGCTCGGTCGTCGAACAGGCGACGGCCCTGATGGTGCTGGGTTCGTCGTTGACCGTCTACTCCGGACGACGATTCGTCCGGCAGGCGGCGATCCGGGGAATCCCGATCATCGCGGTCAACCGTGGACCGACCCGGGCCGACGAATTCGCGACCATCCGGGTGGACGCGGGCACCTCGGTGGTGCTGCCGGCGTTGGTCGACCTGATCGGCACCGGATCGCCAGCGGTCCACCGGAAACCGCCGGAAACCGCCCCCCTGATCATCGTCTGATCATCGGCCGGCCGGCTCACGGTCAGGCGTGCCGGGGACCGGGCCAGCGGGTCGGACCTCGGCCGACTCCGTCGGACCGGGACGGCATGAGCGCCCCCCGAAAAGTACCGGACAGCATCCCCAGGGCCGCGCCGGCATCTATTCGCATCGCACCGGTCGGCACACACTCCGCGTCGGTGCCGGATCGTCGACCGGCGGGGCTGGGGAGGGCGGGGTCGGAAGTGGGCAGCCGGATGACGCTGCCGTGCAGGAAGTCGCTGTACGCATTGACCCATTCGCAGAACGTCGACCAGGCTCCCGCCGTGTACTCCCGGACGACGTGATCACCGTCCAGGATCCGCAGGACCCCCGCGGCGTCGTCGGTGACCAGGTCGGTGCCTTCCACGTACTCCGACCGGGGCGTCCCGTCGGCGGTCGGGCAGAGCACGACCCAGGTGGATCTGTGATCGGGGCTAGCCGGCAGGCCCGCACGCTGGTCTCGCATCTCAGGGACCTCTCGTCGTCGAGTGACCACCGCCGACGGGGTGACACCGACCCGCGGCGAGTCTCCGGTCGATCGGCCGCAGCTCGGTCGATGGGACGGATACCGATCACTGTCTGTGACCGGGATCACGCATCATCGATAGTAGATGTTCGTTCCGATCGGGTCCACCGGCGACCATCACGAGTGGACCGTCAGCGGCGGATCCGCTCGGCCGCCAGTGACCAGGAGTCCGGAACCCTGCGGTGTCGCACGATCTCCTCGGCGACGTCGCGGAGCTTGCGGTTGCTGTGCTGTGAGTACCTCTGCAGCCAGCCGAACGCGGCCTCGGTGCTGATGTCCAGGCGGGCGATCAGCACTCCCTGCGCCTGCCCGATGAGGTGCCGGGCGTCGATCGCCGACCACAGATCCTGTTCGATGCGCAACCGGGCCAGCGCTGCGGACGCGTGGGCGGCGACTATCCGGGCGAGCTCCACGTCGTCGGCGGTGTAACGCCGCTCCCGGCGGCTGTAGAGGTTCAGTGCGCCCACTGACAGTGAGGTGGTGTAGAGATGCAGGCTGATGATGGAGCGCATCCCCAGCTCCGCCGCCCGTGGACCCCAACGAGGCCACCGCTCGTCCCGGGCCAGGTCATCGACCAGGAACATCCCGTCGATGAAGGTGGCCGCCAGGCAGGGACCCTCACCCAGCTCGTACTGGAGCCGGTCGGCTTCGCGGACCCGGTCGTCGGTCGGGGCCAGGGTCTGGAAGCGGCCGCCGGACAAACGGACCGTGATGCTGGCGTCGTCGCAGCTGACGGAGTCGGTAGCCAGTTCGATGATCGTGCGCAGGGCGGCGTCCACATCGGGCTCGGCCGCCAGTTCGCGTGTGGTCTCGGCCAGCCCGGCGGCGAGGAGGTGCTCGGGGTTGGAGACAGCTGCGATGGCGGACGGTGCGGCGGTCACCGGCGGGCCGCTGACCACTGGCTGCAGCGACGGAGCTCCTCCGGAGACCGTCGGCTGGTCGGCGATGGGTTCGATCACGTCGCCGCCTTCCTCTGCTCAGGGCGCCTGGGCCTCGGCGAGGTCCGTCGAGTCGGCTGCGTCGCGGCGACCCGAAGCGCCGTCGGTCAGCCTATTGTCCCAGCCCCGAGACCCGGACGGGCCGGTCAGGGCGAACCCGATCCTGGTCGTTGTCCCGCCGTTCCGCGGACGTCCTTTGGCACGAACTTACTTAGCCTTGCGAGACACCTGGGAACGTGGTTGGATGACCTCATTGGTCCAGCAGCGGCGCCATGCATCCGAGTACGTTCACCACGGAGGCTTTCATGTCGCTAGCCGTAGACGACACCTTCACCTCATCTCTTGCGTCCGTCCAGACGCCGACTACCCCGCCGGTCACCGTTCTCGCCGATCGCGCTTCGCGACGCGTTTCCTCCGCTCATTCCGAGCGCAATCGCGAAGCGACCTTGGATATTCTTCGGCAGGCCCGCGAAACGACGAACGAGAAGGCCCGTCAGCGTCTGCTCGATCAGGTCGTCACCGAGCACATGCGCTACGCGCACTCCATGGCGTCCCGCTTTCGCGGCCGGGGTGTCGACTATGACGACTTGGTGCAGGTCGCTTATCTGGGCCTGGTCAAGGCCGCGCAGGGCTGCGATCCGGAGCGCTGCGCGGACTTCATGCAGTACGCGACGCCCACCATCATGGGCGAGCTGAAGCGTCACTTCCGCGATCACGCCTGGAGCGTCCGACCGCCGCGCCGGCTCCAGGAGATCCAGCCGCTGTTGACGTCCACTCGAAACGGGTTGACCCAGAAGCTTGGTCGCCAGCCCACCAGCCGCGAGGTCGCGGACGAGATGGGCGTCCCCACCGAGCAGGTCGCCGAAGCTGTCGTCGCTGGTCAGGGCTTCAGTACCGCATCCTTGGATCCGTTCTCCGATGGTTTCATCAACTCCGGCTCAGAAGATCCGAAGCTCACGAGTGTTGAGAACATGGATCTGCTGTCCAACCTTTTCGGGCACCTCACCGACCGTGAGCGCAAGGTGCTGCTGCTCCGTTACTACCTCGGCTGGACTCAGTCCGAGATCGGCGCGGACCTCGGCTTCAGCCAGATGCAGATCTCGCGGACCCTCCGGTCGGCGATGACCAAACTGACGCAGTCGCACTCGTTGCAGGATGCCGCCATGTCGCTACCGGCCGCGGCCATGACGGCTGACGATCACGAGCACCGAATCGCCTGATCGGTTCTCATTCAGCACGTCCCGGGTATGTCACGACTTCACTCCCGGTCAATACGAATTACCGGTGCTCGCTGTCGTTCGTATAGACATTTCCGGTATCGCTGTCGGCATCGGAGACCGACTGGCGAATGGGCGTCGGAACGACTCCAAGTACCGACGCGTCTCGCCTGACCTCCGCTGTCCGACACGGACGACACGACGAACGACGCCGTCGGGAATGAGTAGTAGTTCTCTCTCGAACCCACACGGAGTCCGGATCCCGTCGAGTACGGGATTCGGACTCCGTGATCACTTTGTGATACAGGCGCAGCGATGTGACTCAGCTCATGCGGGTCGGGCGGTCAGCGCTCTTCGGTAGCGGCCGCTTGGGCCTGCGCGGCCGCCGCCTTCTCGCTGGTGGCGTCGGCGCTGCTCAGATCGCCGCCGGTCGACTCCAGATGCGCCCGCACGAACCAGTGGAACTGCTCGATCTGGTGCAGGTGGCCGATGAGCAGGTCGTTGGTGACGGGATCCAGCTTCTCGGTCTCGTCGGCCGCCTTGCGATAGTCCTCGATGACGCCGACGTAGACCAGGTCCAGGGCGCCGAGGTGGGCGAGGGAGTCCCCGCGACCGATCGAGTAGTCGTCCCAGGAGCGCGCCTCGACCAGGGCGCCGGGGGTGCCGACCGGGCTCCCGCCGAGGGTGGCGATCCGCTCGGCGACCTCATCGGCGTAGCCACGGACGGTGTCGACCTGCGGGTCGATCATCTCGTGGACCCCGATGAAGTGCGGACCGACGACGTTCCAGTGGATGTGCTTGAGCGTGAGGTGCAGGTCGTTGAGGGCGTGCAGCCGACCCTGCAGGATCTCGGCCACCTTGGCGCCCGCATCCAGGGACATCGACGGGACGGTGAAGCTGGGCGTGTGGGCCATGTCGTACTGCCTTTCGGTGTTTGTGCCGGTGGGGCGCGTGCCGGTCGGCTGTCGATGACGCTCGACGAACGGGCCGGCGCACCCTGGGGGCGACGTGGACGTCTCCCACATCTGACGAGGTACCCGGTCGGCGGGGTGCGGCAAACCGGCGAATTCCGGTGGTCAGCCGGGTGTCGAACCTTCGACGTCGCGGTACCGGCGGTCCCGCCGGGCGGTGTCGGTGGGCGCGGTGACAATGGTCCGATGTTCCTCGACGTCCTCGTGAGCACCTCGGCGGCGGTAGCCGGTACCCGTTCCCGGTTGGCCAAGCGCGACGCGCTCGCCGCGCTCCTGACCGCGGCCGAACCGGCCGACATCGAATTGGTGGTCTCCTATCTCGGCGGCCGGCTCCGGCAGCGGCGGACCGGGATCGGCCACGCCACCCTCAAGGCGCTGCCCGATCCGGCGGCCGCGCCGGCCTTGACGGTCACGGAGGTCGACGCCGAGCTGGATCGGATCTCCGACCTGAACGGCAGCGGCTCGGCCGCCGCCCGGACCGCCGCCGTCCACGAGTTGTTCGGTCGGGCGACCGCGCCGGAGCAGGGCTTCCTGCGCCGGCTGATCACGGGCGAGATCCGGCAGGGCGCGTTGGACTCCACGGTGCTGGACGCGCTGGCGATGGCGGCGTCGGTGCCGCTGCCGGTCATCCGCCGGGCGGTCATGCTGGCCGGCGCCACCGGGCCGGTCGCGGTCGCGGCGCTCACCGGTGGGGCGGATGCGGTCGCGACGTTCGGTCTCCGGGTCGGGATTCCGGTTCGTCCGATGCTGGCCGCCAGCGCCCCGGACGTCGGTGCGGCCCTGGCGAAGATCGGTCCCGGGGTCACGGTCTGCCTCGACACCAAACTCGACGGCATCCGGATCCAGGCCCACAAGGACGGTGATCACGTCCGGCTGTTCACCCGAAGCCTGGACGACATCACCGCGCGGCTGCCCGACGTGGTGGCCGTCGTCGCCGCACTACCCGCGACGCAGGCGATCCTGGACGGCGAGGTCATCGCCCTGGATCAGCACAGTCGCCCGCGGCCGTTCCAGGAGACCGCCTCGCTGACCGCAACCCAGGGTGACACGACCGCGCTTCCAGGCCTGTCCGTGTTCTTCTTCGACTGTCTGGCGTGGGCCGGTGCCGAACAGATCGACCGGCCTCTCACCGACCGGCTGGCGGTGCTCGCCCGGGCGGTCCCGGCCCGGTATCTGATCGACCGGCTGGTCACCGCCGATCCGGCGGCGGCCGCCGCGTTCTTCACCGCCGCCCTCACCGACGGCCAGGAGGGGGTCGTGGTCAAGGACCTGAGCGCGCCCTACGAGGCCGGTCGACGTGGCTCGGGCTGGATCAAGGTCAAGCCGCGGCACACCCTGGACTTGGTCGTGCTGGCCGTCGAGGAGGGCAGCGGCAGGCGGCAGGGTCTGCTGTCCAACATCCACCTCGGAGCCCGGGATCCGGAGCGCCCGGGGGAGTTCGTCATGCTCGGCAAGACGTTCAAGGGAATGACCGACGCCACCCTGGCCTGGCAGACCGAGCGGTTCACGGAACTTGCGGTGCAGCGCTCCGACCGGGTCGTCCGGGTTCGGCCGGAGCAGGTGGTCGAGATCGCCTTCGACGGGGTGCAACGGTCCAGCCGCTATCCCGGCGGCTTCGCCCTCCGGTTCGCCCGGGTGCTGCGCTACCGCGATGACAAGACCGCCGCCGAGGCCGACACGGTGGATGCGGTGCGGGAACTGGCCAGCTGGTACGAGGCACGCGGGGGTGACGGCGACCCGTCTGGGGAAGCGGGGTCCGCGGACGGGGCGGGCTGATTCATCGGTGCGACGCCGTCGGCGGGTGACTGTCGGGGGGCCGTGCCACTATCGGGGCATGCGACACGGAATCATCCCGCCCTACCTCCTGCAGCAGCTGTCGGCGCTGAACGCGGAACGGATGGGCGCCACCCGCCGGGCCGCGGCCGCCACGCTGGAGCACGACCGCACCATCCGCGAGCTGCGGGCCGGTGAGCCCGCCCCGCCGACGGGCCCCTCGGCCGGGGCGGCCGGCGTCCGGACCGACGCGGACGCGATTCCGGCCGGGCCCCGGCGCACCATCGGTGACGCAGGCGGCACCGAGCAGACCCCGGGCAATATCGTCCGCCGAGAGGGCGAGGACCCGGTCTCCGACGTCGCGGTCGACGAGGCCTACGACGGTCTCGGCGCGACCTACGCGTTGCTCGCCGACGTCTACGGCCGCGACTCGATCGACGGCTCCGGGCTACCGTTGAACGCGACCGTGCACTACGGCCGCAAGTACGACAACGCGTTCTGGGACGGCACCCAGATGGTGTTCGGTGACGGCGACGGTGAGGTCTTCGGCCGGTTCACCGCGTCCCTTTCGGTGATCGGACACGAGCTCGCGCACGGCGTCACCCAGTACACCGCCGGACTGGTGTACCAGGGGCAGTCCGGGGCGCTGAACGAGTCGGTGTCCGACGTGTTCGGAGCCCTCGTCGAGCAGTACCGAGCGGGCCAGACCACCGACCAGGCCAGCTGGCTGATCGGCGCCGGGTTGTTCACCGCGGCCGTCGGGGGCTCGGCGCTGCGCTCCATGATCGCCCCCGGTACCGCCTACGACGACGACGTCCTCGGCAAGGACCCGCAGCCGGACCACATGGACTCCTACATCAAGACCAGCAGTGACAACGGGGGCGTCCACCTGAACTCGGGGATCCCGAACCGGGCGTTCGCCGTCGCGGCGAACGAGCTCGGCGGCCACGCCTGGTCGACCGTCGGACAGGTCTGGTATGACACGCTGACCAACGGCTCGCTGACCCCGACGGTGCGTTTCGCCGGGTTCGCCACCGCCACGACCAAGGCGGCCCGGGCCCGGTTCGGTGTCCGGTCGGCGGCAGAACTCGCCGTCCGGAAGGGCTGGGAGACGGTCGGATTGTCGGTCAGGGGACTCCCGCTGACCCGCCGTCGGTGACCCGTCCGCCCGGCTCGGGCTAACCAGTGCCCCGTCCGTCCGGGCCGGTCGCCCAGTGACCCGTCCGTTCGTCCCGGCGGCTCCGGTGGTGGCCCGGCCCGCCGTCGCCTGATCGGGTGGACCCAGCGTACCGGTCGCCCGGCCGGCGGTGACGTTCAGCGGATCACTGTCCCCCCGCGCTCCCGCGGCGTAGAAACAGACGTATGAAGGTCAACGTGCTCCGCACCGGTGGGTTCGCCGGGATGATGACCGGCTGGGAGATCAAGGTCGACGAGCAGCCCGACCCGGCCGGCTGGGAGTCCCTGGTCGAGGCCTGCCCGTGGGACCGTCCGGAAGCCTGTGGCCCGGAGGGTGCCATCGGGACCCAGATATCCGGCACCCCGGACCGGTTCGTCTACGAGTTCCACGCCGGTCGACGGCGCACCACGCTGGGGGAGTCGTTCGTCCAGGGGCCGTGGCGGGAGCTGGCCGACCGGGTCCGGGAGGACGGTCGGCGGATGCCGACATCCGAGCTGGGACCGGCGAGGCGCTGAACCAGCGGCCGTCGTGGCGGTGCCGGCCAGGCGGACGGTGCGAGGTGCGCGGCACAGCTGCCGTTCCCGCCGCTTCGCTGCCGCTGCGGGCAGGGGCAACGGCCGCTGGGCGGACGCAACGGCGGCGAAGCACCGCAGAGTCGGTCACCCGGACCGCTCGGCCCACGTGCGCCGGGTTGGAACTCGGCAAGAGCGGGCCGCACGCGCCCGCCCGTCGGCGACGATGAACCGATGACCGCACATGTCCTGCTCGCCGACGACGACCGCGCCATCCGTGAATCCCTGGAGCGCGCCCTCGAGCTGGACGGGTACCAGGTGACGGCCGTCCCCGACGGGGTGCAGGCGCTGGCCGAGGTGCGCCGTTGGACACCGGACCTCGTCGTACTGGACGTGATGATGCCCGGCGTCGACGGTCTCGGGGTGTGCCGGGTGATACGGGCCGACGGCATGCGGGTGCCGATCCTGATGCTGACCGCCCGGGTCGAGGTGCCCGACCGGGTCGCGGGACTGGACGCCGGTGCCGACGACTACCTGGCCAAACCGTTCGAACTGGACGAGCTGATGGCCCGGATCCGGGCGCTGCTGCGGCGCGCTCAACCCGGTCCGACCCCGGGGGAGGGTGACGTCGTGCAGGCCCGAGGCGTGCGCATCGATCCCGGCAGCCGCCGGGCGTTCGTCGGCCCGGCCGAGCTGGAACTGTCCAAGACCGAATTCGACCTGTTGGAACTGCTCGTGCGCAACGCCGGTCTGGTGCTCACCCACACCGCGATCTACGAGCGGATCTGGGGCTACGACTTCGGCCCGGACAGCAAGAACCTGGCCGTGTACATCAGCTACCTGCGGCGCAAGCTCGACGCGCTGGACGCGCCACACGTGATCCGCACCGTTCGGGGCGTCGGCTACAGCGTGAGCACCTCATGAGGTTCACCCTCACCGTGAGGCGGAAATTCGTCGTCGCGCTCGCCGGGGTGGCGTTGGTGGTGGCCGCTCTGGTCGGATTCATCGGGTACACGTTCACCAGTCACGTGCTGGGCGGCGAGATCGACCGGTCGCTCGCCTCGGCCGCCAGCACCCTGGACAGCGGTGGTCAGGTGAGCACGCCGGCCGTGACCACCGCCGTCCCCCGGGGCGGCGAGGGCGATGGCACCTCCGATGGCGGTCCGGGCGGTCGGCGGGGTGACCGGGGCGAGGAGCAGGGCATCGTGCAGGCCGCGCAGACCGTCAACGAGACCGGCGCGATCACCGTGCTGGTCGGCTTCCAGCTACCCGTCGGGGACGCGAGCGCGGCGCTGAACGGGGCGGGGTCGGCGGCCACGTACGTCGAAACGGTGAACGTGGACGGGATCGACTACCGGGTGCTCACCACCGCCCGGGTCGACGAGAACGGAATCATCATGGTGGCCCGTGACCTGACCATCACCGAGGGCGTGCTGTCCCGGCTCGCCTGGAACAGCGCCTGGATCGGCCTCGGGGTACTGCTGCTGGCCGCCGCCGCGGGGTGGTTGATCGCTCGGCAGATCACCCGGCGGCTCACCGCGCTCACCACCGCAGCCGAACAGATCGGGGTCACCGGATCGTGGGAGCTGGGCGTCGAATCGGCGGGCCGCGACGAGGTGGCACGGCTGGGTGCGGCGATGCAGGGCATGCTCGGCGAGTTGGCCCGATCCCGGCAGGACCAGCAGCGCCTGGTGCAGGACGCCGGTCACGAGCTGCGCACCCCGCTGACCAGCCTGCGCACCAACGTCAGCGTGCTGAAAAGGTACGACGAGCTGTCGTCGGCGTCGCGGGTCCGCCTCCTGGAGGACGTGCAGAGTGAGGCTCGGGAGCTGACCGACATGGTGAACGAGCTGGTGGAGCTGGCCAGCGACCGCCGCGACGTGGAGGAGTTCGACACCGTCGACCTGGCCCTCGTGGCCGAGCGGGTGGTGTCGCTGTACCGACGGCGGACCTCGCGCGAGATCGTCCTCACGACCTCCGGGACCACCGTCACGACGGCCCGGCAGCACGCGGTCGAACGTGCCCTGTCGAACCTCGTCGACAACGCGATCAAGTTCGACGGTGGAGCGGAAGCGGTGGGCTCCGGCCCGGTCGAGGTCGACGTCGACGGCACTACCGTGACGGTCTCCGATCGGGGACCCGGGCTGGCCGCGACCGACACCGAACGGGTCTTCGACCGCTTCTACCGCTCCGACGTCGCCCGAAGCCTGCCCGGGTCGGGTCTGGGCCTGGCCATCGTCCGCGACACGGCGGCCACCCACAGCGGGACGGTGTCGGCGGCGAACCGCCCCGGCGGCGGTGCGGTGATCCGGTTCACGGTGGGAGGGGCTGCGTTCTCACCGAACGACAACCTGCACGCAGGGACCCTCTCACCCTGACCCGCGAGCCTGGTGGTTCACGCCGAGAGGAACCACCATGGCCCGCGCGCCCCTCCCCGTCGCCTCGACCGCGCCGGTGACGCGTCGCCGTTGCTTCGATGTTCGCGTTCGCCGCGGTCCGGTGGTCGGCGTTGCGGGCCGCGGGAGTGCCGGTACCGCTAGGTCGGGTGGTGGCCATGAGCTTCGCCGCCGGAGCGGTACACATGACACCGCCCGGCGGCTCGGTCTTCGCCACCGCGTGCGCTTTCCGCCGGATGCGCTCCTGGGGTGCCTCGACGTCGGTGGCCACCTGGTGTCTGACCGTGACCGGGGTACTCGCCTCGGCGACGTTGGCGATGGTTGCCATCGGCGGTGTCGCGCTCGGCGCTGCCGCCGCGTCCGGCGTCCGGCGGGCCCTGGAGGTCGGCGGGATTGGCCAGGCTGATCCAGGATCTGGCGACCATCCGGCCGACCCCTCGGCACTGGGTCCAGAGCACCGGATGGTCGTTGGCCAACTGGGTACTGGACGCTGCGTGCCTGTGGGCGGCGTGCACCGCGGTGGGCGTGCACGACCGGCGGGTGCTGAGGTCCCTTCCGCCGTCCGCATCCGCACCGGGGGCCGCGACCGTGGCGGGTCACGCGCTCCGCCATTCCGGTTGAAACGGCGCGGGAGGATGTCGGGGCAGCTCCGGAAAAGGTGCAGACGAATCACCACGACGAACATTCACGGCAGTGGTGATCGTGATTCGGCGCCATTGCCGGTGAGTGGTCGTGCCCGTCGTCGGGCCGATCACCCGCCAGCTCGTACCTTCGGTGGCCGGCGGTCGGTCATCGCTCTCGCAACCGGGACGGACCCGTTCGACCTCACGACCGCCGCCGGCCGTCGACGCCACTCGGACGCAGACCGCACAGGTCCGGTCCGACGTGGTCGTGCATGGGTGGCCGACCCTGGGCGGAGCCCGCGAGTGGCACGGTCGGCGGTGCCGCGACCCACCGCCGCGATCAGCCGCCCACCGGCCGAAGCTATCTCGAGAAACGTTGCAGCACCGGAACAATTGTGTAGTCGCCGGGTCTTTCGGGGCGGATGGCAGGCGGTGTGCCGACGCCCGATGGGTCGCATCCGGCCGGTCCGGTGGCGTCGTGTGGGAGTGCTGCTGCCGCTGATGGCGGGGTCGTTCGTCGAGAACCCGCTGCTGGACGGACGGGGCCGGCCCCGGGTTTCCACGGCGCGGCCCGACCCAGAACTCTCTGATCTTTTCCTGTCACGATGTAATCATCAGCGGCCATTCTCTGTTGAATACACGGTACGTATTCCCTGATGTTCCCAGCCATTCACGGAGTGCCGCCGAAGAACGCACAGGTTGCCCACAGCTCCATTGTCGATGTCTCCCACGCTCATCACCGACGATGATCCGGTGACGAAAGGAAATCCCATGAACCAGGCGAGGCCGGTGCCAGGTGCACGCAGGGTCCTGGCCTCAGGTGCCCGGTGAGTGCCTCCGTGCTGACCGGAAAGGCGGTGCACCCCCGTCCGCGGGCCGCGCTCGGGGCCGACCGTCGCATCCTGGGCCGTGACGATCGACGTGATCGGGGCGTGCGCCTCGCTACCGGTGTCCTGGTGTGGCTGAGTCTGTTGCTGGTGACCTACCTGTGGGACGCCGGCGGCGGCATCACCGACCTGGCCGACTGGGCGTCCGGGATGACCTCGGCCGGTCGGCTGACCGGCCTGTGGGCCTCGGACCTGCTGCTGATCCAGGTGCTGCTGATGGCCCGGCTGCCATTCCTGGAGCACTCCTTCGGCCGGGACGAACTGACCCGGCTGCACCGGCTGGTCGGCTTCAGCTCGTTCAACCTGATGCTCGTCCACATCGCCGCGATCATCGTCGGCTACTCCTCCGCGCAGTGGTCACTGGTGCCGTCCATCACCTGGGACCTGCTGCTGAACTACGGCGGCATGCTGCTGGCCCTGGCCGGCACGGTCAGCCTGGTGATGGTCGTCGTCACCAGCATCAAGGCCGCCCGACGGAAGTTGAAGTACGAGTCCTGGCACCTGATCCACCTGTACGCCTACCTCGGCGTCGGTCTGGCGTTGCCGCATCAGCTGTGGACCGGTCGGGAGTTCCTGAACTCCTCGCTGGCCACCGTGTACTGGTGGTCGCTGTGGGCGGTCACCGCTGGTGCTGTCGTCGGTTGGCGCCTGGTGCTTCCGACGGTCCGCAGCCTGCGGTACGACCTGCGGGTGGTGAAGGTTGTCCGGGAGGCGTCCGACGTGGTGTCGGTGTACCTGACCGGCAAGCGGCTCGGCCGGCTGCCCATGCGCTCCGGGCAGTTCATCACCGTCCGCTTCCTCAACGGCAGGGGCTGGAGTCGCGGCAACCCCTACTCGCTGTCGGCCGCACCTGACGGCCGCAGCCTGCGGATCACCGCCAAGGCGCTGGGCCCGGGCAGCACCCGGCTCGCCGCGCTGCAGCCGGGGACCCGGGTCTGGTTCGAGGGCCCGTACGGACGCCTCACCGACCGGGCGCGGACCCGCCGCGGCGTCATGCTGGCCGGGGCCGGAGTGGGGATCACCCCGTTGCGGTCACTGGCCGAGGGCCTGTCCTATGCCCCCGGCGAGGCGGTGCTGCTTCAGCGCTACACCGACGAACCGCTCTTCACCCGCGAACTCGACAAGCTGGCTGCCCGCCGCGGCCTGCGGTTGGTGTCGCTACCCGGACGTCGTCCGCGCCCGGAGTCCGTGCTCGGCCCGGCTGTGCGCGGTCTCGACGAGCGGACCGCCCTCCGGCAGCTGGTGCCCGATCTCGCCGACCGGGACGTCTACCTCTGCGGCCCGAAGCCGTGGACCGAGGGATTCGAACGACTTGTCCTGGCCGCCGGAGTGCCGCGCGACCGTATCCACACCGAGAGCTTTGGTGGGTGACCTGATCATGAAGAAGATCGTCCTGTGGTTCGCCACCACCGTCAGCATCGTCGTGCTGTTGTTCGGCTACCGCACCTCCACGAACGCGACCAATGCGTCTGCGGCCACCAGCGCCCAGAGGCCGTACGTCGGGACCGCGACGGCTGGGGGCACCGCCGGATCGGGCACCGCCGGATCGAGCACCGGTAAGTCGGGAACCGCTGGATCGAGCACCGGTAAGTCGGGAACCGCTGGATCGGGCACCGGTAACGCGGTGACCGCGCCGGCGTCACCCTCGACGTCGACGGCGGCGAACGGCAGTACCGCCGCCACCTCGGCGAGCAGCCCTGCGTCCGCGTCGACGACCACCACCTACACCGGCAGGGTCGCCTCGACCCGCTGGGGTGACGTGCAGGTGGCGATCACCGTGACCGACGGGAAGATCAGCGCGGTCAGCGTCCCGGTCTACCCGAGCGGGAACGGCGAGGACCAGCAGATCAACGCCGTGGCCCTGCCGATCCTGGTGCAGGAGACGGTCAGCAATCAGAGCGCGAACATCGACATGGTCAGCGGCGCCACTGTGACCAGCAACGGCTACCTCACGTCATTGCAATCCGCGCTCGACCAGGCCGGTCTGTGACCCCCGGGGTGGCCGTCGACTCCGGCCCGGTCCGGCGCGAGGTCGCGCACCTGATGGGGATGCCCATCAGCCTGGCTCTCCGCGGCAGGCACGCCGACACCACCACCGGCCGGCGGGCCTGGTCCGCGTTCATCGCCCGGTTACGCCGGGTCGATCAGGTCTTCAGCACCTACCGCGAGGACTCGGTCATCAGCCGGCTCGGGCGTGGTGAACTGACGCAGGCTCAGTGTCCTGCGGAGGTCCTCGAGGTCCTCGACCTGGGACGCGCCGCCGAGGAGCAGTCCGGCGGGGCGTTCTCCGTGTGGCTGCCCGACGGGCGCGGCGGGACCCGGCTGGAGCCCAGCGGAGTCGTCAAGGGGTGGGCCATCCAGCGTGCCTCGCGGCACCTGGCCGCGCTGGACGACACCGACTGGTGTGTGTCCGCCGGGGGTGACATGGTCTGCCACGTCGCCGATCCCGATCGACCGGACTGGCGGATCGGCGTGGAGCACCCGTTGGACCCGACGCGGGTCATCGCGGTGATCCCGGTCCGGACCGGGGCGGTCGCCACCTCCGGCACCGCACATCGCGGGCAGCACCTCATCGACGCCCGGACCGGCCGGCCAGCCACCGGAGTCGCGTCGGTGACCGTCACCGGGCCGTCGCTGACCTGGGCCGACATCGACGCCACCGCCGCCTACGTGCAGGGGGCCGTGGCCGCCGAATGGCTGCGGACCCGGGCCGGGCGCAGCGCGCTGGTGGTGTGGCCCGATGCGACCACGACCATCATCGACGGGCGGTTGCCCTCGGGGTGGTGAGCCGCCGTTCGATCGCGATGCGGCGCACCTCGCTCCGGGTGCACACATCCCTCGGCAGCGGTGGTTGCCCGTCGCCGTCGAAGGCGGTCAGGCCTCGAGCTGCCGCTCGGTGGCGGGATCGGCCATCCCGTCGAAGTACCGCTCGAGTACGGCCCCGAACACCGGCTCGCCCGGGACGGCCCGGGCGAAGAGCGTCATCGACGAGCGCAGCTTCATCGCGTCGACGCCACCGAACACTCCTCCCGCGCTGGCCTCGGGTCCCAGCTCCAGCAGGGACCCCGTCGCCGCGGTCAATCGGGGCCCGAGTACCGGATGTCGCAGGTACGCCGCGGCCTCGGCGAGCGAGCCGATGGCGTAGCCAACCGCCATCGGGCTCGATCCCAGGCCTCTGAGCTGCGGGAAGACGAACCACATCCAATGGCCGGTCTTCCGGCCGCGGCGCATCTCGGCTGCCGCCCGGTCGTGGACCCCGCCGTCCTGGGCGCGCACGAACCGATCCAGGTCGAACGGATCCGACGATTCGACGGGCGGCATCACATCGGCTCGGTGTTTTTCGGCTCGGTGTCCGCCGAGCCGGTGTTCTCGAGGCCGGATCGCAGCACGTCGGGCAGCGGGGTCGAGTGCAGCACCGTGAGCCGCTTGGTCGGCCGGGTCAACGCGACGTAGAGGTCGTTGAGGCCGCGCCCGGATTCGGCGGCGATCGCCGCCGGCTCGACGAGGATCACCGCGTCGAACTCCAGGCCCTTGGCCTGCCGCGTGGTCAGCATGACCAGCGGTCGACGAAGGTCCGGGTCGTCGGAGACGTCCTCCTCGAGCAGACCCGGACGGTACGCGGTCACCGCCGCGGTCAGCGCGGCCAGCGCGTCGTCGGCCACGACGATCGCCGTCGTCCCCGGGGCGGTGTCGGCGCTGTCGACGGTGCCGTCCCGGTCGGCAACCTGCCGTTCGCTCTCCCGCTCGGCCGCCGCGACGATGGCCGCGACCACCCCGTCCGTGGCCACCGCGGTGACGATCGGCCGCTCGCCGGTCTCGCGAACCGACTCGGGGGGCCGGCGGTCCGGGTCGATCGCGGCCAGTACCTCGTTGGCCACGACCATGATCTCGGCCGGCGTGCGGTAGTTCACCGTCAGCTCGGCCAGGCGCCATCGCTCGCCCAGGTACGGCGTGAGCACCTGCTGCCAGGATGACGTGCCGGCCGGGTCCGACGTCTGCGCGACGTCCCCGACGATGGTCATCGACCGGGTGGGGCAGCGGCGCATCAGGGTCCGCCAGGCCATCGGTGACAGCTCCTGGGCCTCGTCCACGATGAGGTGTCCGTAGGTCCACTCCCGGTCGAGTGAGGCGCGCTCTGCGGTGGTCAGCCGGGACAGCTCCTCCTGCCGGTCAGCGAGCACATCGGCGCTGATCAGGTCGGACGCGACCAGCATCTCCTCCTCGGCGTCGTCCTCGAAGTCGGCCGACCGGGACCCCTCGATGACGTCCAGCACGCCCTGGGCGTACTCGACCTCCTCGTCCCGGCGACGGCGGGCGCGCGCCTGCCCGGCACGGTCGTCCACGCCCAGGAGCTCGGCCGCCTCGTCGAGCAGCGGAACGTCCTCGACGGACCACGGCGCCGACCGCTCACGCCGGAGCAGTCTCCGCTGCTCGGACGTGAGGTCGATCCGGGCCATCGCGTCGTCGGAGGCGAACAGGTCACGGAGCAAGGCCTCGGGGGTCAACCGAGGCCAGAGAGTGTTCAGGGCGGCCTGGATCCGGCCGTCGGCACGGAGTTCGTCACGGACGTCGTCCAGATCGTGGCGGTCGAGCAGGTTGCCGCCGCCGGCCACGTTCTCGCCGACCTGGTCGGCGTAGCGATGGGCCAGCACGGTGAGCATCTCGGAGAAAAAGATCGACCGGGCCTTGTTGTGCGGCTGTCGCGAGCTACGAGCCCGACGACGGGCCTGGGTGACCTGGCCCCGGTCCAGGGTCAGCTGGTAGCGCTCGAAGCGGACGCTGTCGCCGCGGTCGGGCAGCTGCTGCCGGTCCGCCACGGCGGCGGCGACGGTTGCCGCCATCGATGGAGCTCCCTTGATCACCGCCACCGCGGCGCCGTCGGTCACGGTGGCTCTTATCCCGGGGTAGAGGGTGCCGACGGTCGCCAGCGACACCGCGGTCTCGCCCAGCGCCGGAAGCACCTGCTCGATGTAGCGCAGGAAGGTCGAGTTCGGCCCGACCACGAGCACGCCGCGGGTGGCCAACCGCTCGCGGTGCGTGTACAGCAGGTAGGCCGCACGGTGTAGGGCCACGGCGGTCTTACCGGTGCCGGGCCCGCCTTGGACGACGAGGGCACCATTGACCTCCGACCGGATGATCCGGTCCTGCTCGGCCTGGATGGTTTCGACGATGTCGCCCATCCGGCCGGTCCGCGCCGCGCCGAGGGCCGCGAGCAGAGCGGACTCGCCGGTCAGCGAGGTCGGTGCGGCGGCGGTGCCGGGGACGTAGACCAGCGACTCGTCGTCGATGGAGACCACCCGCCGCCGGCGCGTCCGCAGGTGCCGGCGACGGGTGACCCCGGCCGGTGCGACCGCGGTGGCCAGGTAGAAGGGCCGGGCGGCGGGCGCACGCCAGTCGATCAGCAGCGTCTCGAAGTCCTGGTCGTACAACCCCATCCGGCCGATGTAGAGCCGGTCCGGGTCAGCGCCACGGCCATCCTGCTCTCCATCCAGGTGCGGGGCGGGCGGCCGGGCCGGATCGAGATCCAGCCGGCCGAAGCACAATCCGTACTCGGCGGAGCCCAGTTGCTGCAGCCGATCGGAGTAGCGGGCGGCGGCGACGTCGCGGTTGGTCAGACCCTGCGGCGTCCCGTCGGTCTCGCGTAGTGCGCGACGCAACGAGTCCTTCGTCTCGGCCCAGAGGTCGTCCAGGCGTTCGTAGAGCACACCGACGTAGCGCTGTTCGTGCGCGATGCCGTCGTCGGCAGCAGATGACGTGCCCTGGTCCGCGCCGATCTCCGGCCCGTCGGTCGGACCCGGTGAGGTCCGGTCGGCAGGTGCTGCGGTCACGTCGGGTGGGGGGGATCCGGCGGTCACGGAGGTGGCCAGCTGGTCGGTGATGTCCTGGCTGATGACGATGCTTCCTTCAGGTCCTACGTGCAGCAATTGAGAACGGTCGAGTTTACGCGCGTCCGGGACCGGACGGGAGCGATCGTCTCGGTCATCACCCCACCACCACCCACCCGGTTCCGCGGTAGCGCAGCCCCAGGGTGACGGCACGCGCCGTCATGTAGACCCCCGCATAGACCGCCCACAGCCAGACCAGCCCGGCGGTGCCGTCCGGAGCGGCTCGACCGACCAGGACCAGGGCCGGCAGATAGACGATCAGGTTGACCACACCCGCGACGGCGAGGTAGCGGCCGTCGCCGGCCCCCAGGAGTACCCCGTCCAACACGAAGACCCAGCCGGACAGCAACTGACCCGCGGCCAGCACCAGGCAGGCCGCGGTGACGGCGGCGATCACCGCCGGGTCGGGGCTGAAGAGCCGCCCGACGAACGGGGCAGCCGCCGCCAGGATCGCCCCGAGCACCACCCCGGCCCAGCACGCCCAGTGCAGCATTCGCCGGGTCAGGGCGCGGGCGGCACCCGCGTCGCCGGCGCCCAGGGCGTGACCGGTGAGGGCCTGCGCGGCGATGGCGATCGCGTCCAGCGCCAGCGCCAGCAGGTTCCAGACGTTGAACGTGACCTGCAGGCCGGCCAACACGACCTCGCCCTTGGTCGCTCCGACCACCACCGTGAGCAGGACCGCGATCCGCAGGGTGAGGGTGCGCAGGAACACCGGTACACCGGCGCGGCCGGCGTGGCTGACCCGGCGCACCGACGGCCGCACCGGCACCCCACCGGGTCCGGCCGCCCGGAACACGGCCACCGTGAGGGCGACCGCCATCAGATACTGGACGATGACCGTGCCGATCGCGGAGCCGGCGATGCCCAGGTCGAGGCCGTGGACGAGCAGCAGGTTGAGGCCGACGTTGAGGGCGGCGCCGACGGCGGCGACCACCAACGGCGGGACCGTCCGTTGCAGGCCGCGCAGGACGCCGGTGCAGGCCAGCACGAGCAACATCGGCGGCAGTCCGAACGCCGACCAGTACAGATAGGTCGCGCCCTGGTCGGCGACCTCACCGGACCCGCCGAGGAGGGCGACGAGCCCGCCGGCGGTCGGGGCGGTGAGGGCCAGCAGAACGGCACCGATACACAACGCCAGCCACATCCCGTCGACACCGTGCTGCAGGGCACCCCGCAGGTCGCCGGCACCCACCCGCCGGGCCACGGCCGCGGTCGCGCCGTACGCCAGGAAGACACTCAGACCGACGGCCGTGGTCAGCACGGTGGCGGCCAGCGCGAGACCGGCCAGCGGCGCCACCCCGAGGTGCCCGACGATCGCCGAGTCGGCCAGCAGGAACAGCGGTTCGGCGATCAGCGCCCCGAGCGCAGGCAGGGCCAGCGCCAGGATCTGACGGTTCACGCTCCGGGCCGGGACGGTGGTCACGGCAGGCAGGCTAACCCGCGGCACCGCCAGCCTGCTGTGGACAGTCACCTCCGCAGTGCGTCCGATGGTGGACTGCGCGGAGCCTCCGGCCGGGAACTGCAGCCGTGTCGAAAACGCGCGGGCGCGCGGGCCGACCATCCGGTTACGGCAGGGTGGCGGCGGGGGATCAGATCTCGGCGAGAACGGCCCGGAGCGGGGCGCGTGCTGCGCGGCGGGCCGGCAGGACCGAGGCGGCGATGGCAGCGAGAATGGCCAGGCCGAGCACCAGCAGCACATCCCCGGTCGGGAAGGCGATCACCAGTGGGGTGTTGATCTCGCCGAACGTCGCCGCCGCCCCGACCCAGCCGTAGACGGCGCCCAGACCGATCCCGACAACCGCACCCACGAGGGCGAGGAGAGCTGCCTCCACGGCGAGGCTGATCCGGAGTTGTCCACGGCGCAGGCCGAGTGCTCTCAACAAAGCTGATTCGCGGGTGCGTTCGGTGACAGCGAGTCCGAGAGTATTGCCGATGCCGACCACCCCGATCACCGCTCCGACCGACAACAGGGCGGTGACCAGCAGCAGGATCCTGGTGAGCCCCTTCCAGATCGAGGAGTGGTCCACGGCCGCTCCGGACAGCACGATCGTCGGGTACGGGTCGACCATCGGATTGAGCGTGCTGATGGCGGCGTTGGCGGTGTCGATCTCGGCCAGCTGTCCCCAGATCGCGGCGGGGCCGGCCTTCGGGTCGAGCACGTCGAGGTCGGCAGCGGCCACGATGACGGTGGCGCGTTGGCCGCGGGCCAGGTGGCTGCCGGACACGGCCAGCTCCAGGGTTCCGGACGGTCCGGCGACTTCGACCTTCTCGCCGACCCGCAGATGCGACGAAGTCATCAAGCCGTCGGGCAGCGCGATGGTGCCCGAGGTGACGACAGCTGAGCGAACGACCTCGTCGACGTCGGTCGGGGCTCCGAGGACGGTGACCGCAGTCGGGATGCCCTTGATCCGGAGATCGGCCGATGTGCCGCGCAGCGTCCGTGTGGTGAGCCCATCGACCGCGAGCATTTGATTCTCCAGCGTGGTCGGCAGCTGCGGTAGGGCGAGTCCGGTGGGGCTCGCCGCCGACTGCTCCGGCGTGCTGGTGATGCTGACGTCGAGTGGGAAGCGGTCGTCGAGCGAGGCGGACAGGCTGGCGCGGGCAGTCGCGCCGGCCACCTGCAGCGTGACGATGAGCCCGACCGCAATGGTCAGCGCGGTCGCGGTCGCCGCGGCGCGGTGCGGGTTGCGCAGCGCGTTCGCCGCAGCCAATCGACCCGGCGTGCCGGCCAGCTGGGCGGTGGGGCCGATCAGGCGGAGGAACCGGGACAGTACCGAACGCAGCAGCAGAAGCACTCCCAGCGCCGACACCACCCCACCACCGATGGCCACCGCCAACGACGGCAGCACCACCCCGGCGGCAAGCCCACTTCCACCGGCCGCCACCATCAAGGCACCGCTGAAGGCGCGGAGGAGTCCGCGGTTCTTGCCGAACGGTGCCGGGATCAGCAGGTTGAGCGCAGCCAATGGGGAAACCTTCATGGCCCGGGCCGACGGCATCACCGCGGCCACCACAGTGATCAGAATTCCGGCGGCCATGCAGAGACCCATCGGTAGCGACTGGACCGTCAGGCTCGACGTCTGCAGGTGGGCGATCGGCAGTGCCACCAGCGCCGCACCGATCGCCAGCGGCGCCCCGGCCAGCGAGCCGAGCACTCCGACCAACAGAGCTTCGGACAGGACCGAGCGGCGTACCTGGCTCCGGGAGGCGCCGATGGAGCGCCACAGCCCGATCTGGCGTTGTCGCTGATGGATGAGGATGTTGAAGGTGTTCGCCACGACGGTCGACGCGACCAGTCCGGCAATCACCGCGAAGGCTAATAGCACGGTGCCCAGCGTCTGGGTACCGCCGAGTGCGACCTCCACCTGGCCGGCGGCGACCGCGGACCCGGTCCGTACGACCGCCGCCGTGCCCAGGGCGGTGCCGACGGATGAGGCAAGCGCTCCCGGGTCGATCCCGGGGGTGGCGGTCACGTCGAACGCGTCGACCACGCCGCCCGCGAGTTGACCGGCGAGACCGATGGTGGCGTACAGCTCATCGCGGGACCCGGTGAGCGAGGAGCGGTGCACGTCCAGCAGGCCGACCACCGTGAGCCGGCGTTCGACGTTGTCGGTGGTGGTGACGACGACAACGCTGCCTATCGCGAGCCGGTTGCGGTCCGCGGTGTCGGCGTCCACGGCCACGGACGTCGCGGGGTCGGCGGCCGCCGAGGGCCACTGCCCGGCAGTGAGGTCGAACCAACGCAGTGAGGGCGCGTCCGCGATGGACTGGACGTGAGTGAAGCCGCGCGTCGTGTCGGTGCGGTACCTGAGGATCGCGTGCTGCACCGGTTCGACGGCGGCGACGCCCGGGACGGCGGTGATCCGGTCCAGCAACGTCGCAGTGTCCCTGCCGTCCAGTGGTTGCACGACGACGTCCACCAGGGACGCCGCCGCGCCGACCGTCCGGGCCAGGTCGGTGCGGAAGCTCGCGGTGAAGATCAGCGTCGAGGCGGCGAAGCCGACCCCGATGGCGATCGCGAGGATGACGGCGGCGAAGCGTCGCCGGTAGAGGAGGAGGTTGGCCCAGGCCGAGCGCACCTCAGGCCGCCAGTGCCGAGAGCGCGTGCAGTACCGAGTCGACGTCGGGCGACGTGAGCTCGCCGCGGAGTTGTCCGTCGGCGAGCAGGATGGCGCGGTCGGCGTAGGTGGCGGCCACCGGGTCGTGGGTGACCATCACGATGGTCTGGCCGTGATCGTGAGCGGCTGCGCGCAGGTAGTTCAGCAGGGCGGCGCCGGTCTTGGAGTCCAACGCGCCGGTCGGCTCGTCGGCGAAGACGACTGCGGGGCGGGTGACCAGCGCCCGTGCGACAGCAACGCGCTGCTGCTGGCCGCCGGACAGGTGGGCCGGCCGGTGCGACAGGCGCTCGGTCAGTCCGAGGGAGGTGACCAGCTCGTCGAACAGGCGCTTGTCGACCTTGCGTCCGGCCAGCTCCACCGGCAGCAGGATGTTCTCCTCGGCCGACAGCATCGGTAGCAGGTTGAAGCTCTGGAACACGAAGCCGATGCGATCCCGACGGTGGATCGTGAGCTTTCGGTCGTTGAGACTGCCGAGCTCGACCCCGTCGACGAAGACCTGGCCGCTGGTGCAGTTGTCCAGGCCGGCCAGGCAGTGCATCAGGGTCGACTTGCCGGAGCCGGACGGGCCCATGATGGCCGTGAACGATCCGACGGGGAAACCCACGGACACGTCGTCCAGGGCGGTCAGCGCGGTGGGGCCGCTGCCGAAGATCTTCGTGACACCGACGGCGCGGGCGATGTCGGTGTGCACGCCCGGGGTGGCGCTCGACAGGGCCGGCGTGAGGGATGTCGTCATGGAGAGGTCCTTCGTGTCGGGCAACCCCGGACCGCCGGGTACCCCGGCGATCACAGACGCAGGATGTGGTTGCAGGGAGCTACGATACCGTTACTTTGAGATACATTCGTAGGGTTTTGAGGGTGATATTGCTGTCACGGTGGGTGATCGCGAGACCGACCGTTCGGCGGTTCACCCAGGCCTGACCCGGTCGAAGGGGTACGGCCGACCGGCTGGCACCCGCGGTGACGGCGCGCCGCGGTAGGGCGTCGCCCTGCCGTTGCCCGGACCCCTCGCACGGCCGGGCCCGGACCGGCTGACGCTCAAACCTCCGCCAGAGCCGCCGTCGGGGTGGCCCGTGCCGCCCGTCTCGCCGGCAGCACGGAGGCGATCATGCCGGCGGCCAGGGCGAGCATTAACACCATCGCGAGCTCCCCGAAAGGTACGGCGACAACGAGCTTCTCGCCGACCTCGGCAAAGGTGGCAGCCGCGCCGACCGCGCCGTAGCCGACCCCGAGGACGATGCCGACCACCGCTCCCACCGAGGCCAGCAGGGCCGCCTCGACGGCGATGCTCAGCCGCAGCTGACCCCGCCGCAGCCCCAGTGCCCGCAGCAGCGCCGACTCCCGGGTGCGTTCCACCACCGACAACCCCAGGGTGTTGCCGATCCCGACGACCGCGATCACCGCCGCGACTGCCAGCAGCGCCATCACCAGCAGCAGGACGGTGTCCAGGCCCTGGGTGAGTGCGGCGTGCTCGACCGCCGCCCCGGTCAGCAGCAGCGACTCGTCGGACACCAGCAGGGGCTTGAGGTCCCCGATCACGGTGTCCGCCTCGTCGATGTCGTCCAGCGCTCCCCAGATCGCCCGCGGCTGAGCCGCCCGATCCAGTAACGCCAGGTCCGTGGCGGTCACCACCACCGCCCCGTCGAGGTTGTCGGCGACACGGTTGTCGGCGAGCCGCAGGGTGACCACGGTGCCACCCTGGGACACCGTGACCGGGTCGCCGGTCTTCAGGTCCAGCGACCCGACCAACCAGCCCGGCAGGGCGATCTCACCGGGCTGTGGCGCGGGTGCCCGCAACACCGCCACGCTGTCCGCGGCGGCGCCGAGGACCGTCAGCGGAAACGTCTGCGTCAGGGTGCCCACCGCCGCCGCCGTGCCGGCCACCGCGACCGCCCGCAGACCGTCGATCCGGTCCACCCGGTCGATCAACTCGGCCGGCAGTGCGCCTGCGCCGTCGGAGGCGGTCACCACGCTGACGTCCAGCGGGAATCGCTCCGACAACGCCTGGGACAGGCTTGCCTGCGCCGACGCGGCCGCCACCTGCAACGTCACGATGAGCCCCACCGCGACGACCAGCGCGGTACAGGTCGCCGCCGATCGCCCTGGATGACGCACCGCGTTGGCCGCTGCCAGTCGGCCCGGCACCCCGCCGAGCCGGGCCGCCCCGCCGACCCACCGCAGCATCCACGGCAGCACCGAACGCAACAGGAGCATCAGCCCACTCGCCGACAGCAACCCGCCGCCCACCGCGACCAGCAGGGACGGCAGCACCACCCCGGCGGCCAGCCCGGCGCCGCCGACCAGCGAGAAGCCGCCACCGATCAGGACGCGCACCCGGCTCGCACGCCGGTCCTCCGCCGCGGTCGGCACCGCACTCAGGGCGGCCAGCGGGGTCACCCGCATCGCCCGGGCGGCGGGCACCCACGCGGCGAGCACGGTCACCGCTACTCCGATGATCGCCACGATAGCCATGCTCGGTGGCGACACCGTCAGACTGCCCATGGCGACACCGGCGACACCCATCGCGGCCGCCCCCACCCCGACCCCGAGGACCAGGCCCAGCGTCGAACCGATGACGCCGACCACCGCGGCCTCCGCGATCAGCGAGCGCCGGACCTGCTGTCGGGATGCCCCGACGCACCGCAGCAACCCGAGCTGCCGCTGCCGCTGGGCGACCAGGATGGTGAAGGTATTGGCGATGACGAATGCCGCCACCAGTCCGGCGATGGCGGCGAAGGCCAGCAGGACGCCCGTCAAGGTCCGGGTCCCACCGGTGACGGTCGATGTCCGATCCTCGGCGGCCGCCGCCCCGGTGCGTACCTGGGCGTCCGGGCCGAACGCCCGCCCGAGGTCCACTGCGACGTTGTCCGGAGATGCGCCGCCGGCCACGGTCACCGCGATCCGGTCGATGTACCCGCCGGACAACGCCGACACCAGGGGCGCGTCCCCGAAGAACTGGTCGGCCGCGCCGGCCAACTTCGAGACGTGGACGTCGACCAGCCCACCCAGTGTGAGCTGCCGCGGGACGCCGTTCGCGTCGGACAGCGTCAAGGTGTCGCCGACGGTGAGCCCGTTGCGGGTGGCGGTGCCGGCGTCGGTGAGAACGGAGTCGGGTCCGGTCGGCCAGGTGCCGCTCTGCAGCTCGAACCAGCGCTGAACCGGGTCGGCCGGGATGCTCCGGATTGTGGTGTACCCGTGCACCTCGGCGGTCCGCAGCTCCACGTAGGCCGTGTAGCGCGGGTCCGTCGCCGCGACGCCCGGCGTGCCCAGCAGTCGCGGGTCGTCGGCCCGCAGGTCGGTGTCGCCGGCCCGTACCTCGACGTCCGACAGGCTCTCCGCCGCTCCCACGGAGCGGACCAGGTCGGTACGGAAGCTCGCGGTGAACACCAGCGTCGCGGCGGCGAATCCGACGCCGATGGCGATGGCGATCACCACGGCGACGAAGCGACCCGGATAGGCGCGTAGGTTCGCCCAGGCGGAGCGCATCACGCCGCCAGCGAGGCGAGCGCGGACAGTACGGTATCCGCTGTGGGCCGGTCGATCTCGCCGCGGACCCGGCCGTCGGCCAGCAACACGACACGGTCGGCGTAGGCGGCGGCGTGCGGGTCGTGGGTGACCATCACGACGGTCTGGCCGAGCTCGCGCACGGCTGAGCGCAGGTAGCTCAGGAGGGCAGTGCCCGTCGTTGAGTCCAGCGCCCCGGTGGGTTCGTCGGCGAAGACGACCGCGGGGCGGGTGATCAGGGCGCGGGCGATCGCGACGCGCTGCTGCTGGCCGCCGGACAGCTGGGCCGGCCGGTGGCCGAGCCGGTCGGCGAGGCCCAACGAGGTGACCAGCGCGGCGAGCGCGGCGCGGTCGACCCTGCGACCGGCCAGCTCCAGCGGCAGCGTGATGTTGTCCCGTGCCGACAGCATCGGCAGCAGGTTGAAGCTCTGGAAGACGAAACCGATACGATCCCGGCGCACCTCGGTCAGCTGCCGGTCCGGTAGCCCGGTGATCAGCTCACCGTCGATGAAGACCTGCCCGGACGTCGGCTGGTCCAGTCCCGCCAGACAGTGCATCAGCGTCGACTTGCCGGAACCGGACGGACCCATGATCGCGGTGAACGAGCCGGGTGCGACGGCGACGTCGACCCGGTCCAACGCGGTGACGGAGGTCGATCCCTCGCCGTAGACCTTGGTGACCTCGACGGCGCGGGCCACGGTCGTTCGGGCGTCGGTCGGGGGTTGGACGAGACCTGCAGCGGTCATGGGTGTTTCCTCTCCGGAGCGCGGGGTGCGGACCACTCCGCGGCGACGAGGTCAACGCTAGGAAGCAGCGGTGGTCTGCCACATCGACCGACGGCGCCGGGCGGGTGGCACCGGCGGCCCGGATCCGGGGAGCGGTCTCCACCCGTGGGTGGAGACCGCCTGGCCCGGTCGCCTCGAGGTCAGCGCACCAGCCCGGTCTCGTAGGCGAACAGCACCAGTCCGACGCGATCGCGGCGGGCCAGCTTGGCCAGCAGACTGCCGACGTGGGTCTTGACCGTGGACTCGGCCATGAACAGCGCGGCGGCGATCTCGGGGTTGGTCAGGCCGCGGGCGATCTGTTCGAGCACCTCCCGCTCGCGGGTGGTGAGCTGCTCCAGCCGATCGTCCGGCACCGGGACCGTCCCCGGCAGGGCGGCGGTGACGTGCTGCAGTAACCGTCGGGTGGCCGACGGGGCGACCACGGCGTCGCCGGCCGCGATGGCCCGGATCGCCGACAGCAGCTCGTCCGGGCGGGTGTCCTTGAGCAGGAACCCGGAGGCGCCCGCCTTGAGGGCCGCGAAGACGTACTCGTCGAGGTCGAAAGTGGTCAGTATTAATACTTTCGGGGTTTCCGGGCGCACATGCGCGAGCAGCCGTCGGGTGGCCTCGACGCCGTCCATCACCGGCATCCGGATGTCCATCAGGACGACGTCCGCAGCGGTGGTGGCCAGCCCGGCGAGTGCGGCGGCGCCGTCGGCGGCGTCGCCGACCACGGTCATGTCGTCCTGGGCGTTGATCAGCATCCCGAAGCCGGCCCGGACCAGGGCCTGGTCGTCGACCAGGTAGACCCGGATCACCGGGGGTCGCCGAGCGGGATCTTCACTGTGTCCGTGCTGTCCGTGCTGTCCGTGCTGCCCGGCCTGGCTGACCACGGGGTGAGGGGTACGGCCGCCCGCAGCCGGAAGCCCCCACCGGGGCGCGGACCCGCCCAGAGACGTCCGTCGAGGACGGCGAGCCGCTCCCGCATGCCCTGGATGCCGTTGCCCGCGCCGTCGGACACCGCCGCCGCACCACGCCCGTCATCGACCACCTCGACCGCGAGATCACCTTCGATGACGGCGATCTCGACCTCTGCGACAACCGAAGGTCCGGCGTGCTTGAGCACGTTGGTGAGCCCTTCCTGGATGATCCGGAAGACGGTGAGGTCGACGGTGGGCGACAGTGGAGGGACATCATCGGACAGGTGCAGGACGACATCGACGCCGGACTGCCGGATCTGGTCGACCAGACGGTCCAGCGAAGCCAGACCGGGCTGCGGGAGGAAACCGTCCGGCTCGCCGATGCCGCCGTCGGAGCGCAGAACCCCGACCAGCGCCCGCATCTCGGCGAGTGACTGACGGCTGGTCTCGGCGATCGTGCGGAGCACCTCGGTGGCTACCGCGGGGTTGGTCGCCGCTGCTGCCGCACCACCGTCGGCCTGCACGACGATGACGGCCAGCGAGTGGGCGACGATGTCGTGCAGCTCACGCGCGATCCGGGTCCGCTCGGCGGCGGCGGCGTTACGCACCCGCTGGTCGCGTTCGGCGGTGACCAGGCGGGTCCGCTCCGCCAGCGCCGCGAGCTCGGCGGCGCGGAAGTCGAGGTCGGCCCGCTGCCGGTCGCCGGCCACGTAGGCCACCGCGACGAGGGCGAGCAGGGCGACCATCGACCCGAGCGTGTAGGTGGTGTCCCAGCCGTACCGCGTGACCGGGATGAGAACGGCGCCGGCAATCCCCGCCCACAGCGCTACGCGGCCCCACACCCGATCGGGCGGACAGACGACGCTGGAGTAGATGACCAGCAGCACGCTGGCCGACGTCAGGCCCGGTTGGCCCGCGACCAGCACCAACAGTTCGAGACCGATGCTGGACAGCAGCACCGGCACCGGATGGGTCCGCCGGAACGCCAGCGGGACGGCCACCAGAACACCCAGCCAGTCACGGGCGTCGCCGTAGTAGCCGAAGCCGGTGATCAGCCCGATGCACGCCACCCCGACCGCGATGGCGATGTCGCCGGGCCAGGGGGTGTGTGCGAACCACCGGTAGATGCTCTGCCGCATCCTCCGACCGTAGTCAGGCGGTACAGCCGGCGGATCCACCCACGGTCCCGGGCGACGCCACTACCGTTGACCCCGATGAAGACCACCGACGGCCGGCAGATCATCGCGCGCAACCGCAAGGCCCGGCACGACTATGCGATCGAGACGACCTACGAGGTCGGGCTCGTGTTGACCGGTACCGAGGTGAAGTCGCTGCGGGAGGGTCGGGCGTCGTTGGTCGAGGGGTTCGCGGTGATCACCGACGGGGAGGTGTGGCTGCACGGCGTGACGATCCCGGAGTACCTGCAGGGCACCTGGAACAACCACGCGTCCCGCCGACCCCGGAAGCTGCTGCTCCACCGGAGGGAGATCCTGCGGATCAGCGCCGTGCTGCACGAGAGCCCACACGCGTTGGTGCCGCTTTCCCTGTACTTCTCGAACGGCCTCGCCAAGCTCGAGCTGGCGGTGGCCCGTGGCAAGAAGTCGTACGACAAGCGCCACGACCTGGCCGAACGCGACGCGCGGCGCGAGATCGAGCGGGCGGTGTCGGACCGCTACAAACGGCGGCGGGGCTGACCCCTTCGCGCGATGACCGAGCCGGGTGGTACGCCGGGCCGACCGCGGTTCCAGGCAGACTGGCCGGGTGCCCGAACTCCCTGAGGTGGAGACCGCCCGCGCGGTCATCGAGCGTGCCGGCCTGAACCGGGAGATCGCCGACGTCGACGACTCCGACAGCTACGTCTGCCGCCCCCACCAGCCCGGTGAGATGAAGGCGGTGCTCGTCGGCCGGGCGCTGATCGCGGCCCGCCGTCGCGGCAAGACGATGTGGTGTGAGACCGCCTGGGTGCGCGGCGGGGACGATCCGAACCCGGACCTGACGCTCGGTCTGCACCTGGGCATGGCGGGTCGCATCTTCATCAACGACGCCGACGGCGCGACGCACGAGGGCGGGGATCCGATCCGACTGGGCACCGGCACCGCGAATCCGAGTTGGGATCGCTTCACGCTGTTCTTCGCCGACGGCGGAAACCTGCGGATGTTCGACAAGCGCCGGCTGTCGCGGGCCCGGCTGGACCCGAACCTGGAGGCGCTCGGCCCCGACGCCCGACTGGTCGACCGGGCCACGTTCCGCCAGGTGATCGCCGGATCCCACGCGCCGATCAAGGCGCGGCTGTTGGACCAGAGCGTCATCGCGGGGGTCGGTAACCTGCTCGCCGACGAGACGTTGTGGCGCGCGAAGATCCGGCCGTCCACCCCGGTGGACGAGCTGACGCCGCGGACGCTGACCCGGCTGCACGACGCGCTCCACGAGGCCACCGAGTCGGCCATCGCGCACGGCGGAGTGCACACCGGTGACGTCATCCCGGCGCGGCACAAGGGCGGCAGCTGCCCGCGCTGTGGTGCTGCGATGCTGCGGGACACCGTCGGTGGCCGCACCACCTGGTGGTGCTCGAAGGAGCAACGCTGACGTGCGCCGCCGCGGCAGCGACCCGGGTCTCTTCGCGTCGACTTCGTAACCCGCGCATCTGTAACAACAGATGCGTCGGTCGCACACGTGGTGCGAAGGCGGATCAGCCCGCGTTGCGGGCGTCCCGCCAGGCCGCCCACTTCTGCAGCGGCGCGAGGTCGTAGTCAGGCCCGCCGATACCGATCGTGAACAGTGTGACCCCGGCGTCGGCCAGGGCGTTCGCCTCGGCCTCGTCGATGCGGCTGATCTCGGTGGAGTGCTCGATCTCGGACGGGTCGCGCCCCACGTCGGCGCAGTGTCCGGCCAGGATGGCGACCTTGCGCCGGTACGTTTCCAGATCGGAGAACGCGTGCCAGATGTCGCCGTGCTCGGCGACCTGACGCAGCGTCTTTTTCTCCCCGCCGCCGCCGATCAGCATCGGGATGTGCCGGGTGGGGGGCGGATTGAGCGTGTGCAACCGTGCGTCGATGCGGTCCAGGTACTCGGCCAGCAGCTTCAGGCGGCTGCCGGCGGTGCCGAATTCGTAGCCGTACTCCTGGTAGTCCTTCTCGAACCAGCCGGCTCCGATACCGAGGATGAAACGGCCGCCGGAGATGTGGTCGATGGTCCGGGCCATGTCGGCCAGCAGGTCGGGGTTACGGTAGCCGCCGCCGGTGACCAGGGCGCCGAACTCGACCCGCTCGGTCTGCTCGGCCCAGGCACCGAGCATCGTCCAGCACTCGAAGTGCTTGCCGTCCGGGTCGCCGTAGAGCGGATAGAAGTGGTCCCAGTTCATCACCACGTCGGCGCCGCCTTCCTCACAGCGCATCACGCCGTCGCGGATCTGGGAGTAGTCGGCGTGCTGCGGGTGGAGCTGGACGGCGATGCGGATCGGTCGGGTCATCGGTGTCACTTTCGATCGCGGCGGCGGTTCGGGTTCGTTTCTACTCTGCCCACCCGGAGCGTCTCCGGTCAGACCACCGAGGCACCGGCCGCGCGTCCCGCGGCACGCCCGCTGAACAGGCAGCCGCCGAGGAAGGTGCCCTCCAACGACCGGTAGCCGTGCACGCCGCCGCCGCCGAAACCCGCCGCCTCGCCCGCCGCGTACAGCCCGGGTATGGCGTCGCCACCGAACCGCAGTACCCGCGACGACAGGTCCGTCTCCAGACCGCCGAGCGTCTTTCGGGTCAGGATGTGCACCCGGACAGCGACCATCGGGCCTGCTGCAGGGTCGGTGAACTCGTGCGGCTCGACCGTGCGCATCTTGCGGTCACCGATGTACCGACGCGCGGCCACGACCGCCGCCAACTGCGGATCCTTGCCCAGGCCGGACCGGACCTGCAGGTCACGACCGTGCACGAGGCCGGCCACCGCGACCGGATCCAGCAGGTCCTCGCCGGACAGTGCGTTCATCTCGGCGACCAGGGCCGGCAGTGAGGCGGCCGTCAGGAAGTCCACGCCCTGCCGCTGGAACGCCGCGACCGCGTCGGTGGGACCGGGCGACAGGCGGTTCTTCAATAGTGCGCGTACCGACTTACCGGTCATGTCGGTGTTCTGCTCCGAGCCTGACAGCGCGAACTCCGGGCCGATGGTCCGCTGGTCCAGCACCAACCAGGAGTAGCTGAACCCCGTCGACAGGATGTGGTCGACGGTGCCGCGGGTGTCGAAGCCGGGCCAGAGCGGGGCCGGCAACCGGTTGCCGCGCGCGTCCAGCCACAGTGATGACGGGCCGGCCAGGATCCGGATGCCGTGTGCCGGCCAGACCGGGGAATGGTTGACCACCCCCTCGGCGTAGTGCCACATCCGGTCGCTGTTGATCCGGTGCGCCCCGGCCCGCTCGGCCACCTCCAGCATCAGGCCGTCGGTCGAGGCAGGTACGCCGCACAGCAGGTCGGCAGGCGCCGGCCCGCGGTCGGTCGGCCAGAACTTCCGGACCAGGTCGAAGTTGCCGCCGATGCCACCCGAGCAGACGATCACCGCCTGCGCGCGGACGGTGAAGTCGGACTCGACCCCACGGGACGACGCCTCACCGCGGCCTGCCGTGGATGCGGTCAGGATCTCGCCGGCGGCACCGGTGATCGTGCCGGACTCGGACAGCAGCTCGGTGACCCGATGCCGGAACCGGAACCGGATGCGGCCATCGCGGACGTGGGACATCACCCGTTTCAGGATCGGTGTGACCACGCCCGGCCCGGTGCCCCAGGCCAGGTGGAAGCGCGGCACCGAGTTGCCGTGGGCGCTGCCCTGGTAACCGCCGCGTTCGGCCCACTGCACGATCGGGAACAGACCGATGCCCTGATCCTTGATCCAGCCGCGCATCTCACCCGCTGCGAAGTGCACGAACGCCTCGGCCCAGGCGTGCGGCCAGTGGTCCTCCGGGCGGTCGAAGCCTGCCGATCCCATCCAGTCGGCCAGCGCGAGCTCGGCGCTGTCCTTGATCCCGAGCCGACGCTGCTCGGGGCTGTCCACCAGGAACAGTCCGCCCAACGACCAGTACGCCTGGCCGCCGAGGCTGGCGGCCGGCTCCTGATCGAGCACCACCACCGTCCGGCCGGCATCGGCGGCCTCGGCAGCGGCGACCAGCCCGGCCAGTCCGGCGCCGACGACCACGATGTCGGTGGTGAGGTTGCCCTGCCGGGTGGTGTCCGGCGCGCCACCGGTCCGCTGCTCGGCGCCCAACCCGGTCGGGGTGTCGGTCACGGTCATGGCTGCTCCGCCTTGCCTCAGATCGTCGGTGGGTGGCCTGGGTCACCTCGCCCCATTCGACCACGGATCACCGACAGTGGCTCAGGCCTGCCGCTGTGGGTCCGAGCGGACGGGATGCGCGGGCGCGGCCCCGGACCCGGCCGCGGCCGCCCGGTCCGCTGTTCTACAACCGCCCGGCCTCGATGATCCGTCGCAGGAACTGCTGGGTCCGCGGATCGACGGGATCGCTGAGCACCTGCGCGGGCGGCCCCTGCTCGGCGATGGTGCCACCGGCCAGGAAGAGCACCCGATCGCTGATCTGCCGGGCGAACCCCATCTCGTGGGTGGCGACCAGCATCGTCATGCCGTCGGACGTGAGGTCGGCCAGCATCGAAAGGACCTCGCCGACCAACTCCGGGTCCAGCGCCGACGTGACCTCGTCGAACAGCATCAGCTTCGGCTGGTTCACCAGCGCCCGCGCGATCGCCACCCGCTGCTGCTGCCCACCGGACAGCGCGTCCGGCCGCGCCCCGGCCTTGTCCCGCAGACCCACCCGGTCCAGCAACGTCAGCGCGGTCGCCTCGGCCTCGTCCCGCGGGACACCGTGGACCCGGCGCGGCGCCAGCGTGACGTTGTCCAGCACCGTCATGTGCGGGAACAGGTTGAACGACTGGAAGACGATCCCGATCGACGCCCGCGACCGGTCGACGTCGATCCGCGGATCGGTGATGTCGATGCCGTCCAGGAAGACCTGGCCGTCGTCGACCGGCTCGAGCAGGTTGATGCAGCGCAGCAGCGTGGACTTGCCGGAGCCGGACGCGCCGATCACCGTCACGCATTCGTGGGCGGCGACGTCGACGGAGAAGTCGTCCAGGATCACGGTGTCGCCGTAGGACTTGCGCAGCCCCCGGACCGACAGCAGGGCTTCAGCCAACGGATCCCTCCGCGTTCGCCCCGATCCCACGACGCTGCGGATCCGGCTCACTGCGGTGACGTCGACCCGCCCGCCCGCGCGTCGCCCGTGGCCCCGAGCCGTCGTTGCCCTCGGACCACCCCTGCCGCCGGGCCACCCAGTCGGTCAGTCGCGTCATGGGGATGGTCAGCAGGATGAACAGCAGCCCGGCCACCACGTACGGCGTGTAGTTGAACGTCTTCGCGGTCTCGATCTTGGCGTTGAGGATGGCGTCGTAGGCCACCGCGCCCAGGACGTACAGCAGCCCGGTGTCCTTCTGCAGCGCGACCATGTCGTTGAGCAGCGGCGGCAGCACCCGACGGACGGCCTGCGGCACGACGACGAACCGCATCGTCTGGGCGTGGGACAGCCCGAGCGACCGGGACGCCGCCCGCTGCGACGGGTGGATCGACTCGATCCCGGCCCGGAACACCTCAGAGACGTAGGCGCCGTAGACCAGCACGAGTGACACGCAGCCCCAGAACAGCGGATCCCGCGGCAGGAACGACAGCCGCAGGCTCGGCACCCCGAACCCGAGGAGCAGCAGCACCAGGATCAGCGGCAGCCCACGGAAGACGTCGGTGTAGGCAGTGGCCAGTACCCGCAGCGGGAAGAACACCGGGCCGCGCAGCGTCCGTGTCAGTGCGACGAGCATCGCCAGCACCAGGATGCAGACTCCGCAGGCGAGCATCAGCCCGATGTTCAACCACAGCCCGCCGAGGATGTCCGGCAGCACCCGCCATCCGTAACCGAGGTCGAAGAACGTCGAGCGGACCCGCGGCCATCCCGAGGAGTTGACGACGACGAGCCCGATCGCGCCGACCACCACGACGGTCGAGACCACGGAGATGAGGGCGCTGCGCCGGGCGCGGGAGCGGCGGTACGCCCGCCGGTCGACTTCGACCCCGGACGGAGCCCAGCCGTGGGGTTCGCTCACCGGGGTCAGGACAGTTCGGGGGCGCTGGTGTCGGCGATCCACTGCTGGGCCAACGCCCCCAGCGTCCCGTCGGCCCGCAGCGCGTCGACCGCGGCGGTGACGCAGGTGGTCAGCTCGGATCCCTTGTCCAGCACGAGGCCGAACTGCTCGGTGTCGGCGCTGCTCGCGGGCAGCTGCCCGACCAGCAAGCCGTCCGGCAGCTGGGCGTTGGCCACGTACAACGCGCTCGGCAGGTCCAGCACGAGGCCGTCGATCGAGCCCGCCTGGAGGGCCTGCACGCCGGCGTCGTTGGAATCGAAGACGGCGGGATCGGTGTGGGGTGCGATCGAGGCGGCGATGGCGGCGAGGCTGGTGGTGCCGATCATCGCGCCGAGCCTGGCGTCCTTGAGACCGGCCAGCGTGGTGACGCCGTCCAACGGACTGCCCTTGACGGTGACCACGGCCTGCACCACGTCGTAGTAACCGGACGAGAAGTCCACTGCGGCCTTGCGTTCGTCGCTGATCGAGACCTGGTTGACGTCGAAGTCGAAGTCCTTCGGCGTCGGGGCGATGACCGCCTCGAACGGCACGCGCGCCCAGGTGACCTGCGCCGCGGAGTAGCCGAGCTGCTGGGCAACGGCGTAGGCGACCGCGGACTCGTAACCCTGACCGTTGGTCGGGTCGTCGCCGACCATCCACGGCTCGTAGGCGGGTTCGCTGGTGGCGATGGTCAGGGTCCCGGCGGCCAGGGTGGCCAGTGACGCCGGGGTGCATTCCCCGCCGAGGGGGTTCATGCCGCCGGTGCCGGCGGTCTCGGTCGGGCCCGACGTCGCCGAGGCGCTCGCGGTGTCCGAAGCACTCGACGGCTGTGCACCGACCGACGCGCTGCCCGACGCACTGCCGGCAGGCGCGCTGGAGGCAGCCGGGCCGGAGTCGGATCCGCCGCAGGCGGTGAGGAAGAGCAGACCGGCGGCAGCCAGGGCGACGGTCGGGCGGGCGGCGCGGATGGGGTTCATCGGGCGGTCTCCTGAGGACGAGAGGTCGAGCCGAACCAGCGGACGGTCGCCGCGGACGACGGGCTGCCGACCGGGCACGACGCACGGATGGCACGACTGTAACCGGCAGTGGGTGCCGTTCCGGGTGACGTGCGCGGCGCTGACCACGACGGCGTTGGCCACGGCCGCGTCCTGGGTACAGCTGTCCGCGCGGGGTTTGTGCGTGTGTCACGATCGTGCACCACGCGCCACGCGTGGAACGGGGAGCAGACATGACGCAGGACAACGACGGCGCGGGCGGCCCCGGTCCGGTGCTGAGCCACCGGACGGCGGAGCGAAGGTTCGTCCTCACCGAGAACGGCACCGACCTCGCGCACCTGGAATACGTCGCGCGTGACGGCATCTGGGTCATCACGCACACCTTCACCGAGCCCGCCGCCCGTGGCCGCGGGCTCGCTGCGCAGGTCACCCGGGCCGCGTTGGACCAGGCCCGCACCGAGCAGGTTCGCGTCCGGCCGGTGTGCCCCTTCGTGGTCGACTACGTCGCGGCCCACCCCGAGTACGACGACGTGCTGGCCCCTGCGCGCGCCGTGTGACCACCGATCGCGGGGCCGGGAAGGGTTGGATGGTCAACGGGCCGATGCGCGGCTTCGCCGGCCGCCCGACCCGGAAGCCGGTCCCCGGGTCGCTGCCCGCGGTGTCGCCGGCCACCGCTGCCGTACTGGCCGACGGGGCGACCGACCCGGTCGAGCCGGGGCCGGTCGAGCAGGTCAAGACGTCCAACTCGCAGTCCCGCAACGCCGTTCCCGACGCCGCGGTGACTGCCCCGCCGCGGCACTTCTCACCGTTCCGGGTCGGCTTCCTCGGCGGCCTCGGCATCCTGCTGGCGTGGGTGGCCTACCAGTCGCTGGACTCGCTCCGCGGCACCCTGATCACGATCGCGGTGGCGGCGTTGCTGGCCATCGGTCTGGACCCGGCGGTCGGCTTCCTGATCCGCCGGGGGTTGCGGCGCGGACTGTCGGTGCTGGTCGTCATGCTGGGCCTGTTGGTGTTCATCGGGGCAGCCTTCTTCGCGGTGATCCCGCCGATCGTCAACGAGGTGGCCTCGTTCATCGACTCGATCCCCGACCTGTTGGCGAACTTGCAGCAGAATGCGACGATCCGGAACCTGGACGACAAGTTCGGGCTGATCAAGCAACTGCAGGATTCGACCTTCCTGCAGAACCTCGCGAGCGGGGCGGGCTCCACCGTCGTCACCGCGAGCGTGACCGTCGCCGGGTTGCTCGTCGATCTGCTCATCGTGCTGGTCCTGACGCTGTACTTCCTGGCCGGCTTCCCGAAGATCAAGCGCGCCGCCTACAAGCTGGCGCCTGCGTCCCGACGCGAGCGGGTCACCGAACTCGGCGACATCATCCTGCGGCAGATGGGCGGCTATCTCGGCGGCGCCAGCCTGATCGCCGTCCAAGCCGGGATCTTCGCCGGGGTGTTCGCCTCGATCGTCGGCCTGCCGTACCCCTGGGCCATCGCACTGGGCGCCTCCCTGCTTGATTTCATCCCGGTGGTCGGGCCGATCACCATCGGCATCTCGATGATGCTGCTCGGCTTCACGGTGTCCATTCCGGTCGGGATCGTCGCGGCCGGCGTCTACCTGGTCCAGCACCTGTTCGAGGCGTACTGGCTGTACCCGAAGGTCATGCAGCGGGCCATGAGCATCAGCACCGGCTCGGTCGTGGTGGCGATCATCATCGGGGGTGCGCTGCTCGGCGTCACCGGCGCGCTGATGGCGGTGCCGGTCGCGGCCGCGGTGCAGTTGATCGTCCGCGAGGTCGTCTTCCCCATGCAGGACCGCGCCTGACGGGTCGGTGACCGCAGATGTTGTCACTGTGAGTGATGCCGCTGTTCGGGTGGGTTAACCCCAATCGGTCGCCCGCCATCTGCGCGGCTATCGGCCGTTCATGTGAGCCGAAACACCGGATTGAACTGACTCATATCAGGATCTTACTGACGGTCATGGCGGTATTACTTTATGTAGTCACCCCTGTGGCTCTGCGTCATCACCGTGTTGGTCCGCCTGAGAGGTTCCCATGATGTCCATCCATCACAGCCACGGCCGGCCCGGCGGAAAGCGGATCGCTTTC
>JBDSLP010000237.1:0-6187 GCA_039916325.1 Nakamurella sp. | reverse complement strand
GCGCTGCCGTGCTCCTCACGCACCCAGGGGGTGCGGTACTTCCCGACGCCGTGGTGGTGCACCATCGAGCCTCCGACGCGCAGGGCCTCCTCGACGATGATCGCGTTGAGAGGCACGTGATACTCGGTGATCTCGTCGCGCGGCTCGCAACGGATGGTGTAGTCGTAGACGAAATACAGGTTGGTGCCGGTCTGGTAGCTGTGCGACGAGTGGGCGCCGAGCATCGTCAGATCCGCAGCGTGCGGGAACTCGTCGCTGATGCGGCGCATCACCGCTTCGTACAGCGGCGTCACACCGGACCAGTTCACCGAGACCTCGGTGGTGTAGCCGAGGTGGCGGGTGGCCAGCATCTCGCGGCGTTCCGCGTCGATCTTGTCCTGACCCCAGTTGAGTCCGTTGAACCAGCGCAGCACCGACTCCTCCGGGACGGCCCGGTGCTCGATCCCGGCGAAGGTCGCCACGATCGCGTCCGCGGTGGCGTCAGCGATGCCCTTGGGTCCCTCGGCAACCAGGATCACCACGTTCTTGCCGTCGTAGAAGTCGCCGAAGTGCTGGCGGGCGTCCTCCGGTGAGTAGAGCCGGCAGACCGACGGCCGGTAGCCCGCGGTGATCAGGGTCCTCAGCGCGGACACCCCGGCCGCGAAATCGTCGACCAGGAAACCGAAGTAACGGTTGTGCTGCGGCTGGTAGGTGAAGATTTTGACCGTGACTTCGGTGATGAAGCACAGCGCACCCTCGTTGCCGATCACGATGTGTCGGATGTCGGGGCCGGCGGCCCGCCGCGGCACGTTCTTGATCCGGCTGATGGTGCCGTCGGGGAAGACTGCTTCGAGCCCGATGACCATGTCCTCGATCCCGCCGTAGAGGGTGGAGAACTGACCGATCGACCGGGTGGCGACGAGACCGCCCATCTGGGCCAATGGCTTGGACTGCGGCGAGTGACCGGTGGTGAGTCCCTGTGCCCGCAAGAGGTCCTCGAGCTCCTGGAGACCGACGCCGCACTGGGCGGTGACCATCATGTCCATTGGGTCCACGGACAGGATCCGGTTCATCCGGGAGCCGTCGAGCACGATGGAGTTCTCGACGACGGTCTCCAGGCCGCCCTCGGTCGCGGTCCGGCCGGTGCGGGGCACCACGTTCAGCCGACCCGCGTCGGCGTAGCGGAGTACCGCCGCCACCTCCGTCGCCGTCGCCGGGTACACGATGGCCACCGGGATCGGGCCGTCGAAGATCCCGTGGACCGAGGTGTACTTCTTGAACCGATCGACACTGGCTTCCCGGAGCTCGGTCTCGTCCGTGGTCACCGCGGCGGAACCGAGCAACTCGGTCAACGCGGCGACGATGTCGGCACGGTCAGCGGTGCCGCGGGGTGATCGGGGTGTGGTTGTGGTGGTCGTCATGAGTTCTCGATTCTGGGTCGGGGTGCTCGGGATCAGCGGACGAGGTAGCCGCCGTCGACGGCCAGCACCTGACCGTTGACGTAGTCGGCGGCTGGGCTGGCCAGGAACACGAGAGCGCCCATCAGGTCTCCGGTCTCGCCCCACCGACCGGCGGGGATGTGCTCGACGATGCGCTGGTCGGCGGCCGGATCGGCGCGGGTCGTCTCGGTGATGCGGGTGGCGAAGTAGCCGGGGGCGAGGGCGTTGACCTGGATGTTGTGGTGGGCGAGTTCGTCGCAGTAGGCCCGGGTCAGTCCGACGATCCCGTGCTTGGTGGCGGCGTAGGCGGGGGAGGACCGGCCGCCCAAGAAAGCGAACAGTGAAGCGATGTTGATGATCTTGCCTGAGCCCTGGGCGATCATCGGCTTGGTCGCGGCGTGCGACAGCTCGAAGGCGGCGGTCAGGTTGACCGCGACCATCGGGTCCCACTTGGACCGGTCGAAGCTCTCGACGTCGTCCAACAGGCAGATGCCGGCGGAGTTCACCAGGACGTCGACCGACCCCAGCTCGGCGACGCAGGCGTCCACGACCCGGGCGCATTCGCCGGGTCGGGTGATGTCGGCTCGGAGGTGGGCGTAGCGGCGGCCCTCGCCGGTGACCAGCCGCGCGGTGGTGCCGTCGTCGTCGGCGAGACTGGGAACGAAGACGTTGGCGCCGGCGCGGGCCAGTGCGACGGTGAAAGCCTTTCCCAAGCCGGTGTTCCCGCCGGTGACGATGGCGTTCTTCCCACCTAGGGAGAACATCTCGAGGCTGAAGTTCTCGAAGTTCATGGGAGTCCTCGGTTCTGGTGTGGTGGCGTGGTCTCAGCCGGCGAAGGGATCGGCGATGCCGATGTAGCAGGTCTCCAGGTACTCCTCGATACCCTCGGATCCGCCCTCGCGACCCAGCCCGGACTGCTTGACCCCGCCGAAGGGCGCGGCCGGGTTGGAGACCACCCCGGTGTTCAGGCCGAACATGCCGGTCTCCAGCGTCTCGGCAAGCCGCAGACCACGGTTGAGGTCGCGGGTGTACGCGAAGCAGACCAGGCCGTACTCGGTGCCGTTGGCCAGCGCCACCGCCTCGTCCTCGGTGGCGAAGGTGACGACCGGCGCGACCGGGCCGAAGATCTCCTCGCGCAGGATGCGGGCGTCGGCGGGAACGTCGGTGAGTACCGTCGCGGGATAGAAATAGCCTGGTCCGGCCGGCTTCTCGCCACCGACGAGCACCCGGGCGCCGCCAGAGACCGCGTCGTCGACGAGCTCGGCGACCTTGCTGCGGGTGGTCTCGTTGATCAGCGGACCCAGGGTGGTGGCCGGCTCGACGCCCGCGCCCAAGCGGTAGCCGCCCATCCGCTCCGCCAGCCGGCGGGAGAATTCCGGGGCCACCGATTCGTGCACCAGGAAGCGGTTGGCCGCGACGCACGCCTCGCCGCCGTTGCGCAGCTTGGCCAGTAGTGCACCTTCGACAGCTGCATCCAGGTCGGCGTCGGGGAACACCAGGAACGGGGCGTTCCCGCCGAGCTCCATCGACACCCGCAGGACCTGCTCGGCGGCGTCGGCCAGGAGTCGCCTTCCCACGCGGGTGGAACCGGTGAAAGACAGCTTGCGAAGCCGGTCGTCCTTGATCAGCGGACCGGTCACCCCGGCCGGGTTCGTCGTCGGGATGACGTTGAGGACTCCGCGGGGTAGTCCGGCTTCGATGAAGACCTCGACGAGCAGCAGCGCGGTCAGCGGAGTCAACTCGGCCGGTTTGAGCACCATCGTGCAGCCGGCGGCGATGGCGGGTGCGATCTTGCGGGTGGCCATCGCCAGCGGGAAGTTCCAGGGCGTGATGAACAGGCACGGCCCGACCGGACGCTTGGTGACCAGGATGCGGTTCCGACCGTCCGGTGCGCTCGTGTACCGGCCACCGATGCGCGGTGCCTCCTCGGAGAACCAGCGCAGGAACTCGCCGCCGTAGGTCACCTCACCGGACGACTCGGCCAGCGGCTTGCCCATCTCCAACGTCATCAACAGGGCGAAGTCGTCGCGCCGCGCCATCAGCAGATCGAAGGCCCGGCGCAGGATCTCGGCGCGTTCACGGGGCGCCGTGCGACCCCAGGCCGGTTGCGCGGCGGCGGCCGCCGCCAGTGCCCGCCGGCCGTCATCGGGCCCCGCGTCGGCGACCGACGTGAGCCGCCGGCCGGTGGCCGGGTCGAGTACGTCCAAGGTGCGGCCGTCCTGGGCGTCGGTCCAGGCACCGTCGACGAAGAGTTGGGTCGGCACGCGGCCGAGCAGCGCGTGGACGCGGTCGTCGGTGGTTGTCATGGGTGGTGTTCCTCGTTCCGGTGTCGGTCGGTGCTCAGACCCGCAGGTCGCGGCCGATGAGTTCCTCGTAGAGCCGGACCGGCGTCATCTCGCCGGCCCGGTCGCCGTAGCTGGCGCGGGCCCGTCGGTAGATCTGTTCGACCAGGGCTGACAGCTCCGCCGGTACCCCGACGGAACGGGCCAGGTCGATCGACAGCCCGAGGTCTTTACACGCCAGGGCGACGGCGAAACCCTCGTCGTAGTCACCGTGCTCGAGGATCGACAGCACGTCGTTCTGCACGAAGTTGCTGTTCGCCGGGCTGGCTACGAGGGCGGACCGCAGCACCGCCAGATCCACCCCGGCCTGGACGCCGATGGCGAGCACCTCGGCCGTCGCGACGAGGTGGGAGAACCAGAGCTGGTTGATCATCAGCTTGACCGCATAACCTGCACCGGCCCCGCCGACGTGCAGGATCCGGTCGGGGTCGCCCATCGCTTCGAGAACCGGGCGAACCCGCTCGACGTCGGCGCTGTCGCCACCGACGAAGATCTGGAGGGTGCCACCGGCGGCGCCGACGGCCATCCCGCTCACCGGGGCGTCGAGGATGTGCAGACCGCGCGAGCCGTGCCGTCGGCGGACCGATTCGGCCACCTCCGGGACTGAGGTCGACATGTCGATCCAGGTTCCCCCGTCGGCGATCCCGGCCAGGATGCCGTGCTCGCCATTGACCACCTCGTCGACGTGGCGCGGGGTGGGCAGCATGGTGATCACCAGGTCGGTGCCGGCGGCGACGTCGGCGGGTGTGTCGGCCCACCGGGCGCCGCCGTCGAGCAGCGCCTGCGCCGACTCCCGACGCAGATCCGTCACCACGAGGTCGAAGCCGTCGCGCTGCAGGTTCCGGGTCATCCCGGATCCCATGTTGCCCAGACCGATGAAACCGACTCTCGGACGGGGACCGCTCATGAGGTGGACTCCTTGCCGGCCGCCGCGTCGGCGGACGGCGGGGTGTAGAAGGGATTTGTGGGTGCGCCGCGGGCGGCGAGGACGTCGGTCAGCGCGGGAAGTCGGGCGGCGCCGTTGGCCAGCGCCGTCCGGGTCGCTTCCCGGTTGTTGCGGTACACCGTGTCCGCGTCGTCGGCGCCGGGGTTGACCCAGACGGCGGCGATCACGACGTGGGTGTCGGCGTGGTCGGCGGGCACTGCACCGGCGGCGACGGCGTCGGCCACCCCCGCCGCCACCCCGGCCTGGGCGGGGCCCCAGATCAGCAGTCCGTGGTCGTCGCCGGCAGGCGCGGACTTGGTGACGAACAGCGTCAACGGCTTGACCGGCAGCGACGGCCGCAGCACGGCCACAAACGGGACGTGGCCCGCCGTGGGGGTGGCCAGCGCGGTGGCCCAGGCCACCCCGGCAGGGCCACCACGGTGGCCGCACACGGTGTTGATGTGCGCCGCGTTGACGCCGTCCCCGACGAAACTCTCGCCGATCAGCATGATCTCGGCGGTGGCGGGGTCGGTCACTTGATCAGGCCCTGATCGGTCAGCCAGCTCTTGGCCACGTCTGCCGGCTCGTCGCCGTCCACGTCGACCTTGGCGTTGAGGGACTGCATGACCTCGGTGGTGAGCTTGGGCGACAGCTCGCCGAGCACGGTGGCGATGGCCGGGTACTGGTCCAGGATCGACTGTTGCACGGTGAACGCGCCCTGGTAGACCGGGAAGAACTTCTTGTCGTCCTCGAGCACGGTCAGGCCCAGCGCCGCGATCCGGCCGTCGGTGGCGAAGACCTCGCCGAAGTTGCAGTCGTCGCCCTTCTGGGTGGCGGTGTAGATGACGCCGGTGTCCAACATGGTGACGTTGCCGTCGGGCGCCGAGATGCCGTACGCCTTCTTGACTCCGGGCCATCCGTCGTCGCGGGTGGAGAACTCGCTCTCGATGCAGAAGGTCTGCTCCTCGGCCGGCAACGCGGCGATCTGACTGAGCTTGGTGATCCCCAGCTCCTGGGCCTTGGCGTCGCGGATGGCGAAGGCGTAGGTGTTGTTGAACGGTGCGGCGTCGACCCAGCCGATGCCCTTGGCGGCGTCGATCTTCTTCACCGCGTCGAACTGCTCGGTCGCGTCGGTGATCGGGGTGGTCTGCTGGTTGTAGGTGATCCAGGACGTTCCGGTGTACTCCCAGTAGCCGACGAAGTCCTTGCTCTCGAGTGCCTGTCGCACGTTCGAGGAGCCGACGAGTTTGGTGTTGGCCTCCAACTGGGCACCGTGGGCGTTGAGCAGGTCCGTGGTCAGGTAGGCCAGGATGTACTGCTCCGAGAAATCCTTGGAGCCGATCTGACCCGTCAGACCGGCCAACTCGGCCGATCCGGTGGTGGTGGTGTCGCCGCCACCACCGCCGGCCGCCGGGGTGCTCTCGGCGGAGGAACAGGCGGTGAGGGCCAGGGCGGCCACGACGATTGCGGTGGCCAACGTGCGGACGGGAACGGTCATGCGC
>JBDSLP010000236.1:0-3880 GCA_039916325.1 Nakamurella sp. | reverse complement strand
CGGGGCCGCCGGGGCCGCCGCTATCGGAGCCGGCGCGGGAATGGTGGTGGTGACCGGCGGGGGCGGTGGTGGCGGTGGTGGCGGTGGTGGTGCCGGTGGCGGTGCCGGTGGCGGTGCCGGTGCCGGTGCCGGTGGCGGTGCCGCGACCGGGGTGTAGCCCGGCGCCGCGGCCTGGCCGCCGCCGAAGACCCAACCCTCGAAACCGCCTAGCCTGACCCGGCTCGAGGTCAGGCCGGTGGTGCTGTAGGACCAACTGCCGTCGCCGGCGGACTTCCAGTACGACCAGGACGCGTCCGCGGGCGCGGTGCTCACACACGGTTCGGTGTAGTTCGGATCGCCACCGGAGCCGACCTTCTCGTCGGCAGCCGGTCGACCGGCGAGTCGGCAGACGAACCCCGGAGTGTTGTTCGGTGCCGACCAGGAGATTCCCACCGCGGCCAACGCGTCGTCGCCGCGGGAGGCCGCCGTGAGCCCCGCGGCGCAACTGACCCGCACCCCACCGCCGAGACGCCCGAAGTCGATCACCACGGTCACGCCGCCGTCGCCGGCGGTGCAGACGTCCGCCCGGGCCGCCGCCATCGCCTGCCCCAGGGGCACACCCAACAGCGTGCACCATGCAGCCAGCAGGACGGCGAGCCGGGCGACTCGCCGTCCCGCGCGCTGCGGGCGTGCGGTCATCCGTGCCGGCGGGTGGACGGTGCCCGGCGGCCGGCGGCGACCAGGGCGCCCCCGGTGACCAGCAACAGCACGGCGATCGCCACCTCAGTTCCGGTCCGGTCGGTGACGCCGGTGGAGGCGAGGGCCGGCGTGGCCTCTGTGGTGGTCGTGGTCCGCGAGGTGCTGCCGGCGACTACGACCGCGCTGGTGATCGGGGTCACGGCGGCAGGCTCGACCGGGGTCACGCTGGTGGGGTCTACCGACGTGGCGCTGGAATCGGTCACCGGCGCCTCACAGGTGGCGGCGGCGGGCAGGTCGTTCGCCGCGCCGGCGTCCGTCAGCTCACCCAAGGTCACGGCGCCGAGGCCCAGGACTGCCTGCACCGACGCGTATTGCCACTCCCCGAGGTTGCCCGCGTCCAGACCGAACGCGGTCGCGTCGGCCAGCCCGGCCGGCGTCCAGGCGATGGCGCCGAGCGCATCGGTGGTCAGCGCGGTGTCACCGGCGAGGGTGTCGCAGGAAACTTGCAGTCCGCCGATGAACCCGGCCGCCGCGGCGGCTGCGCCGGTCGCTCCGGTTGCCGCGAACACGTTGCCAACGAGGCCGGTGGAGTTGGTGTTGCCGGCCAGATCACCAGCGCTGCTCTGCTGGGTGGTCAGCCACGCAGTGGCCGCGCTGACGGTCGGTCCACCGGCGTCGACGCCGGCGGCGAGCAGGCCTTCGACCGCAACCGCGGTGTAGTCGGCATCGGCGCCGGCGCATCCGCCGAAGCCGAACGACCCGGCAGCGGACGCGTCCGTGCACTGTTGCGCGGCCAACCAGCTGACCGCCGACGCCGGGGCGCCGGCCTCGGTGCGACTCAAGGCCAGCAGGGCGTAGGCGTGCCGGAACGGGTCGTCCGAGGTGCCGAACGAGCCGTCCGCGTTGAGCGTGGAACGCAGATCGGTGAGCAGGTCGCGGGTCCCGCCGGCACCGTCCGGGACGGTCGTCGGGTCGACCCCGGCGATCTGCAGGGCGAGGGCGAGCTTGGCGACCTGGGCGAATTTCGCCGCCACCTCGGCCTGGGTACCGGAGTACGCCGACCCGGCGGCGAGCAGGGCAGCCGCGGACCGGTCGATGGTGTCGCCGCCGACGCCGGCCGCGGCCAGCGCGTAGACGGCGTCGATGGTGAGTCCGGGCGAGCCGTTGATGAGGCCGTTGCCGGCGTCCAACTGACGGCCGAGCCAGCCGGCCACGGCGGTGGCGCTGCCGGCCCCCGGGCCGTAAGCAGGTACGGCCACCGGGGTGTTGTCGCGGAGCGGCAGCGCGGTCAGGTCGAGCCGCGGCGGGGTGCCGGGGAAGGCCCCGTCGGTGTTCTGGTCGAAGCCGACCACGCTGCCGACCGCCACCGGACCACCGCTGACACCAACCTGGGCGGAGGTCCAACTCATCGATGGAACACCACCGGGGGTGCCGTCCACGGTGGCGAGCCACGGCGACCAGTAGGCCCCCGGGAAAGCCTGACAATTACCCGGATTGGCGGCGACACCGTCGATCGCACAGAGGTACGGACCGAAACCGGTGATCTCGGTGGTGATGTCGAAGCCGGCGGCGGCCATCGCCGCACCGATGGTGTCCTGGGCGCCGGCGGCACACCCGAGTGCGACCTCGTCACGCGCCGGGGCGAAGTCAACCACGACGGTGACGCCCTCGTTGACGCCGCAGGCGGTACCGGAGACCACCGGGTCAGCGTGCGCCGCCTGTGTCGTGCCCAGTGAGCTCAGGGCGACAGCAGCGGTGACGAAAGTGGCGGCAGCGAGTCGGCGGAGGAGCATGGAGGCCTTTCGGACGCGGGCGGAGCCGCCGGCGGGCCCGATGCGCACGTCACCCACCGGTGCCACCCGCGGGCGCACCGGGCCGGCAGCACACGACCCGAGCTCCGCCCTGCAGTCCGCGACAGGGATGGAGCGTCACACGTCCGGGAGGCGATCCGACTCACGGCCCTGTGAGGCCGACCACGGCTGCGCGACAGTGCCGGAGTCTGACCGGCTTCCCCTGCCCGGGGTGGAACAACGACGCCGAGCCTATCTCACCCCTCGCATCCTGCCGACACCGTGACCGCCGGCTGTCCGCCGGTCGGCCGGTCGGCAGCCAAGTATCCAGTTCGACGGTGAATCGCGGCTCACAGGCCGAAGCGAGTGGCCATGAAGATCAGGGCCGTCCCGCCGACGGTGAGCCACAGGGTGATCCGCGATGGGTGGTCGGCGTGGGCCTGGGGCAGGATGTCGGAGGCGCCGAGGTAGAGCAGGAACCCGGCGAAGAAGCCCAGGTAGAGCAGCAGGTCCCGGTCGGGTACCTGGAACAGCAGTGTGGACGCGGCGCCGAGCAGCGGGGTGGCTGCATCCAGGACGAGCAGGCGACGAGTCCGGGCGACGGGGTTGCCGTTGAGCAGCATCAACGCGACAGTGTTGAGCCCGTCGGAGAAGTCGTGGGCGATCACGGCGACGGCGACGGCGAACCCGACCGTGGTGGAGACCTGGAACCCCAGGCCGATACCGACCCCGTCGAAGAACGAATGGGCCGACAAGGCCAGCGCCGACACCACGCCGAGCTGGGGGTGATCGCGAGCCGCGCAGTCTTCGTCGTTGCGCGAGGAGCGGATCACGGTGAGCTTCTCGACGACATGGAAGAACAGGAAGCCGACGGCGAGAGCGATCATGGGGATGGTGAAGTCGGTACCCGTCGACATCGCGAGTTCGTGCACCTCGGGCAGCAGATCGAAGGCGACCACACCGAGCAGGACCCCGGCGGTGAAGCCGAGTACCCGCCGCAGATTTCCCCGGTGGTGCAGGGCGAACAATCCGCCTGACATCGTCGAACCGAACGTCGTCACCGCCAGCAACCCGGTGATCACGACGCACCGCGGCCGACGTGCGGGTGATGAACGGCCTTGAGGGCGAGCTGGGTGGCAACGGCCAGCAACAGAACCGCGAACAATGTGCCGGACACGCCGGCAGGGATCGCGAACGCCACGTACACGGCCGGCACGGATGCCGCGGCGGCCGCCGTGCCGATGATCAGACCCGCTCGGATGTCGACCATGCCCGCGCGACGGTTGAAGACCGTGCCAACCGCGCTGGTCGGGATGCTGACCAGCAGCGCCGTACCCTTCGCGACCAGCTCACCGACCCCGAACACCGAGACGAGCAACGGCACGGCGATGATGCCGCCGCCGATGCCGAAC
>JBDSLP010000235.1:0-5444 GCA_039916325.1 Nakamurella sp. | reverse complement strand
CGAGGTGCCGGTGATCGCCATCTCGCAGCTCAACCGTGGTCCCGAGCAGCGCACGGACAAGCGGCCGATGCTGTCCGACCTCCGTGAGTCCGGATCGTTGGAGCAGGACGCCGACATGGTCATCCTGGTCCACCGACCCGACGTGTTCGAGTCCGACGACCCCCGCGCCGGTGAGGCCGACCTGATCGTGGCCAAGCACCGCAACGGTCCGACCATGACCGTCGCGGTGGCGCACCAACTGCACTACAGCCGCTTCACGGACCTGGCTCTGCAGTAGAGGCCCGGCTTAGGGTGCTGCCGCGGCGGGTCGGTGCGCTGACGCGCCGCCGACAGCGCTGCCCCGCTTCCGAGGGGAGAACAACAGATGCACGATCCTGATGACCTTGCGGGTCTGCGTGTCTCGGCCGAGAACGGTGACCGCGACGCGACCGATCAACTGATCGAGCTCGCCGGCGAGCGGGGCGACCTGGCCGAGCTGCGCAGACCCGCCGACCGGGGCAACTGAACTCCGACGACCGGACTCAGCTCGGAAGCTCCGTCGGCACCTCGCCCGTCCCGCTCCCGATGGCGCCGAGGAGCTGCTTCGCGTCCACGCCGAGCTCGGTCAGCAGCGGCGGGGGGTTCTCGACGTCGAACGACTCGGGCAGGTCGGTCTCGGCCCGGCGGGCGTCGTCGGCGCGACCCTGCCGCTGGAGGTGTTCGACGACATCGGCGCGGTTGAGCTGCATGGTGGATCTCCGTTCCTGCTGCGTGACCCGCCGGGCGCGATCGTGCCCTCGGCGGCACCCGTGCGAGTACCCAGGCGCCGACCCCGCCAGACCGCGGCACGACCACTGACAGCTCGGCCCCGGCACAGCCCGATATCGTGCCCAGTCAGACGTGTCGCACCTATCGGCACCGCGGAACCCCCGAGAGGCCACTCTGATGACCACCCCCGTCCCGATGTTCCTCGACTGCGACACCGGGATCGACGACGCGATGGCGCTGGTCTACCTGCTGAACTCGCCGGACATCGACCTGGTCGGCGTCGCCACGGTCAGTGGGAACATCGACGCCGCGGGTGGGGCCCGCAACACTCTGGACCTGCTCGCGCTGGCCGGCCGGGCCGACATCCCGGTCGCCGTCGGCAACCACGACCCGCAGGCCGGGCACTACGACGGTGGCGCCCCGCACGTCCACGGTGACAACGGCATCGGCAACGTCACCCTCCCGCGCTCGGGCAACGAACCCGCCGCCGGGACCGGCGCGGAACTCCTGGTGAAGCTGGCCAGGCAGTACCGCGGCCGGTTGCACGTCGTCGCGATCGCGCCCCTGACCAACCTGGCCGAGGCGCTGCGCCTCGAGCCCGACCTGCCGAACCTGGTCAGCCACGTCACCATCATGGGCGGCGCCGCCCTCGTCCCCGGCAACATCACCGCAGTCGCCGAGGCCAACATCGGCAACGATCCGGAAGCTGCCGCCGAGGTGTTCGCCGCCTCCTGGGATCTCACCCTCGTCCCGCTGGACGTCACCATGTCCCACCGCTTCGACGAGGCCGATCGGCAGGAGCTGCTGTCTGACGGTCGTCCGGTACCCGTGGCACTGGGCGAGATGCTCGACTACTACTTCGGTTTCTACTTCACCGTCTTCGGTGACCGCCACTGTGCGTTGCACGACCCGCTGGCCGCGGCCATCGCCGTCGGCGCCGTCATCCCCGATCTCGCCCCCACGGTCAGGGTCGCCGTCGAGGCCGGTTCGGGCCCGAGCCGCGGGCAGACGGTGTGTGATTTGCGTGGCAGGTACCGCGATTTCCCGCCGCAGAGTGGAGCCCACTGCCGGGTCGTACTCACCGCCCCCGACGGTGCGGCGGCCCACATCAAGCATCGGCTGCTGGCGGCCCCTGGTGGGTAGATGCTGAGGTATGGAATTCAGATACCTCGGCTCGTCCGGCATGCAGATCTCCGCAATCACCTACGGCAACTGGCTGACGCACGGTTCCCAGGTCGAGAACGACGTGGCCACCAGGTGTGTCCACGCCGCCCTCGACGAGGGCATCACCAGCTTCGACACTGCTGACGTCTACGCCAACGGCAAGGCCGAGGAGGTGCTCGGCGCGGCGCTGAAGGGCCAGCGCCGCGAGTCGCTGGAGGTCTTCACCAAGGTCTACTGGCCGGTCGGCCCCGACCCCAAGGGCAAGAACGACAACGGCCTCTCGCGCAAACACATCATGGAGGGCATCGATGCCTCGCTGCGTCGGCTCCAGATGGACTACGTGGACCTGTACCAGGCGCACCGATACGACACCTTCACCCCGCTGGCGGAGACGATGCAGGCCTTCGCCGACGTGGTCCGCGCGGGCAAGGCCCTCTACATCGGTGTCAGTGAATGGGCTCCTGACCAGATCCGCGCCGGTGCCGCACTCGCCGCGGAGCTCGGGATCTCGTTGGTGTCCAGCCAGCCCCAGTACTCGATGCTGTGGCGGGTCATCGAGGACGAGGTCGTACCCACCAGCCAGGAACTGGGACTCGGTCAGATCGTCTGGTCGCCGATGGCCCAGGGTGTGTTGTCCGGAAAGTATCTTCCCGGCCAGCCGGTGCCGGCGGGATCGCGGGCCGAGGACACCAAGGGCGGCGCGAACGCGATGAGTCGCTTCATGAACGACGAGGTGCTCACCGCGGTGCAGCAGCTGCGTCCCGTCGCGGATGATCTCGGCCTCACGATGGCGCAGCTGGCGGTGGCCTGGGTGCTACAGAACGACAACGTCTCGGCGGCCCTGGTCGGTGCGTCCCGTCCCGAGCAGGTGGCGGAGAACGTCAAGGCAGCCGGAGTGAAGATCCCGGCCGAGGCACTGGCGCTGATCGACACGGCGTTGGGCTCGGTCATTCAGCGGGACCCGGCGCTCGTCGCTCAGTCGACCCCGGAAAAACGTCCGGTCTGATCGTTTCCGCGGCGCGGCAGCGACCTGCGTCAGGTGCCGCCCCGGCGTCTCGCCGTCGGGGCGGGAGTCACCCTTCCGGGGACAGGCTCCGCGGTGGCATCATGTGGTCAGTCTGGGGAGAGGATGTCGATCCTCATCCCGTACAGACCACCTGTCACAGCGCCCCTGGGAGTCATCGTGTCCGAATTGATGGAACGCGACGACTCGGCGGCCGGGGAAGCCGCCTTTGCCGATGGCCTGGGCACGCTGGCCCGAGACATTCAGGCGAACCTGTCCGAAGAGGTCCATTCGCTGGACTTCATCGTCTCCGCGGCCGTCGACCTCATTCCTGGCGCCGAATCGGCCGGGGTGTCGACCCAGGCGGCGAAGAACCGGCTGGCCGGTCACTCCGCCAGTGGCCCGCTGGTCGCGCCGGTGCTGGAGGCGCAGAACGACACCGGTGAGGGGCCGTGCCTGTACGTCGTCAACGGTGGGGACCAGGTGCTGGTCGTCGACATGGCGCAGGACGACCGGTGGCGGGCCTTCGCCGAAGCAGTCGCTGCGGCCGGGGTTCGGAGCATGCTGTGCACCCCGCTGACCGGCGAAGGCGGTATCCGGGGCACGCTCACGGTGGTGTCGACCCGGCCGGGCGTCTTCGACGACGAGAGTCGCGAGCTGGCCAGGGTCTTCGCCGCACACGCCAGCATCGCGCTGGCCGGAGCCGCCCGGAACCGAAACATCGTCGCGGCGCTGGAATCTCGGGACGTCATCGGACAGGCCAAGGGCATCCTGATGGAGCGGTTGGGCGTCTCGGCCGACGCCGCGTTCGCCGTGCTACTGCGGATGTCCCAGCACCTGAATCGGAAACTGCGCGACGTCAGTGCCGAGCTGTGCAGCACCGGGATGCTGCCCGGTGGGCTGGACGGGCAGCGGACCCGGGCCGCGGATCCGGTCGCGGCCACGACTGCGGAGGTGTCGACGGCCGGGTGACGCACCGGTCGATGGGACCGGGAGAGCGACGTCACGCTGATATTGCTCAGGTTTCCGTAGTTGCTCAGTTAATCTGAGCAAGTGTCTGATGCCCCCCTCGTGTGCACGCGCTTCCATCGTGCGGTCGAGCTCGTCGGTGCCCGCTGGACCGGGGCGATCCTGCGGGCACTGTTCACCGGCCGGCACCGGTTCGCTGCCATCAAGGCGGCCATCCCAGGGATCAGCGACACCATGCTCGCCCAACGGCTGCGCGAACTCGAAGCCGCGCAGATCCTGCAACGTCGGATCGTGTCGACGTCTCCGACTGTCATCGAGTACCGCCTGACCGAACGGGGCACAGAGCTGGCACCGGTGATGGACGCGCTGCTCGACTGGTCACACCGATGGATCGAGTTCCCCGGCGCCACCCCGGCGCCATCCTCGACGACCGGCTGAATCGGCCGCCGCACCACCCGGGGCACCGACGCCCGATCGTCCTGAGCACCCTCCCGTACGACGACCTTGGAGACCACCATGTCCGCGCCTGTTCTACAGATCATCATCGGAAGCACCCGTCCCGGCCGCATCGGTCCGGCGCTGGCCGCCTGGTTTGCCGAGAAAGCCCGAGAGCACGGTGATTTCGAGGTCGAGGTGCTCGACCTGGCCGACTTCGGGTTGCCCCTCTTCGATGAGCCGCACCATCCCATGCAGCGCCGCTACACGCAGCCTCACACCAAGGCGTGGAGTGCCGCCGTGGATCGCGGCGACGCTGTCGTGTTCGTGCACCCGGAGTACAACCACAGCGTCAACGGCGCGTTGAAGAATGCGATCGACTTCCTGCATGGTGAGTGGGCGCACAAGCCGGTCAGCTTCGTCAGCTACGGCGGGGCCTCGGGCGGGTTGCGCGCGGTGCAGGCTCTCAAGCCGGTCGTCAGTGCGCTGCGGATGTATCCGACGGTCGCCGCCGTCGCCCTCGCCGGCCCGCACCGCCAGATCGAGGACGGCACCTTCGTGGGCACCGCCGACCAGGACAGGGCCGCAGCCATCCTCACCGCGGAAAGAGTCGCCTTAAATTTCCTGCAGCGCCTTTGCGGGATCGCCACGCTCACGGCCCAGTTCGTAGCCGCCGTTGAGGGCACTTCCGCGAGAATATTGGATACACGCAAGACCACGCCCGGGTGGAGGCGCCTGGAAAAGTATGCTGTTCGCTGCGGGGGAGGGCGGAACCATCGGTTTGGATTATTTGACCAGGTGCTGATTAAAGACAACCACCTCGCCGCCTTGCAGAAGGAAAAGCCGAACGCGATTGCGGCGGCCGTGACAAAGGCGCGCCAGAAATATCCGGCGCTGACGGTCGAGGTAGAAGCTGATGCCGAGATCCAGGTGACTCAAGCAGTGGAGGCTGGCGCCGACATTATCCTCTTAGACAACATGAGCCTTGAACAGCTCCGAGCAGCCGTCCTCGCGATCGGTGGACGGGCCAAGACCGAAGCCAGCGGCGGAGTCACCCTCGCCACGGTTCGGGCGATCGCCGAAACCGGCGTCAACTTTATTTCGGTCGGAGCGCTAACACATTCAC
>JBDSLP010000234.1:0-9435 GCA_039916325.1 Nakamurella sp. | reverse complement strand
GTGAATCGCTGCTGGTCGCCCTCGAGGGGCCCGAAGAAATCCCGGTCGCAGGCCTCGACCACCGCGACCGCCCGATCGGCCAGCGCCCGGCCGGCCTCGGTGGTCGCGAGCACCCGGGCTCGTCCATCCGTGGGATGGGCGTCCCGGGTGACCAGCCCGAGCGTCTCCAGAGCCCGCACGACCTGGGACGTCATCATCGGGTCGGTGCGTGCGTAGGCCGACAGCTGCTGCTGGGTCACGCCGGCCGGATCGGCCCGGCTCGGCGCCGTCAGCCAGGTCACCGCAGCCAGCAGGACGAACTGGACGTGGGTCAGGGCCAGCGGTTTCAGGGCGCTTCGCTGCGCCGCCTGCCAGGAGTTGGTCACCCGCCACAGGAGGAGTCCGGGGCTGTCCTCGGCGTCGGTGAACGTTGACGCCAGGCCGCCGCTCACGCTGGTCCGGTGAAGTGGGCCAGCAGCAGTTCGGTGTCGGCCACCGACAGCGGGACGAGCCCCCGACGCAGCTGGTACCCCCAGTTCGGGTGGCGGGTCAGTTCGAGCTGGTCCTGGACCTCGGTGAGCGGTACCGGAGTGCCACGGAGGTAGGTCACCCGCCGCCGCCACGGCTGGAAGGTGCCCTCATCGGCCTGCCAGATCTCGTCGTCGGCGATGGTGCCGATGGCCGTGAAGGCGCGCAGGGTGGCCGGCTCGCCGAGCTGCTCGCGCGGCGAGTAATAGACCAAGCGGTCGCCGGCCTGCATCCGGGCCAGGGGTGGACGCTTGCCGTGGGTGATCTGGGCGATGCCGAGCGCCACCCCACGGCGGACATGGGCTGCTGAGACGACGCCGAGGTGATCAGACATGGGTGCTGATGAACAGGAACGACATGGAAATAGTATGCGCGCTTAGGAAGTTCCGCACAAGCCTGGATGGGCCGATCGTTCAGCCGCAGTAGGTGTCCACGATCGCCAGCAGCTCGTCGATCGCGAAGGGCTTGGGCAGAAACGCCGCCGCTCCCGCTCGGAGGATCTCGACGACCTGCTCCCGGCCCGAGTCGCCGCTGAACACCACGACCGGAACTAGGGCCGTCGGGGCCGTGCCGGTAAGTTCGTCGAGTACCTCGGCGCCTTGCATCGCGGGTAACCGCCAGTCGAGCAGGATCAGGTCCGGCGTGTCGGCCCGGGCTGCCGCGAGCCCGTCCTCACCGGTGACCGCAACCGTCAGGTTGATGGCCGGCCGTAGCCGGAGGATCTTGCTGACCAACCGGACGTTGACCGGGTTGTCCTCGATGTACAGGACTCGGTGAGACGCGGTGTCCTTCATCCCGCGCCCGATCCGCTGCCGGCGGTCACCCCGCCGACGGTGACGCTGCCGGCGGTGACCCTGCCGCCCTGGTCGGGCGTGCTCTCGGTGACGTCCTCGAGCACCCGGTACAGCGCGGTCAGATCGAGCGGCTTGGTCAGGTAGGCGGACGCGCCGCGGGCCAGCAGACGTTGCACCGTACCGGGGGTGGCGTCAGCGGAGAGCACGACGACGGGGATGGACATCGTCGTCGGGTCGGACCGCAAGCGGCGGAAGGCTTCCTCGCCGGAGATCCCCGGGAGGTGCAGATCGAGCAGGATCAGGTCGGGAAGTCGAGTGGCGGCCAGCCGGAGACCGTCCTCGGCAGTACCGGTCGCGATCAGCGTCACGTCGCTCCAGGTTCGGAAGACGCGCTCCAGGACCTGGCTGTTGGCCATGTTGTCCTCGATCGACAGCACGGTCAGTCGTCGGCCCAGCGGACGTGCGGTCGGGCCCGGCCTCCGCCGGACGTCGACCTCGACCCCCGGGGATAGCGTGATCTCCGGGGCCAGCGGGAGTCGGACCGCAAAGGTCGAGCCGGCCCCCGGGACACTCTCGACGTTCAACGTGCCGTGCATGGCCTCGGTCAGTGAGCGAGCCAGCGGCAGGCCGATGCCGGTGCCCTCGATGCCGCTGTGGTCGGCGTCCAACCGTTCGAACGGCATCCAGATGCGCTCGGCGTCGGCCGGACTCAAACCCGGGCCGGTGTCGGTCACCCGGAGCTCGACGATCCGGTCGACCGTCCTGCGATGGTCGATCGTGATCCGACCGCCGAGTCGGTTGTACTTGATGGCGTTCGACACGAGGTTCACCAGCACCTGCTTGAGCCGTTGGTAGTCCGCGGCGACGGCCAACGAGCCGTCGGTGATCCGGTTGTCGATGGTGATCTGGCGGGCGGTGGCGAGCGGGCCGACCAACGCGACGACCTGCTGGCTGACCCGCGCGACCGAGATCGGCTCCAACGAGACCTGCAGATCGCCGGACTCCACGCGGGAGATGTCGATCAGTTCGTTGATCAGCGCCAACAGGTGCCGACCCGCCTGGTGGATGTGATGAACGCTCTCGTGATCTTCCTCGTCGAGGTCGGCCAGTTCGAGCAGCTGGGCGAATCCGAGGATCGCGTTGAGCGGGGTGCGCAGCTCGTGGCTCGTCCGGGACAGGAACGAGTTCTTCGTCCTCGTCGCGCTCAGGGCCTGGTCGCGGGCGACGGACAGCTCATCGAGCCGGGAGTGCAGCAATTGCTCGGCCGCGGCCACCGCCGCATCGAGACGGCCTATCTCGTCGGCGGCCGGCTGGGTCGGTGCCAGCGGTCGGCCGGCACCGAGGCGGTCCGCGTTCGCCGCTGCGAGCCTGATGCGTCGGGAGATACCGGAACTGAAGAGGGCGACGCCGGCGGCGCCGGCGAGCAGCCCGACGACCAGGCCGATGATTTCCAGGCGCAGGATCTGGATCTCCAGAACGTTGACCTGAGCGCGCTTCTCGGCGACGGTCCGGTCCGGCTCGGACCGGATGGTGGCGATCTGCTTCCGCAGTTCATCCATGGTGGCCTTGCTCGCGGACAGCCGGCGGGTCAACTGTGCCTGGGTGGCGCCCCCCTCGACGTCGGCCTTGATCACTCTCAGCTGAGACACGTGGGCGTTGACATTCTCCCGGATCGCAGCGACTTCGATCCGTTCCGTGTCGGTCATACTCGCGGTCTGGAGCCGGTCGACGGAGCTCCCGAGAGCTGCGACGTCCTTGTCGAAATAAGCAACGAACGTGGTGTCGTTCGTGCTGGCGTATCCGCGAACCCGGGTCTCCATGTCGGTGGCAGCTTGCAGCACCTCGACGGCAGACATCACGATCCGACTCGCGGCCACGGCCGTCTGGCGTTCGTTTCGCTCCTCCAGCTGCAGCACGAAGGCTGACGCAGAGACGCAGACGAGGGCAAGGATCGGGAGGGACAACGCCAGCAGGCCCTTCACCGGCACCGACCGGTCCAGCCACCACCGCCCGAGACCGGTCCGGCGGTCCGAAGCCGTGTCCGTCGAGCGTGGGGTCTGTGTTCGTGACACGGATACCTCCCACTGATTCACTCCAAGATTACTCCATTTAGTCGGAAGACAGTGGTCGTGGAGCGCGATTCGACATGTGAACCGAGGTGGACCATCCCTAAAGGGTGGAAGTCTTACTCCACGGCGTCGCCGGGAACACTGAAGAGTGAATGACGGCACGGGTGCCGAACGGCAGGCCCTTCGAGCTGACGCAGGGTGAGAGCGTCCTTGAGGTCGTCGAGCGCGCCCGTAGGGTGCCTTCGTGACTGTCGTCGAGGCGCTGTTGGTGCTGTTGGCCGGAATCGGCGCAGGGACGATCAACGCCGTCGTCGGATCGGGCACCCTGATCACCTTCCCCACACTGCTGGCCTTCGGTATCCCGCCGGTCAGCGCCACGATGAGCAACGCTGTCGGGCTGGTCGCCGGAAACGTCTCGGGAACCTGGGGTTACCGCCGCGAGCTCCGCGGTCAGTGGAGCCGGCTGCGCTGGCAGATCCCGGCGTCGGTTCTCGGGGCCGTCATCGGCGCATGGCTCCTGCTGCACCTGCCGGCCGACGCCTTCGAGTCCGTCGTCCCGGTGCTGCTCGTGCTGGCGCTGCTACTGGTGGTCACGCAGACCCGGATCCAGCGCTGGGTCAAGGCCAGGGCGGAGCGTGCCGGCCGGTCGGTGACGATGCTGACCCCGGGCCGGCTGTGGCTGCTGCTGGTCTGGACGTTCCTGACCGGAATCTATGGCGGCTACTTCGCCGCGGCGCAGGGAGTACTGCTGGTCGGCCTGATGGGTGCGCTGGTGCACCTCTCGCTGCAGGAGATCAACGCCGCGAAGAACCTACTGACCCTGCTGGTCAACACCGTCTCCGCAGCGATCTACACCGTCGTCGCCTTCGACCGGGTCAACTGGGTGGCGGCGGCGATGATCGCTGTCGGCTCGCTGATCGGCGGGTTCATCGGCGCCGGGGTCGGGCGGCGGCTGCCCGCCCCGGTGTTGCGCACGTTGATCGTGATCCTGGGGAGTTACGCGATCTGGCGGATCCTCACCCTGAACTGAACTGAACTGAACTGAACTGAACTGGTCAGCGGAAGGAGCGTGCCGCGGCCAGGAAGGCGTCGTTCTGTTCGGTGGTACCGATCGACACCCGGACCCCACCGTTTCCCGGATCGGCGAACGGCCGCACGATGATCTGTGCCGCCTCGCAGTGGGCGGCGAACTGCGTCGCGCGATCGCGCAGGGGCAGCCAGACGAAATTGGCCTGGGTGGGCGGTACCGCGAAGCCCGCGCCCAGCAGCGCGTCCCGCACCCGGGACCGCTCGGCCATGATCTGTCGGCAGCGCGCCAGCAATTCGTCCTCGGCGTCCAACGAGGCGATCGCCGCGGCCTGGGCGAGGGCGTTCACCGCGAACGGGATACCGATCTTGCGCAGGGTGGTCATGACCACCGGATCGCCGACCGCGAAGCCGACCCGCAGACCGGCCAGGCCGTACGCCTTGGACAGGGTGCGCAGGACGAGCACGTTGCTCCTCCCGCGCGCGTAGTCGATGCCGTCCACGGCGGCCGGGTCGTCCACGAACTCCCGGTACGCCTCGTCGAGGACGACGAGGATCCGGTCGGGGACCCGCGCGAGGAACGCGTCCAGCGCGTCGCGGTGCACGACGGTGCCGGTCGGATTGTTCGGGCTGCAGACGAAGATCAGCCGGGTCCGATCGGTGATCGCGTCACCGAGGGCGGCCAGATCCAGCGCCTCGTCGGACAGCGGTACGTGTACCGACGTCGCCCCCACCACGTGGGTGACGATCGGGTAGGCCTCGAACGAGCGCCACGCGTAGAGCACTTCGTCGCCGGGTACGCAGGTCGCCTCGACCAGCTGTTGGCACAAGGCCACCGAACCACAGCCGACCGCGATCTGTGCAGCGTCGACCCCGAACCGGCCCGCCAGCTTGGCGGTGAGGGCCTGAGACCCATTGTCCGGGTAGCGGTTCACCCCGGCGGCGGCCGCGGTGATCGCCGCGACGACGACGTCGAGCGGCGGGAACGGCATCTCGTTGGAGGCCAACTTGATGGCGCCGGGGACGGTGCGGCCGGGGGCGTAGGCGGGCAGGGCCTCGAGCGCGGCACGCAGCTGGGGGGTCATCGGGTCGGCCTTTCTCGGGGACCTGGCGATGATAATGGCTCATTCGGACCGGCCCGTGGTGCTGCTGTCCAGGGTCGGGACCGGGGTCGGCCGGCGTCGGCGCGGCCGGGCTGCCGGCCCCGGCGCGCTCCGTAGGGTGGCCCGCATGGCTCGTCTGCGATGGTCGTTCCCGGTGCTCGCCTTGGTCCTGGTGGGATGTGCGGGCACAGCGGCACCGACGGCGGACCGCGCGGGGGTGGCGGCGGTGACGCCCGGGTCCCACGAATCGACCGTCGCCACCCAGGCCGCCGCCCCGACCGGTGCCGGCACCAAGCTTCAGGTCACCGTGCCCGGCCTGGGTGGGGCGCCGGTGGCGGAGTCCGACACCGCGACCGCCGCGACCGTGGGGGATTCGCCGGCCATGCCGACTGACACGGCCGTGGCGGCGTCGTCCACCGACGCGGAGGACGGCGTGGCCGTCGAGGCGTCTCCGGCCGCACCCACCTCGCCGGCCGGGGGGGCCGGAGCCACCGTCGACGTGCAGCTCGTCGGGTGCGGGGACTGTCAGGTGCTCGGCACCCATGCCGACGTGGTGGCCGGCTACTCGGCGGCCCTGATCAGTCAGGGCGGGCGGGCGGCGGTGATCTCGGTGGACCCCGCCGGGGGGCTGGTGGGAATCATGGCGGTGCCCTACGGGGTGACGTTCGCCGTGCAACCCGGCGGCCGGCTCGCCTGTGGGGCGGGCGGACGCTGTCTCGTCGTTGCCGCCCAGTCCGACGGGCGGATCGTGCTGTCGGCGTTCGCGCTCGGGGCCGACGGCAACTGGACGGACCTGTCCGGGTCGGGCGGTTTCGTGTCGGCGACGACCAAGGGTCTGCCGGTCGCACTGGAGGACGCGCTGGGCGCCGCGGTCCAGGTCACCGACGGGACGACCACGGTCTGGAACGTGCTGGCCTGGAACGGATCCGGCTTCGCCACCCTCGGCTGCGGACCCGACGGTGACACCCCGGACCTCGCGACCTTGGAGCTGGCCAACTGCTTGTCGTAGCGGGCTGATCGGCGGTTTTGCTCTTGCCGGTGGGCGCCGGGTACCCTCATCCAGGCAACACCTTCGGGTGGGGCTGAGGAAGCGTGCCAGAGCGGCCGAATGGGTCTCACTGCTAATGAGATGTGCCTTCACAGGTACCGGAGGTTCAAATCCTCTCGCTTCCGCGGTCCGCAGGGCCTGCTAGGTTCTTGTGGGCTCCGGCCCCGCTGGCCTCAGCGAGGTCGGTCGAGAACTGAATACGCGCCTGTAGCTCAACGGATAGAGCATCTGACTACGGATCAGAAGGTTGGGGGTTCGAATCCCTCCAGGCGCACACATCGTAGGTCTCTGACCTTCAGGAATGGGTAGCCGAGGCGAGTCAAGCCTCCGCCCACGGGCCGGTTGGTCAGGCAGCCTCCACGATCACCCTGGCCTGACCCCACGATGTGTCTGCAGTGCTACAGCCGTAGATCGGGTTCTTGGTCGGGTTCTCGCAGGTGGGAGCGTTTGCTTGTCCATCTCGACCACCCGGACACCGGCCGCGGTCCCTTCTTCGAGCCAGGCGACCTTGGTGGTGATGGCCGTACCGAGCTCAACGTCCAGAATTCCTGAGGATCCAATCGAATTGGGCGTCACAGCGTTCGCGTCGGACTGGTCAGACGCCGAGCGGATGGGATTCTCGCCTTCATCCGAAGCAGCTGCTTGTATCAGGCATTCCCAAGGGGCGGTGATATATGCGGTTCGTCCGTTTTGGTACACGATGAGACTAGTGAGGCTACTGGCGCGAGCAGTGGATGTAGTGACATCCTCGAACTGTGAGACGCGTTGCGTGACGAAACCAGAGTGCTTGGTCAGCTGATGACTGAGAGAGCGGGGATTGTGCCAGTCATCGATGACCGTTCCGTATATGGTGCGGATCCGGCGCTGTCAGCCAGTCGGCGTGGACGTCGGACGCAGCGCCGACGAGGCGCGGCGGGGCGCCGCCGACGGCGGGTCGCCATGTGCTTACTGGTGACAGGGTCGCTCATCATAGGACTGGGCGGGACAGCCGCAGCGCTTCCGCCGCCGCCAGAGAATCCCACCGATCAGGAGATCACCGACAGCCAGGCCCAGGCGGCCAGCATCAGCAGGAGTGTCGGAATTCTCTCCGCTCAAGTTGCGTCCACTCAGGGCCAGATCGATCAACTCAATGACGACATGGCACTCAAGGCAGAACTCGCTCAAAAGGCGGCGGTCGATCTAGACGTTGCCATAGCCGATGCCCAGGCAGCCGCAGCCGCGGCGTCAGCAGCCGCTACCATCGCCGCTGGTGCCCAGGGGGCCGTCGATGACGCAGTGCACCAGACGGACCGATTCGCCGCAGCCTCCTTCCGGCAGGGCTCTCAGCTCGGGTCGGTGAGTGCTCTCTTCGGGTCCGGGAGCGTCGACGAGTTATTGCAGCGCGACCAGCTGCTCAGCGCCGTCTCGAGCTCCCAACTCGACGTGATCGGCGGCCTGCAACGCGCCCGTATCGGAAAGGTGAACTTGGAGGCGGCGGCCCGCGAGTCCGCCGCTCAGGCTCAGGCCCAGCAAGCCGCCGCGGATCAAGCCCAAACCGACGCCGTGACTGCACAAGCCGCCGCCGTGACCGCCTACAACGTCGGACAGTCGCAACTCGTCGTGCTGCAGGTGCGATTGAACGATCAGCAGATCGTGTATCAGGCGGCGACCAACACCGTCACGCAGCTGCAGGACCAGCGGCAGAGCTACAACGACTGGCTGGTCCTGAAAGCAGCCGAGGAAGAACGACTGCGGAAGGAGGCGGAGGAATCCGCCCGCCAGGCCGCCCTGGCCGAAGCTGCGCGGGTCGCCGCCGAGCAAGCCGCAGCCGAAGTGGCCAGGGTCGCCGCCGAACAAGCCGCAGCCCAGGCGGCGGCGCAAGCGGAAAACGAGCGCCAAGCCGCTGCTGACCGTGCTGCCGCCCAGGCAGAGGCGGCGGCCGCGGCCGAGCGGCAGGCTGCCCGCAACGCCCAGGCCGCGGCCAAAAAACCGAGTGTCCCAACCCGCACCTCCGCCGCCCCGACCCCCTCGGCCGCCGCCCCTGCCGCTGTCCCAACTCGCGCAGCGCCGCCCGCAACCGTCGACGACAGTGGCATCGGAGCAACTGTCGTAGCCGCGGCGAAGCAATGGATTGGCACCACCTACGCATGGGGTGGCGGCAACGCGCAAGGGCCTGCCCGAGGAATCCGGGACGGCGGCCGATCCGACACCTTCGGTGATTACAACAAGATTGGGTTTGATTGTTCCGGGCTGACCCTGTTTGCTTACGCTCAGGCTGGTATCGCCCTACCGCACTATTCGGGCTACCAGTACAACATCGGATCCCGGATAGCGAAGGAAAACCTCCAGCCCGGTGACCTGCTGTACTGGGCAAACAACACCTCAGACCCAACAACTATTCATCATGTCGCGATTTGGCTCGGCAATGACCAGATTCTGGAGGCTCGTCAATCCGGTACCTTCGTGATGATCTCCAAAATGCGTTGGAGCGGGGGTTACATCGGCGCGTCGCGGCCTCGTTGAACGACGTGGCTGCCGGTCGAGTGCAGACGATCCCCCGATAGCGGGTGGTCTTCTGGAGCGCGGCGTCATCGGAGGATTCGGAATCCGGTGACAGTCGAACCTAGCCGCCGCTGATGTCACGGAACGAAGTGCCCAAGAACCCCCGGACTCTGTGACGTCTGTGGGATTGAGTCTGCTGGTGTCCGCCGTGAGGCGGGCGGAGGGCCCATCTTTGCCGGCTGCGACTGCAGGGCCGCCAACACTGACGGGTCTTGCAGCACCATCCAATCAATGACGTCAACACAGGGCACGCAGTATGTGTCAGGTTTTACGCAGTTGATTGACAGACGCCCCGATGCTTCTCGTTCCTGCTCCGCCGGCGACGCGATCGAGAGGGCCCATCTCGT
>JBDSLP010000233.1:0-28399 GCA_039916325.1 Nakamurella sp. | reverse complement strand
TGGTCAGCTGCGGGTCCCAGCGGCAGAACTGCTCGGCCATCGACTCCTCGACCCGCTTGGACAGCGAGTACGACGACTCCGGCCGCGGCGGGTACTCCTCGTCGACCGGGATGTACGGCGGCGGGGTGTCGAACGGCAGGCCGAGCACGGTCTCGCTCGACGCCCACACCACGCGCTTGATGCCGGCGGCCTTGGCGGCGGCGAAGACGTTGTAGGTCGCGGTGACGTTGTTGGTGAACAGGGCCGCGTTGGGCACCATGCCCGGGGCGGGGATGGCGCCCAGATGTACGACGGCGTCGATGCCGGTGTGCCGGTCGTCGATGGCGTGCAGCGATTCGAAAACCTGCCCGTAGTCGGTCAGGTCGACCCGGACGAACGGGTTGTCCACCCCGGCGGGCGGCGGCACCCGGTCCAGGGTGACCACGGTGTACCCGTGTTCGAGGAGGTCGCGCACGACGGCGCGACCGAGTTTTCCGCTGCCGCCCGTCACGGCGACGGTGGAGATGCGGCGGTTGGTCATCAGGACTCCCGGAGATGTCTGGCCATGTGCACGGAGCTCTCGGTGTACCCGAGGGAGGCGTACAGCCGTCGGGCGACGGCATTGCCGCCGAAGACGTTGAGCTCGACGACGGTGGCCCCCTGCGAGTCTGCCCAACCGTGCGCCGCGAGCATCAGTCCGCGGCCGAGTCCCCGGCCACGGAACGGCAGGTCGACCTCGATGTCGTAGATCCAGACCGAGCTGTCGGACTTCCGGAACAGCCAGAGGATGCCGATCCGGGTGCCGTCGTGGGTGCGACCGGTGAACAGGCGGTGGCCGTCGGCGGGCCGGCCGTCGGGGAAGAACCGGGCGTGCTGCTCGGTGGCGATCCGGGTGGCCTCGGCACGGTTCTCGCCACCGAACTCGACCCGTTGCGTGATGTAGGCGTCGAGCTGCACCTGCCGGAACGCGGCCAGCTCGTGCGGCGTCATCGACTGCAGCACGACCTCGTTCATCCACGCTCCCGTGACTGGCTCGACCCCACCATGGGCAAACTTCCCACTGGCATGGACGTCACCGCCCGGCTCGACCATCGCACCATCGGCAAGGAGATGCACCATGACTGTTCCGAACGTGCGCCTGAACAACGGCGTGGAGATCCCGCAGCTCGGCTTCGGCGTCTTCCAGATCGATCCGGGCGATACGGCAGCCGCCGTGCAATCCGCCCTCGAGGTGGGCTACCGGCACATCGACACCGCCGAGATGTACGGCAACGAGAAGGGGGTCGGTGCGGGGATCCGGGCGTCAGGCCTCGATCCGGCCGACGTCTGGGTGACCAGCAAGATCAACAACAACAAGCACGGCTACGACAACACCCTGCTCGCCTTCGACCAGTCCCTGGCCGATCTCGGCATCGAGCAGATCGACCTCATCCTGATCCACTGGCCACTGCCGGACGCGGGCGACTTCGTCGGCACCTGGAAGGCGCTGGAGAAGGTCTACGCCGACGGCCGCGCCCGCTCGATCGGGGTGTCGAACTTCCAGTCGAACCACCTGAACCGCCTCGCCGACGAGTGCACCGTGGTGCCGGCGGTCAACCAGATCGAGGTCCATCCGTACCTGACGCAGGAGGCCATGCGCAGTTTCGACGCCGGGCACGGCATCGCCACCGAGGCCTGGTCGCCGATCGCCCAGGGCAAGGTGCTCGACGACCCGATCATCAAGGGCATCGCCGCCGACCTGGGGAAGTCGACCGCTCAGGTGGTGCTGCGCTGGCACGTCCAGCTCGGCAACATCATCTTCCCGAAGTCGTCGTCGAAGGAACGAATGCAGGAGAACTTCGAGCTCTTCGACTTCGAGCTCGCGGCCGCCGACATGGGCTTCATCTCCGCCCTGAACAAGGACGAGCGGACCGGGCCCGACCCGGACACCTTCAACATGATTCCCGAATAGGGGTACCGCCGGAGGGTTCTCAGCGCCAGGTGTGCACCCGCACGGTGGTCCCGGTTTCATCGGAGCGCACCTGGATGAGGTCCGACGACCGGTTGGCCAGCCACAGACCCTTGCGGGTCGCCCGCGTGGTCGCCGGCACCCGGCCGACGACCGGCGGTGCGGTGACGGGGTCCTCGATCTCGCACACCAGGGCCGCCTCGTCCGACCAGACCCGCAGGATCGCCTGGCCGGTCACGGTCGCGTCGGAGGCCAGTTCACGCATCGCCGCGGTCAGCCGATGTGACCTCTCGACCGACAGCCCCGACCGGAACGCGGTCGCCAGGATCCGATTGGCGACGTCCCCGATCCCGTCCCGACCGAATCGTCGTTCCTCGGCATCCGTCGGGGGGACGTTCAGCCGTCGACGGAACAGGTCGTCGACGTAGACCGCCCCGGTGTAGGAGGTACTTCCGCGGTAGGTGCCGCCGTCCAGGATGACCGGATGGCTGTGGGCGGCGTGGGCCTCGACGTCGGGATCGCCGCTCGACGTGTCGTAGGGGCACATCAACCACAGCGGTGCATCCGGCGGTATCACCAGATTGATCAGACCTTCGTGCAGCCGCGATTCCGCGATCTCGACCTCACGGCCGCCGTACGGCGCCGGGCAGCCGAGCACCCGCATCGGACGGCTGTCCTCCTGGTGGCTCTGCACCAGGGTGCTGAGCGCCGGGATCAGCCGGGCGGGGTTCGCCGCCAGGGCCGTGACGTCGACGAAATCGACTTCGGCGGCCGACTCCCCCAACTGGTCGCGGATCTCGTGTCGGGCCGGGTCGGGCACAGCGACCACCACGTGCTCGCCGCGCTCCACTCCCTCGCGCAGGAAGGGGACGACGGCGCCGAGGTACTCGTCGTGATCCCGGTACAGGAGCGCCTCATGGCGAAAACTCTGATGGACAGGCACGGCGGCGAGCCTAGCCGCTGAAGCTGCGCACGAGTGAGTTAAACGGTTTCCGTCATCCGGTCGTAACGACATCGAAGTACAGGCATCCGTGGACTGCCGTTCACTGCCGTTCACTCCCCGCGTAACACGGTCACGCACCAGTCGGCGTCGACCCGCCAGGGTTCGAGATCCCAGGTGGACCAGCGGTGCTCGACGGCCAGACCCAGAGCGGCCGCATCGGCGTCGAGACCGGCGACGCCGTAGCTCCGGTCGGTGGCGAAGCCGGCCACGACCCGGCCGCCGGGCCGCAGCAGCCCCGCCAGTACCCCGAGGACTGCACGTTCGGTGCCCGGCGCCACGTAGACCAGCACGTTGCCCGGGAGCGCCACCAGGTCGAAAGCGGTCGGAGCACCGACCGCGGCCAAGGTCCCGATGTCCAGCGCGAGCAGGTCGCTGACGAGGTACCTCGACTCCGGATACCACTCCCGGGCAGCGGCCAGCAATCCCTCGTCCCGATCCACTCCGACCACGTGATGCCCACGCCGACGCAGTGCGTCGGTGACCCGTCCGGTCCCGCAGCCGCCGTCGAGCACGGCGGCGCCACGGGGCACCATCGCGTCCAGCAGCCGGGCCTCGCCGTCCAGATCCGCGCCCGACGCCACCAGCTCGGCGAACCGCTCGCGGTAGGACGTCCACTGTTCGCCGACCGACTCGCCCTCCCAACGAGTGGGCGGGAGGTCTGCGGTGCTCATCCGACCCAGCATGCCGTACCGCCCCCGAGGAGGCGACCGGCCCGATCAGGTCCGCGCGAATCTCGCGGTACACGCCACCAACAGCAGCACTCCGAGCAGCGCCCCGAGGGAATTAGCGGCGACGTCGGCCACCGACGACACCCGTTCGGGGATGAACAGCTGCGCTGTCTCCACACAGATCGAACCGGCCGCCGCAATGGGCACCACCAGATGCCGCTGACGCGGTGGAACTGCGGCGGCGAACAGGAATCCGATCGGGAAGAACATCACCACGTTGGCGAGCCATTCGACCGCGTCGAAGGTGAGGAACGCCGGCGCGATGCCGCCGATCCGCCACACCGCGGACCAGTGGCGCAGCGCGGTCTGGCCCGCGATCGCGGGCGGTCCCGGGCTCAGCACGATCACTCCCGCGATCACCACCGTGACGGCGAGCAGCCCGAACGCGCTGCGGCGGACCCACGTCGGGAGCGACCGCCCACTCAACCGTTGCTCACGCAGCGTGAGGAGCGTCGGGCCGGCGAGCATGCATCCCATCTTTCCGGGGTCTCCCGGGTCGCGGCGGTCACCGTCGGGAATGTGGCTCACGTCTCTCGGGGAGCAAGTGTCGACCGACCCCTGACGGAACCGGGTCGAAGGATTACGGTTCCCCCATGCACACCCAGATCCGGCACAACCCGTCCTTCAGCGTCGCCCGGCTCATCCTCGCTCCGAACGAGCCGGTCCGGGTGGAGGGCGGTGCCATGATGGCGCACAGCCAGGGTGTGCTGATCGAGGCGAAGGCCGACGGCGGCATCATGGCGGGCCTCAAGCGTTCCGTCCTGGCCGGTGAGTCCTTCTTCGTCACCACCTACACCGCACCGCCGGAGGGCGGCTGGGTCGACGTCGCCGGGGTACTCCCGGGTGACGTCCTGCCCATCGACATCACGCCCGACCGGCCGTACTACATCGCGAAGGGCAACTGGATCGCCAACTCCCACGGCACCCAGATCGACACCCAGTGGGGTGGACGGGCCAACCTGTTCGGCGGTGAGGGTGGCTTCGGTATCCGCTGCTCGGGTCAGGGCACTGCGGTGGTCAGCGTCTACGGGGCCATCGATGTCTTCGATCTCGCCCCGGGTCAGCAGGTCACCATCGACACCGGGCACGTGGTCGCCTACGACCTCAACATCCAGTTCCGGATGCGACGTGCGGTGCAGGGCAAGACCATGCAGACGCTGAAATCCGGCGAGGGCTTCGTCTTCGATTTCGCCGGCCCCGGCCGGGTGATCCTGCAGAGTCGTAACCCGTCGGCGTTCGCGGCCTGGGCGGCCTCGTTGGCCCCGGGGAACAATCCCAAGGGGGGCTTGAGCTTCCTCCGCTGACCCTCACACCGACCCGATGACGTGACCAGCTCCGATGCGGTCAGAATGGCTGCATGAGCCAGGAACCCATCCGTCCGACCGACGCCGACGATGTGACCGGGACGGTGGCCGGCACCATCGTCACCGGAAATCACCTGGTGTCCACCGGCGCCGCCCGGATCAGCGATGCGTTCCCCAACATCGCCGACTACGCCTTCCTGTCCGATTGCGAGACGAACTGTCTGATCGCCCCCTCGGGGGCGGTCGAGTGGATGTGCATACCGCGACCGGACTCACCGAGCATCTTCACCGCGTTGCTGGACCGGGCCGGGGGGTTGTTCAAGCTCGGTCCGTACGGCGTCCAGGTGCCGGCCGCGCGCCGCTACCTGCCCGGCACGCTCATCCTGGAGACCACCTGGCAGACCTCGACCGGCTGGATCATCGTCCGGGACGCGCTGGTCATGGGCCCGTGGCACAACGTCGACGAACGCTCCAGGACGCACCACCGCTCCCCCACCGACATCGACGCCGACCACTGCCTAGTCCGGGTGGTCACGTGTCTGCACGGCTCGGTCGACATCGGGATGCACTGCGAGCCGCTGTTCGATTACGCCAAGGTCGGTCCGACCTGGGATTACGTCGGCGACGGGTACAACAAGATGACGGCCACCGCCGACGGGCAGCCGACGATCGTGCTCACCTCCTCGTTGCGGATGGGCCGCGAGGGCCGGACCGCACAGGCCCGGACCACCATGCGCCCCGGCGACGAACACTTCGTCGCCCTGTCGTTCTCGGATCTCCCGGGCCCACAGACCCTCACCGAGGCGACCGCGCACCTGGGCCGGACCAGTGAGTTCTGGCGGGAGTGGCTGACCCAGGGGTCGTTCCCCGACCACCCGTGGCGGACGTACCTGCAGTCCAGCGCGTTGGCCCTCAAGGGCCTGTCCTACGCGCCCACCGGCGCCCTGTTGGCGGCGGCGACCACCTCGCTGCCGGAGACCCCGGGTGGCGAGCGCAACTGGGATTACCGCTTCACCTGGATCCGCGACTCGACGTTCGCCCTGTGGGGTCTCTACACGCTGGGTTTCGACCGCGAAGCCAACGATTTCTTCTTCTTCATCAACGACGTCTGCCGCAACAACGGGAACGACCTGCAGATCATGTACGGCGTCGGGGGTGAGCGGGACCTGGACGAGTTCACCTTGGACCACCTGTCCGGTTACGCCGACTCGCGCCCGGTCCGGGTCGGCAACGGGGCGTGGGACCAGCAGCAGCACGACGTCTGGGGTGCGCTACTGGACTCCATCTACCTGCACGCGCGCTCGCGGGAGCAGATGCCGGAGGAACTGTGGCCGGTGGTCAAGGCCCAGGTCGAGCAGGCCGCGGCGCACTGGCGAGCCCCGGACCGCGGGATCTGGGAGGTCCGCGGCGAGCCGCAGCACTTCACTTCCTCCAAGATCATGTGCTGGGTGGCGCTGGACCGCGGCGCCCGGCTCGCCCGGTTGCACGACTCCGAGGGGACCGCGGAGAAGTGGCAGGCCATCGCCGACGAGATCCACGCCGACATCTGCACCCATGGCGTCGATGCCCGCGGGAGGTTCGTCCAGCGGTACGGCTCGGAGGCCCTGGATGCCTCGCTGCTGCTGGCCCCACTGGTGCGTTTCCTGCCGGCCGACGACCCGCGAATCCGGGATACCGTGCTGGCCATCGCCGACGAGCTCACCGACAACGGCCTGGTGCTGCGCTACCGGGTGCACGAGACCGACGACGGACTGGCCGGCGCGGAGGGGACCTTCACGATCTGTTCGTTCTGGCTGGTGTCGGCACTGGTGGAGATCGGCGAGGTCGACCGGGCGCACCGCCTCTGTGGCCGCCTGCTGGCGCACGCCTCTCCGCTGGGCCTCTACGCCGAGGAACTGGACGCCACCACCGGCCAGCACCTGGGCAACTTCCCGCAGGCCTTCACCCATCTGGCGTTGATCAACGCGGTCACCCACGTCATCCGGGCACAGGCCGAGAGCCGGGCCACCGGCTTCAATCCGGCCAACCGCCAGGGCTGACCGCTCCGACTCGGCCGTCAGCCGAGGTCCTCGACCGCCTCGAACGAGGTGGTCGCGCTGTCGACGACGACGACCTCGACCCCGTGGTCCCGGAATCTGCCGATCTCCGCATGATCGGCGCCGGAGTCGGTGACCAGGGTCCAGCGGTCCGGCATCACGGCCCAGGCGTGGAACGGTCGCTGTCCGAGCTTGGCGGCGTGGGCGAGCACGTAGACGTGTGTGGCGCGACGCATCATCAGCTCCTTCTGCCGGGTCTGGGTGAGGTCGGCCTCGCAGATCCCCCGGTCGGGGGTGACCCCGTCGGTGCCCATGAACGCCCGGTCGAACGTCATCCGCTCCAGGGACGCCTCGGTCAGCGGGCCGACGAACCCCTGGCTCAGCGGACGCAACCGCCCGCCCAGACTGAGCACCTCGATGCCGGCGGCGTCGGCCAGCTCGTCAAGCGCGTTGAGACCGACAGTGGCGACCACGATGTCGCGGGCCGAGGCCAGCGCGTTGGCCATCGCGCCGGTCGTGGAGCCGGCGTCCAGCAGTACCGTCTCGCCAGGCCGGACCTGAGCCGCGGCCCACCGACCGATCGCCCGTTTGGCGGCGAACGCCTGCCCGCTGCGTTGCCGCAGAGACGCCTCCGGGTGCGCCACCAACGCCATCGCGCCGCCGTAGGTGCGGGCCAGCTTGCCCTGCGCGGTGAGCACGGCGAGATCCCGGCGGATGGTCGACGACGTCACCCCGAGGGCCGCCGACAGCTCCTCGACGTTGGCCAGCCCGGACACCATGGCGAGCCGGACGATCTCGGCCCGCCGCTCGCGGGATGTCTGCCTGCCCATCGCTACCCTCCTCACCGCCGACCGTGATGGCCCTGTCCGCTGATCGTGCCACCACCGTCGACGACGACCGACGGACCACGCGTGACGCGGCGCCGCCGGCTGGGCATCGCAACTCGGGCGGGCGCGCCGGGCGCACGGGTGAGGCAGGCCCGGTCAGCCGATGAGGCTGTCCACGTAGCACCAGCGCCAGGCTTCACCGGGCTCGATGCTGCGCATCACCGGATGGCCGGCCTCGAGGAAGTGCCGGTCGGCGTGCTTGCCGACCGACGAGTCGCAGCATCCGACGTTGCCGCAGCTCAGGCACATCCGCAGGTGGACGGGCACGGTGCCCTCCCTGATGCAGTCCTGGCACACTCCGGCGCTCCTCGGGGTGTGCGAGACAGGCGCCGCGACCAGGTGCTCGCAGCCGCCACGGGCCGGCTCCGGCGCGAGCAGCACGTCGTGCGTGTCCGTGGCGAGATCGGGCTCGGCCCAGCTGGTTACCAGAGCCTCCTCGACGTCGAGCACCTCGAGCACGTCGCTGAGCACCTTCGGCGACAGGTGGCCTTCGCTGCGCAGCTCCAGCACCCGGTCGCGCTCGGCCTGCAGCATCACCAGGCGCAGCGTACGGAACCGCTGGCTCGGGGTCTCCCCGTCGGATTCGGGACGGCCGAGCAGCTCCCATGCGGCCAGCCGCCGCTGCTCCATCCGTTGTTGCAGGCTGTCGATGATGTCCGGCGGGTCGTCGGGCATCCGCGCCTGCTCCAGCGCGGCCAGGCCGACCTCGGCGGTGTCCTGCAGGACCACGGCCTGCTGCAGCAGATCCTCACGCGGGTCGGTGCCGCGCACCTTCAGCAGCCGGACCAGTGCCGGCAGGGTGAAGCCCTGCAGCACCAACGTGCCGAACACGACCACCAACGCCGCCAGTACCAGCACCGACCGGTGCGGGGTGCCCTCGGGGATGGCGAACACCGCGGCGAGCGTGACCACACCACGCATTCCGGCCCAGGAGATGATCGCGGGGTAGGCCGCCGGCGGCGACGGGTCCGCCCGGCGTATCGCCGGGATCAGCCGCGGCAGGTAGGTCGCCGGGAAGACCCAGAGCGGCCGGAGCACCAACACCGCGAGGAGAACCAGTCCGCAGCCCCACCAGATGCGGGCCGCGCCCAGGGAGTCCCCCTGCGCCGCCTCGATGATGCGCTTGACCTGCAATCCGATCAGCAGGAAGACCGAGTTCTCCAACAGGAACTGCACCGTGGCCCAGTTGATCCGCTCGGACAGCCGGGACGTACCGGTCTGGGTGACCGGTGACTTGTGCCCGATCAACAGGCCCGCGACGACTACGGCGAGCACCCCGGACGCGTGGATCTCCTCGGCTGCCACATAGGCGACGAACGGCACGGTGAACGAGATCGCGGTGGCGATGAGGACGTCATCGATGTGCGGACGCAGGCTGATCACGACGAACGCGAGGACGAGGCCGACCACCACCCCACCACCGGCGGCCAGGGCGAAGTTGGCGGCGATCTGGCCGACGCTGATGCTGCCGCTGATGGCGGCGATGGCGGTACGGAGTACGACGATCGCGGTCGCGTCGTTGACCAGCGACTCGCCTTCGAGGATGTCCACGATGCGACGCGGCAGGCCGATCCGGCGCGCGACGGCGGTGGCGGCGACCGCATCCGGCGGTGCGACGACCGCGCCGAGCGCGAAGGCGGACGCCCAACCGATGTTCAGGGCGTAGTGCGCGATGACGCCGACCCCGAGCGCGGCGAAGATGACGTACCCGACCGAGAGCAGACCGATGGACCGCCGGTTCTGCCGGAAACTGACCAGCGAGGTCCGGATGGCCGCCGCGTACAGCAACGGCGGCAACAGTCCGACCAGGACCAGCTCCTCGGTCAGAGTCACCTCGGGGACGAACGACAGGTACGAGCCGACCACGCCGACCAGGACCAGGATCAGCGGCGACGAGAGCTTCAGCCGTTCACAGACGGCGGTGACCAGACACACCACCGCGACCAGCGCGATCAGTCCCAGAGCGATGTCCACCCGCGCATTTTCGCACTGCGATGGGGCGGGACTGCGGCGCCCGGGGGTGTTCCGCTCTCGGCGCAGTGTCAGGAGCCGCCGATGGTCACACCGGCATCCGCAGGTCGGCCAGCCGGCTGTCCCACAACGGCGCGGTCACCCAGCGGGCGGCGAACTCCCCCGATGCCCGGCAGACCAGCTGCAGCCGATGCGGCGTCTCCACGAAGAGGACGTCCACGTGCAGGTCATCGCCGGTCCAGGCCCCACTGGCGGCCAGCGCGTCGCTGACCATCCACTCCCCGACCCCCATCGGCACCACCAGCCGGGCGTCGCCTTCGCTCAGCTCCAGCTGCCATCCCCCGTCCGTTCCGGACAACGTGACCTCGGTCAGCGACGGCTGGTCATTACCGCCGGCGGCAGCGAACGTCCGGCCGGCGGCGGTCGGCGCCCGGCCGGTGAGAGACCCGCCCCCCTCCGCCGGCGGGATGCGCAGCGCCACCAACCGCTCGACGAGCGCGGCGTCCGCCGCCGGATCGCCCACGCCGTTCAGCGCCGGCAAGACGTGCGCCCAGACGAGGTCCAGGACCGACTGCATGTCCGGGGTCTGCGACGTGAGCGCCAGCACCGCATCGAGTTCGGGCAGCACGAGGCAGAACTGACCGAAGGCACCGTCGCCCCGGTAGCCGTGCCGGCTCCTCCAGAACTGGAAGCCGTAGCCCTGCTGCCAGTCCGGGTTCTGCTCCGCCGCGGTGGACACCTGGGACCGGGTGGCCTCCGCGACCCACGCGGAGGGAAGCAGTTGTCGGTCGTCCCAACGACCACCCTGCAGGTAGAGCTGACCCAGCGACGCGAGTGCCGCGGTCGTGGTGTGCAAGCCGGAATATCCGAGCTCCCGGCCGGAGACATCCCGCTGCCAGCCGACCGTCGCGATCCCCAGCGGGTCGAACAGTCGCAGCCGCAGGAACTCGGTCAGTGAGACGCCGCTGACCCTGGACACGATCGCCCCGACGGTGAAGGTGCAGGGCTGGCTGTAGGCGAACACGCTGCCGGGAGCGAACTCCGGCGGCGTCAGCAGGAAGCCGCGCACTAGATCGCGCGGGTCCAGACCCGCGGCCGCGTCGAGCATGTCGACCGGATGCCCGGCGGCCATCGCCGCGATGTGGCGCACCCGCAGACCCCGGTTCCGCAGGTCGGTGATGTCCGCGTCGAGCTCCGGGAAGTAGCTGAGCACCGTCGCATCCAGGTCGACCAGCCCCTCGGCGACGGCCAGTCCCAGCGCGGTGGAGGTGAAGCTCTTGCTCAGCGAGTACAGAAGGTGCACGCGTTCCGGTGCGTAGGGCGCCCACCACCCCTCGGCCACCACCTGACCACCGCGTAGCAGCATGAGGCTGTGCGGGTCGATGCCGGGTGCAGCCTCAAGGGCGTCGACGAAGGTCAGGAGCCCACTGGCGTCCACCCCGGCGGTCGACGGGGAGGTACGGGGCAGGACGGCGCTGTTCAAGGTTCTCCGGAGGGTTCGGGGGCCGGTGCGGTCGGTGACGTCACCTGGCGCATCATGGCACCAGCAGTGTTCCACCCACCGCGTCGGTCAGGCCGACACCACGAGCGAGACCGCCAACGCCGTCATCACCGCGGCGATGATCCCGTCCAGGACCCGCCACGCGACCGGCTCGGCGAACACCGGTCGCAGGAACCGGGCGCCGTAACCGAGGGTGGTGAACCAGGCGACGCTGGCGAGCCCGGCGCCGGCGCCGAACCACCAGCGCTGGTCGCCGTAGGTGCCCGAGATCGAGCCCAGCAGAACCACAGTGTCCAGGTAGACGTGCGGATTGAGCCAGGTCAGGGCCAGTGCCGTCGCCATCGTGGCCCCGAGAGCGGTGGCCCTGCCGAACGTGTCGGCGGTCAGTGCGTTCCCGCGGAAGGCGCGGCGGGCGGCCAGCAGGCCGTATCCGAGTAGGAACGCCGCACCCGCGAACCGCACGGCGGTCAACAGCCACGGCACCGCCGACACCACCGCACCGGCCCCGGCGACACCGGCGCCGATCAGCAGCACGTCCGACAACGCACAGATGGCCACCACTGCGGCGATGTGCTCGCCGCGCAGCCCCTGCCGCAGCACGAAGGCATTCTGCGCACCGATGGCGACGATGAGGGACAGGCCGAAGCCGAGTCCGGCGAGCATCAGACCGGCCGCTGACGTGCCAGTTCCAGGGTGCCGCGCGCCGCGGCGGCGTCGCAGCAGACCACGTCGAGCAGCCGGCCCCGCAGCGCGCCGACCAGCCCGGCGGCCTTCTCTTTACCGGTGGCGATCCCGAACACCGTCGGAATGCGTCGGAGTTCGTCCAGCGACAGGCCCAGGACACGGTCGTTGACCCCGCCCAGGAACGGCTGTCCGTCGACATCGTAGAAACGCGCGGCGATGTCACCGGCGATGTGAGCGGCGGCGAACTCGGCGTGCTCCTCCGGGGACAGCCGGAGCTGCTCGATGAGGGCCCGGGAGGACCCCTGACCGACGGCACCGATGCCGACGAGCGCGATGTCGGACTTCCGGGCCGCCGCCAGCACCTCGGCGATCGACTCCTCACCCATCATGGCGTCGACGGCTTCCGGCCGCCCCAGCACCACCGGCGCGTTGAGGTAGCGATAGCTCGCCCCGAGTCGCATGGCCAGCTCGCGGACCAGCTCGTGCCCGGAGCGCGAGGTCGGCAGATTCGACAGGCCGCCGACCATCTGCACGATGTCGAGGCTGAACGACTGTTCGACCTCGACCTCCCCCACCAGGTTCTGCAGGGCGCTGCCCCAGGAGATCGACAGGGTGAGGTTGTCGCGGAGCCGCTCACCCAACCAGGCCGCACCGATCTGGCCGACTTGCTGGGCGGATCGGGTCCCAGGCTCGAACCGGGCGACCAGCGCCTCGGTGAGGTCGAACTCGGTCAACAACTGCGTTTCCAACTCGACGTCGCGGGCGGCGGCGTCGACGATGCGGATCTGGACCACCCCACGCTGCCTGGCCGCCGTCAACATGCGCGACACGTTGGATCGTGTCGTCATCATCGATTGGGCCACCTCCTTCTGCGACAGCCCGTCGAGGTAGTACAGGCGGGCCGCCTTGGCCAGATCGGCGTATTCACGTGGAGACGGCATCACAGGACCCTTCCGATGACGATCTGTTCGGTCTGCCGCGACCACCGCACCGAGGGACCGATGCTGCACCGATGTGACGACAGCGTAGTGCGGCTCCGGCCGGTTCAGACGTGCGCGTGCAGCGGCTTCCCGGCCAGGGCCAGGTGGGCCTCGCCGACGGCCTCGGACATGGTGGGATGGGGATGGACGAGGCGGGCGACCTCGTCCCCGCGGGCCTCCCAGTTGACGATGAGCTGGCCCTCGGCGATGAGTTCACCGGCGCGGCTGCCGACGATGTGCACACCCAGAACGGGACCGTCCTTGGCCGCCACGAGCTTGACCGCGCCGGTGGTCTGCAGGATCTGGCTCTTGCCGTTACCGGCCAGGTCGTAGACGACCTCCACGACGTCGTATCCCTGCTGGCGCGCCTGCGCACCGGTGAGCCCGACCGAGGCGACCTCGGGATCGCAGTAGGCGATGCGGGGGACGCCGGCGTAGTCGATCGGCTGCACGGGGAGCCCGGCCAACCGTTCGGCGACCAGCATCCCTTCGGCGAACCCGACGTGCGCGAGCTGCAACGTCGGAATGAGATCACCTACCGCGGAGACGGTCTCGACCGAGGTTCGACACAACTCGTCGACGACGACGTGACCACGGTCCATCGTCACGCCGGCCTCGGCGTAACCGAGACCATCCGAGACCGGTCCGCGACCGACTGCGACAAGCAGCAGCTCGGCAGCCACCGTCCGGCCGTCGTCAAGGGTGACCGTCACCCTGTCGTCGGACCTGGTCACTCCACTGAACCGGGACCCGACCATCAACGCGATCCCGCGCCGACGGAAGGCGCGCTCCAACAACTTGGACGACGACTCCTCCTCCAGGGCCAGCAGTCTCGGCAGGGCCTCCACGATGGTCACGTCGGCGCCGAGCGACTTCCACACGCTGGCGAATTCGCAGCCGATCACCCCGCCGCCCAGGACGATGGCCGACGCCGGCACCCGGTCCAGCTCCAGCGCCTGGTCACTGTTGATGACGCGCTGTCCGTCGATCTCCAGGCCGGGCAGGGTTCGCGGAACCGATCCGGTGGCCAGCACGATGTGACGACCGTGGAGTTCGCGGTCCCCCACGGTGACCGTGGTCGGTGAGCTCAGCCGACCGTCGCCCTGGATGAGCTCGACGTCGCGAGCCTTCACGAGACCCTGCAGCCCGCGGTAGAGCTGAGCGGTGACCCCGTCCTTGTAAGCGTTGACCCCAGCCATGTTCACCCCGTCCAGGGTGGCCTCGATGCCGAACTGCGCGCTGTGGCGGGCGGAGTCGGCGACCTCGGCGGCGTGCAGGAGGGCCTTGGTGGGGATGCACCCTCGGTGCAGGCAGGTGCCGCCGAGTTTGTCCTTCTCCACCAGGGCCACCGTCAGACCGAGTTCGGCGGCACGCAACGCGGCGGCGTAACCACCCGACCCCCCTCCCAGGATGACGAGATCGTAGGGTTCGGTCGGGCTGGGCACGGGGTCCTCCGGATGACGGGTGCGGTATGGGCAGGCAGGGGCGGGCCGGATCAGGTGGCCGGCAGCGCCTCGTCCACCGCGGCGAGAGTTTCCTCGTCGCTCCAGTTCTCGGCGATCTGCTGATCCTGCAGCCGGCGTAACCGGTTGATCACCGAGTCCCTGGACCACTCGACGTCGTCGTAGGTGAGCAGGTCACCCCGCTTCACCGCGCGCACCATCCGGGCCCCACCGACCAGGCCCAGCGGCAGCAGATTCTGCTCCTTGAACGGACCGGCCGCCTCCGCCATGCCGTAGACCGTCGTGCCGCCGATGCCGTCGAGGGTGTCGCCGGGTTGCAGATCCCGCTTGGCGGCGGTGCCGACCTCGGCGTTCCAGGCGATCGGGGCGATGCTGGCGGTGCCGTCCAGGACGGCCTCGCTGACCGACAGCGGAGCCTCGATACTGGCCAGGTGGTACGGGCGGTAGAGCGTGAAGTACGGGCCGGGGCCCATATTCAGGTAGCTCATCTCTTCGTGGACGACCGGATCGTCGGTACGGACCACGACGAAGACGCCGGGGGCGACCGGACCGGTGCAGTAGTCGACGACACCGACGCGGTCCAGGATGCCGCCGTCCTCCTCGAGGCGGTAGATCTCGGCCAGGGTCGGCACCGTCGCCGACGGCGCGTGGAAACCGCGCTTGCTGATTTGCAGGTCGGTGCCGTTGGCCAGCGCCACCATCTCGATCATCGCCTTGGACCCGTCGACGAAGCTGCAGAGCATCTTCGGGTTCATGTGTTTGGCCGCGGCCTCCGCGGCCAGGCTCGCCGGCGTCGCGCTCTGGTCCATCGGGTTGTTCTTGCCCTTGCCGGTGCAGACGATCTCGAACGCCAGATCACGGGCGTACTCGACGAGAAGCCTTGCCTCAGCGGGTTCGTCGCCCCGACATACGGTGTACACCCGACCCTTGGCGCGGGCCACCGCGGTCAGCAGGTACCCGATCGTGACGTCGCACTCGACGTTGAGCAGCGCGACGTGCTTGCCGGCGCGCAGGGCCGCGAGCGACAAGGCAGCACCGACCTCGGGCACCCCGGTCGCATCCACGATGGCGTCCACGTCCGCGTCGGCCAGCTTGATCGCGTCGGTGAGGATGGTGTGCCGGACGTCGTCGGGCTCCACCCCGGCCGACTTGTAGGCGGTGGCCGCGCGGTTCGGGTCGACGTCGGCGATGGCGCCGATCTCCATGCCGGCGATGCGTTGTACCTGGGCGACATAGCCGCTGCCCATCTGGCCGGCCCCGGCCAGGCCGACCCGAATCGGGCGGCCGGTATCCCGCTCACGGGCCTTGAGTCTGCTCGAGTAGGTCATGACGTCCTTTCGGTCGGTACCGGGAACGACCCGGATACGATCCGCATCGTGCTGCCGGTTCTCAGGAGGGGTAGATCCACTTCACCCAGGCAGATGTCGCCGGGTAGTGGGGCCGTGCGCAGGCCGTTCGCCTTGAACGACACGTGCCCCAGCGCCCGGAGGTTCTGATCCGCCACGTCACCGACGGCGAACACCTCGAATTCACGCCCGTCCAACAGCACGACGTCGCCCGGACGGACGCCACCGGTGCGGACGTCGGGCCGGTGCAACACGCAGATGTCCAGCAGCTCGGTCGGCGCGCCTTCGCCGAAGGTGATGAGCATCTTCATCTTGAGGAAGTCCTCCACCATCGAGCCGATTCCGACAACCGTGGTGGCGTAGATCGTCTCGTGGCCCTCCGGCACGGTCAGAGCGCTTCGATGTTGTCGGCCTTGACGCCGGACACGAAAATGTCCTCCTTGATGAACATGGCCAACGGACCAGCCGGTGACGTGGCGTGCACGTCGACGGTCATCACTTTCTTCATCGGGTAGACGCCGACCCGGGCGGTGCCACCACAGTCGATGACGGCGACCGCGATCTTGTCGAACGGCGCGGAGGAGCTGAACCCGTCGAAGGCCTGCCCGCCGGTGAGCTCGGCGATCCGGGCGGCGACCGGGTGGATACCGCCGCCGGTGACGGAGTAGATGAGCGGGCGCTCGTCGGTCGGGGTGATGGTGAGCGGTCCGCCCCACCCGCCCCGGCCGGCGCTGATCTTGACACTCTTGTAGTCGGACATCGGATCTCCTGTGGTCTGCGGTGGAACGGGTGGGTCAACGGTGCAGCGGAACGGCCGCGACCGCGAGTCGGGCGCCACCGGGCGCGAGGGCCCGGTGGCGCCGGACCTCAGTTGCTGGTGTACATCCCGAAGCTGGCGAAGTAGGCGATGACGACCGACAGCGGCCCGGTGATCATCCGGGAGATCAGCACGGCGGGCACACCGATCTCGACGGTCTCCGGCTCGGCTTCACCGAGGGCCAGGCCGACCGGGACGAAGTCGCAGCCGACCTGCGGATCGATCGCGAACAGCGCGGGCAGGGCGTACTGGGCGGGGACATTGCCGGCGCCGATCTGGGTGCCGACCAGGACGCCGATGATCTGGGCGATCACCGCACCCGGGCCCAGCAGCGGGGACAGGATCGGGATGGCACAGATCAGCGACAGGACCAGCAGCCCGATGATGCTGCTGCTGAGCTGGGTCAGGCCGCCGCCGATCCAGTTCCCGACCCCGGTGCTGGTGATGACGCCGATGAGGAAGGACACGAACGCCATGAACGGCAGGATGTTCTTGATGACCATGTCGATGGTCTCGCGGCCGGCCTGGTACAGGATGGCCACGACCCCGCCGACGGCCTTGCCGATGCGGGTCAACAGGTTGGTCAGGCCACCACCGACGGACTTCTTGGGGGCGGACTTGGTCTCCGTGGCGGTGCTCATACCGCAACTCCCTTGGATTCGACGCTCCGCCGACGGAGCATGATGTTGGTGATCAGTTCGGTGGTGCAGCCGCGGATGAAGATGACCACGAGGCCAACGAGGAAGTAGCGGACGGCCAGGTCACCGATCGGGAGCCCGAGATTGGTTATCCCGACGGCGATTCCGCCGTAGACGAAGTACTCACCGGCGTTGGCATGCGGGAACAGGCCGAGAATGGGGTGTACGAAACTGACGGCCGCGTCGTAGAACGCCGGCTTCTTGGACTCGGGCAGGAACCGGCCCATGGTGTAGCACATCGGGTTGGTCAGGAAGAAGACCGCGACAACGGGCAGGACCAGGTACCGCAGGGGCAGATAGACCCATCCGGGCCTGGCTGCGAAGGCGCCGAACTTGTCGATGCGCTCCAGGCCGATCAGCCGGATCAGCGCGTGCACCGCGGTGAGCAGCACGATCAGCAGCGGGATGATGCCGGTGACGAGACCGACGAAGGTCTCCGCGCCGGCCTTGAAGACGTTGATGAACGCCTCCGCCCACGACGCGAGCGTGCCGAGGAAGCCTCCGGAGTCCACCGGTTGCGGGTCACCGGGTGCCGACGCGAGAAGTTGCGCCATTGCCACATTCATAGTGCGGTCCTTTCTTGAACAGGCTGGATCGAGCAGGGCGAGCGGATACAGACGGATTGGGACGCTCGATCCGTTACAGGACAACGGTTGTCGAGGCGACTGCAGCCATCCGGACACCTGGTCGAAGGCGTGCGAGACCCGACGACAGGCGAGCGGAAGGTGGCCCGGCCCGAAGGCCGGCGAGGCGTGACTCAGGCGGCGGCGGGCGCCGACAGGGTCTTCGGGATGGCGGCGCGACGCAGGGCGGCGTCGAGGAACTCGGCGGCCTGGACAGTTGCTCGGGCTGCCATCGGCTTCATTCCCGCCGGCGTACGGCCGGCAGCCAGGTCACGTACCCGGCAACCCACCAGTTCGGGCACCGGCCGGCCGGTCGCGAAGACCGTAGCACCGCTGAGAACCAGTGCGGCACTGACTCTCTGATCGGAACCGACAGCGATGCCCACGTAGACCCGGCGCCCTCGGGCCTTGCCCATACCGACGGATATCCGGCCTTCGGTGCGCAAGCCGAGTAATTGTCGACGGAATCGCAGGGACTGGTGGATCGCGAGCAGTCGCTGGGTCATCCACAACGCCGCTACACAGATGAGAACGCTCGTCATTGCGCTTCGCCTTTCGAGACCTTGCGGTCAGCACGGGACGGTAGGTGGGGACGGTGAGCTGCTGTTTTCACATTCGTGATGACTTGCTCACTTCTGTGAGAGAATGTGTATCATGGTGACGCAGCCCACCACAAGACCCAGTTCCGAAGTTCCCGACGCGGCACAGCGGTGCCGATGGAAACCCACCGGCTGCACCGATCAACGCCGCCCGGGACATCCGGCGCTCATGTTCGCTTCCCGTGATGCCTCCGTCCCCCTCGGCTCGGAGTACCCACCTGCGCACCTCGCCCGGAACACCCCGCCGTTCTCGACCAAGGAGTCCGCATGGCAGCACCAACCGGCGTATCCACCAGCACGGTGGGTGACGATCTCGTCCCCACCGTCACCGGTGCCGAATCGACCCGCCTCGCCGAGAACCCCGCGCTGGCTGAGAAGGTCATCGGCGCGATGTGGCGGATCCGGCTGTTCGAGGAAGCCGTCGACGAGCTGTTCGCCCGCGGACTCATGCACGGCACCATGCATCTGTCCATCGGGCAGGAGGCGTCTGCGACGGGTGTGTGCCTGGCCCTGCAGAAGGGCGATCACCTCACGTCCACCCATCGGGGTCATGGCCACTGCATCGCCGCCGGCGCTGATCTCGACCGAATGATGGCCGAGCTGCTGGCCAAGGAGACCGGCTACTGCCGCGGTCGCGGCGGCTCGATGCACATCGCGGACGTGAGCACCGGCAACCTGGGCGCCAACGGCATCGTGGGCGGGGGCATCCCGATCGCCGCCGGTGCCGCGCTGGGCCTGCGCATGCAGGGCAAGGACGCCGTGGTCGTGAGCTTTTTCGGAGACGGCGCGACCAACGAAGGCGCCTTTCACGAAGGCGTCAATCTCGCCGCCGTGTGGGATCTGCCGGTCGTGTTCGTCTGCGAGAACAACAAGTACGGGATGAGCATGTCCACCGAGTTCTCGACCCGGCTGACCAGCCTCGCCGACCGCGCGGCCGGCTACGGTATACCCGGTGTGAGTGTGGACGGCAACGACGTCCAGGCGGTCTACGACGTGGCCACCGAGGCCGTCGCCCGGGCCCGTTCCGGCGGCGGCCCCACCCTCATCGAGGCGGTGACCTACCGCTGGAAGGGCCACTCGAAGAGCGACAAAAACCTCTACCGCACCCGCGAGGAGATCGAGGAATGGCGCGAGAAGGACCCCATCGCCGCGTTTCTCGCCAAGGTCACCGCCGCCGGCACGCTCGACGAGGCCCGGCTGGCCGAGATCGCCCAGCAGGCGCGCGCAGCCGTCCGTGAGTCCGTCCGCAGCGGAAACGCCGCACCGCCGTCGAGGGCCGACGAACTCCTCTCCGCCGTCTACGCCCCCACCGAAGGAGCCTGAGCATGACCGTCACCGTCACCGCCGCCGCTCCCACGACAACCGACCGGCCGACCTCCCGGGTGATCACCTACGCCGAGGCGATCCGGGAGGCCATCTCCCAGGCCATGGCCGAGGACGACTCGGTCTTCATGCTCGGTGAGGACATCGGAATCTACGGCGGCGCCTTCGGCGTCAGCGGCGATCTGTACCACCGGTACGGGCCGGAGCGGATCCGGGACACCCCGATCTCCGAGCTCGGGATCGTCGGGGCGGCGGTCGGAGCCGCCCTGGTCGGCATGAAGCCCATCGTGGAGATCCAGTTCTCCGACTTCACCTGCCAGGCGATGGACCAGATCGTCAACCAAGCCGCCAAGATCCACTTCATGCTCGGCGGCGCGGCCCACGTCCCGCTCGTGCTGCGCGCCCCGGGTGGCTCGGGAACCGGCGCGGCTGCACAACACTCGCAGTCACTGGAAGCGTGGTTCGCCCACGTTCCCGGCCTCAAGGTGGCCATGCCGGCCACCCCGGCCGACGCCAAGGGCATGTTGCTGTCGGCCATCGACGACCCCAATCCTGTCGTGTTCATCGAGCACAAGCTGCTCTACAAAACCAGCGGCGAGGTGCCGGAGGAGGCCGTCCGCATCCCCCTGGGTAAGGCCGCGGTCCGCCGGACCGGGAACGACATCACCTTGGTGGCAACCGGTGTCATGGTGTCACGGTGCCTCGAGGCGGCTACCGCGCTGGCCGCGCAGGGTATCGAGGCCACCGTTGTCGACGTGCGCTCGTTGAAGCCGTTCGACGCCGACACGGTGCTGTCCGCAGTGTCGGCCACCGGCCGGGTGCTGCTCGTCCAGGAGGCCGTGAAGTCCGGCGGCTTCATGTCCGAGGTCTCCGCCGTCATCGCCGAGTCCGACGCGCTCTACTCGCTTCTCGCACCGATCGGCCGGTTGTGCGGCCTCGACGTCCCGATCCCGTACGCACCTCAGCTGGAGAAGGCCGCCGTCCCGCAGATCGATGACATCATCACCCGCAGCCTGGATCTGGTGAGGAACTCCTGATGTCGCACGAAGTCCCGTTCTACATGCCCAAGATGAGCATGACGATGGAGACCGGCGAACTGGTGAGCTGGTTGAAGCAGGAAGGCGACGTCATCCGCACTGGAGACGTCATCTGCGAGGTCGCCACCGACAAGGTCGACATGGAGGTCGAATCCACCGTCGACGGCACCATCGCCCGGATCGTCGCCCGGCCCGGGGACACGGTGCCGGTGGGTCAACCCATCGCGTTCATCTCCACCGAGGCCGACGACCTGATGGCAGGCCTCTTCGATCCGGCCCCCGATGCACCGGACGACCCGGCCACCCCTGGCTCCGATGCACCCGCCGACGTGCCCACCGAGGATGTCGCCGACGGCGTCGAGGTCGAGGCCGGCGTGCCGTCCCGGCGCGGCCCCCAACCGGCGGTCCCGTTCGCCCGACGCCGCGCCTCGCAACTGCGGGTCTCGCTGGTCGACGTCATTCCGACCGGGCGCAACGGCATCATCACCGTGCAGGACGTCGAACTCGCCGCCGCCGCCCGGGACAGCCGTTCCGGCAACGGATCTGCGGCACCGACCGCCGTATCGGTACCCGTGGCGCCCTCGGCGCCGACCGATCCCCCGGCACCGGCACCGGCGCCGACCGCTCCCCCGGCACCGGCGCCCACTGCTCCCTCCGCGGCGGTGCCCGCTCCCACCCCGCCAACGACTTCGGCGCCGTCCATCACGGGTTCCGGCTCCGACTCCGACTCCGCGGATGCCCCCGATCCCGGCTTCGCGGACCTGCTCGCAGGCCGACGGCGATCCATCCGGACCGCGGTGGCCCGGACGATGAGCGCCAGCGCCGTGGTCCCGCAGTTCACCGTATTCGCCGAGCTCGACCTGGAGGCGGCCGCCCGGGTCCGCAACGGGATCGGCTGGACCACGCTGCTGGTCCGCGGCCTGGCCCGGGCCCTACGGGGCCATCCGACGGTGAACGCCGGCTGGGACGACACCGCCCAGGCCCCGGCCGCTCCGACAGACGTCGTCGGGGTGTCACTGGCGGTCGAGTCCGCCGTCGGCCTGCTGGCTCCGGTCGTCCGCGACCCCGACCTGCTGTCGATCGACGAGCAGGACGGCCTCATCCGGGCGACCATCGCCCGGGCCCGCACCGGGAAGCTCTCCGGCGCCGACCTGCGGGGCGGCACCACCACCCTGTCCAACCTCGGCGGGTTCGGGGTGCCGTCCTTCACCAGCCTGCTGACCCCACCGCAGGCGACCGCACTGTCGGTCGGGGCGATCAGCCTGCGGCCGGTCGTCGTCGGTGGCGGACTGGCCGTCCGGCTCGGCACCACCGTCGGTCTCACGCTGGACCACCGGCCGGTGGACGGAGTCGACGGAGCCCGCGTGCTCGCCGATCTGCAGGAGTTGTTCCGCCATCCCGAAAAGCTGTTGCGCTGATGCCGCTCGGGTGGGGTCCGTATGCTGGGGTCCCACTGTGTCCCGGGGGCCTCGCCCGGGCCGCGCCCGAGGTGCGTCCGCCTCACCGAACTCTGGACGGGACCGGTCATGCACCCCGCACGCGACGGCCGGTCCGGCCGGTCCCCCCGCGGCCCGCGAGCCGCCGCGGTGATCCTCGGGGCCGGCAGCGGGTCGCGCATCGGCAGCGTGCACAACAAGGTGTTCCTGCCGCTGGCCGGCCGCCGGGTCATTTCCTGGAGCTTTCGGGCGATGGCCCAGGTGAGCTCGATCGAACGGTTCGTGATGGTCATCCGGGACGCGGACCGGGCGATCGCAGAGCAGACCGTGGACCGCGAGATCGACGACATCCCGGTCGAGATCGTCATCGGCGGGGCGAGTCGGCACGAGTCGGAGCTCGCGGCCCTGCGTCATCTGGAACCCGAGATCCGTTCGGGCGCCTTGGACATCGTGCTGGTCCACGACGGGGCCCGCCCACTGGTCTCGCCCGCGCTGATCCGTCAACTGATCGACATCGCCGTGGCCCACGGCGGGGTCTTCCCCGGGCTGGAGACCGACGACATCCGGTACCTGCACCCCGACGGCAGTCTCGACGCCGCGCTGGTGCCGCGGATGATCAGGGCGCAGACTCCGCAGGTGTTCCGTGGACTCCCGCTGCTGGAAGCCTACGAAGCCGCGGCCGGGGACGGCTTCGTCGGTACCGACACGGCGGCGTGTTTCCAGCAGTACCGCCAGGAGTCGCTCCAATACCACCCGGGGGATGCCCGCAACATCAAGATCACCTACCCCGACGACCTGTTCACTGCCGAGGAGATTCTTCGACACGCGAAGTTCCGCATCACCTGACACCTGCACCGACCGACCAGGGGCTCGGACGCACCGGGGCCCACCACCAGATGGAACAGACATGGACCGAGAGGTCGAACGCACCGAGCTGATGTGCACCACCTGCGGCATGGCCACCGAGCAGGAGGTCAGCTACGCGGGTCGGTTGATGATCAGCGTCCGCTGTCTGACGTGCGGGACCGAGGTGCACGTCCACCGCGACACCCTCCCCGACGACTACGCGGCCGACCTCCGCCAGCGGTTCGTCTCCAAACCTCGTCGGTTGGTGCACCGACTGCGACGGCATCCGCGGGAGTTCCTGACCACCCTGCCGGGGGCGGTGTTCCGGCAGCCGATCAAGCTGGTTTCGGAGTGGCGCACGGTCCGGCGGGAGGCGCGGCGCGAGAAGCGCGGCGAGCTGTGATATCTCAGAGGCCCAGGTACCGGCCGGGCCGGTGGTTCAGCGCCAGTACCAGGTTGAGCAGGATGGCCCCGGCGGCCGACAGCAACACCGACAGCGGGGTGACGACCGACAGCGCCGCGGTGACGACGGTGACGTCCAGCGTCATCTGGACGTAGCCGGCCCGCCACCCCAGCCGCTCCTGCAGGATCAGCGCCAGGATGCTGAAGCCGCCCAGGCTCGCCCGGTGCCGGAACAGGATCAGCAGCCCGACCCCGATCATCAGGTTGCCCAGCAGCACCGCGTACACCGGGTTGAGCCCGTCGAGGCTCACCGCCAGCGGGTGCAGCGCGGAGAAGACGCCGACCAGACCGACGGCGATGGCGGTCCGCACGGTGAAGGCGATGCCCTTCTTCCACAGCGCCAGGGCGAAGAACGGCACGTTCACCAGGAAGAACACGACGCCGAACGGCAGCGGCGCCAGGTAGCTCAGCAGCAGCGCCACCCCGGCGGTGCCGCCGGTCACTGCGGCGGTCGCTTTGAGCAGGAACAGTCCGAAGGACGCGAGCAGCGTGCCGGTGAGCATGCCGAGCACATCCTCGACGAGGGTGTGCCGGGGGGCGTCGGGAAGCGTCGACCCGGCGGTGGCCATCGGGGTGGTCGGCGCGCTCATCGGGCAACCCGGACGAGGTCGGAGTCGCCGAGGACGGCGAGCACCCGGTCGTTGGCCGCGGCATCGGCGAGGGAGATCCGGACGCCGTCGCCGGCGTAGCCTCGGACCAGGATGTCGGCGTCGGCGAGGAGATCGATGAGCCGCACGCGGGCCTCGTCGTCGACCCGGAGCCAGACGAAGTTGGCCTCACTGTCGGGAATCTCCCACCCGGCCGCGCGCAGCGCCGCGACCACCCGGGTCCGCTCCGCGACGACGACGCCGACCCGGGTGCGCATCTCGGCGGTGGCGTCCAGGGAGGCGATGGCGGCCTGCTGGGCCAGCCCGCTGACCCCGAACGGTAGTGCGGTGCGGCGCAGCCCTTCGGCCAGCTCGGGGTGGGCGACAGCGTAACCGACCCGCAGACCGGCGAGACCGTAGGCCTTGCTGAACGTCCGGAGCACGACGACGTTGCGGTGACGACGGAAGACAGCCATCGCGTCGATGGCGTCGGGCCGGGTGGCGTACTCGACGTAGGCCTCGTCCACGACGACCAGCACACGCGTCGGGACGGTGGCGAGGAAGCGGTTCAGTGCGCAGGCACCGATGGACACCCCGGTCGGATTGTTGGGCGAGCAGAGGATGACGATCCGGGTCCGGTCGGTGACCGCAGCGGCCATCGCGTCGAGGTCGTGGGCTTCGTCGGGCAGCAGCGGAACCGCGACCGAGCGCGCACCGGCCAGGTTGATCAGGATCGGGTAGGCCTCGAACGAGCGCCAGGCGTGCACGACCTCGTCACCGGAGTCACAGAGCGCGGTGATGATCTGCTGCAGCACACCGACACTGCCCGCTCCGACCGCGATCTCGTCGACCGCGACGTCGAGGTGGGCGGCGATCCGGGTGCGCAGTTCGAGCGAGGCCATGTCCGGGTAGCGGTTCATCCGAAGGGCCTGGCGCTGTACCTCGGCCAGTACCGACGGCAGCGGCGGGTAGTGGCTCTCGTTGGAGGCCAACGCCGCGGTCAGGTCGGAGACGGAGCGGCGGCCGGCGACGTAGGCCGGCAGCTCGGCCACCGTCGCCCGCAGCGCAGGGCCCGCCATCCCGGCGTGGGGGGCCGGATCGGCCACCGCGGAGTGAGGAATGGAAACGGAAGTCATCGTGCCAGTCTCCACACATGGGGGCAAAATGCGCAATACCGTGGTCTCGAACTGAACACGTTGTCGTCTATTCGCGTCTTGAGATGACAGACTGCTCAATATGGAACCCATCGATTCGCTGGACGCCCGAATTCTGCTGGCGCTGGACGATGATCCGGAGACGACCACGCTCGCTCTGGCCCGCTCGTTGGGGATCGCCCGGAACACCGTCCACGCCCGGTTGCGGCGGATGACCGACAGCGGTGCGCTGCGCAACTTCAGCCGGCGCGTCGACCCGGCGGCGATGGGCTACCAGCTGGTCGCCTTCATCTCCATCGCGATCAGCCAGTCGTCAGGCGGCAGCGCCGTGGTCGGTCTGCAGTCGATCCCCGAGGTCGTCGAGATCCACGCCATGACCGGCGAGTACGACTTCCTCGCCAAAGTCGTGGCCCGGGACACTCCCGATCTGCTGCGGGTGACCAATGCGATGCTGGCCGTCGGCGGAGTGGTGCGCACCAATACGGCCATCTCGCTCGTCGAGGCGATGCCCATGCGACTGCGCAGCCTGCTCGAGGCCGCAGCGGTGTGATGGACGCGGTGTGATGGACGCGCTGTGATCGACATCGATGCAGCTATGTCAGGTGACATACGTGCACGCTTGTAACATCAGGACCAGTCCCCTCGACCAGATCACCCAGGGAGTCCACCCATGACGACAGCTACCCCCGCCTCCGCCGAAGCGCTCGGCGCGCAGCCGGCCAACCCGATCCGCGTTGCCATCGTCGGGGTCGGCAACTGCGCCTCCTCGCTCGTGCAGGGCATCGAGTACTACCGCCACGCCGCCCCGGACAGCCGGGTTCCTGGGCTCATGCACGTCCAGTTCGGCAAATACCACGTCTCCGATCTGCAGTTCGTGGCCGCCTTCGACGTCGACGCCAAGAAGGTCGGCACCGATCTGGCTGATGCGATCTCGGCGTCGCAGAACAACACCCTGCGTTTCGCCGACGTGCCGCCCACCGGGGTCATCGTGCAGCGCGGGGTCACCCTCGACGGCCTGGGCAAGTACTACCGGGAGACGATCGAGGAGTCCGAGGCCGAACCGGTCGACATGGTCGCGGCGTTGCGCGAGGCCCGCGTCGACGTGCTCGTCTGCTACCTGCCGGTCGGGTCCGAGGACGCGGTTCGGCTGTACGCCCAGGCCGCGATCGACGCCGGGGTCGCGTTCGTGAACGCGCTTCCGGTCTTCATCGCCGGTACCCCCGAGTGGGCCGAGAAGTTCCGGGCCGCCGGGGTTCCCATCGTCGGCGACGACATCAAGAGCCAGGTCGGCGCGACCATCACCCATCGGGTGCTGGCCAAGCTCTTCGAGGACCGCGGCGTCACCCTGGACCGCACGATGCAGCTCAACGTCGGCGGCAACATGGACTTCAAGAACATGCTCGAGCGCGATCGGCTGGAATCCAAGAAGATCTCCAAGACGCAGTCGGTCACCAGCCAGGTGCCGCGCGACATGGGCAAGGACAACGTCCACATCGGGCCGTCGGACCACGTGCCGTGGCTGTCCGACCGCAAGTGGGCCTACGTGCGCCTCGAGGGCCGCGCGTTCGGCGACGCCCCGCTGTCGCTGGAGTACAAGCTCGAGGTGTGGGACTCCCCCAACTCGGCCGGCGTCATCATCGACGCCGTCCGGGCCGCCAAGATCGCCCTCGACCGGGGTATCGGCGGGCCGATCGAAAGCGCCAGCGCCTACTTCATGAAGTCGCCGCCGGTGCAGTACGGCGACGACGACGCCCGCGACAACGTCGAGCGCTTCATCCGCGGCGAGATCGACTTCTGACGCTCGACACCATCCAGGCCCGCGGATGGCGGACCGCCGATCGTTCGGTCGGCGGTCACCAGCGCACCGGGGTCTGAATCCAGTCCGGTGGGCGCGGCGTCCATCGAAGCTCCCTGCGGGTGTCTCAACGGCGGGGGCGGGCGCCGAGGGCGTCGACGACGTTGCGGGTGACCGAGGTGAAGCTGATGGTGCTGCCCGCCGGCACACCGTCCTGGTCGTCGGTCAGGACCTGCCGTTCACCGATGAACGCGCCGGTGGCGGGATCGATGATGATGTCCTGCCGTTCATGACCATCGTCGATGCCCAGGGCCGTCCCGACCCGACCGTCGAGATTCGCTGCGGCGTCGGTGATTTCCAGGCCCGGCAGGGTCGCCAACGTCTCGTAGAGGGCGGCGCGCAGATCCGCAGGTACCAGCCCGCTGCGTAACAGGTCCGCCGAGTAGACGAACAGTTCGGCGTCGCCTCGGCCGTTGTCGGGCGCGTCGGCCTGCAACCGGTCGTACAACTGCACCGGATCTCGGGGCAACTCGGTCAGGAACGCCGGGGTCGGGTCCTGCCACGAACCGGCCCGACCACAGCCGTTCTCGGCGTAGAAATCACCGCAGGCGGCCGTGACGTGCAGAGTCGGGTAAATCCCGGGACGGACACCGCCAGCGGCGTTGAAGGCGTCCTGGTCGCCGCTGACCCACTGGGTGTTGCCGGTCGGTGCGCGGTCCAGCATCCACAGCTGGGACGGGTCGGACGGGTCCGCCGGCACCCACACCGAGATCCGGTTCTCCACCAGGTACACGTCGGAGCGGTCGAAGACGGCCCACCAGGCGTGTGTGTCGATGTACTGGAACTGCCCTGGTCCGACCGGTTCGTCGCTGGAGGTGATGGCTGATGCCGCCCGGGTGAGGAGCTGAGCGGCGTCCGCAGACACGGCGGGTCGGTTGTTGCGGGTCCACAACGTCGGCGCCAACAAGCCAACTCCGATCAACACGGCGACCGCGGCGACCGCGACCAGGTCCCGGCGCCACCGCTCCCGGCGGGGGTGGGTCACCCCTGCTTCGCCCATCGCGCCCAGAGCTGCCGCACTGTCGAGGGGCGCCGCAGGGGCAAATCGGTGGTCACTGTCGGGCAGTGCGGCCACGGCCGACATCAGCCGGGCGTAGGCCGCCGGGGCCGCCGCCGGGTTGACCGGCACGTC
>JBDSLP010000232.1:0-8253 GCA_039916325.1 Nakamurella sp. | reverse complement strand
CGGTCCAACGCTCCGCCGGGGAAGGCGGGCTGGCCGGCGTGGGTGCGCATGGTGCTGGCCCGCTGTGTGAGGAGGAGGTCGGGGCCGGAGTGGGCACCGCCCCCGGCCACCCCGCCGGACACCCCGTCGGACAGCAACATCAGCACCGCGGACTGCCGGCTGCCACCCTCCCGACGGCGGGCCGCCCGGTCGAGCATCCCGGGCAGCGGCCCACCAAGGCTCCGCCGGATCATCGGGCGCAGCCAGGCCGGTACGTCGGCGTCGCCGACCAGCGCCACGGCCGCCCCGTCGAGCTGCTCGTCCATCTCGTCGAAGGGAACGTCCATCGGCCGGTCCGGTGTCATTGGCATGACGTCATCAGCGAGCGGTCATCGCGGCCGGCCGGCCAGCGTGAGCAGGTGATCCCGCTCCGGCCCGACGACGAGCTTCGCGGCGAGTTCGGGATCGGTGGGGCCGAGCCCATAGGACGGGCACAGCGGTGCCAGGAGGCACGCACCGCAGGCCGGCTTCTTCGCGGCGCACACCCGGCGGCCGTGGAAGATCACCCGGTGGGAGAACATCGTCCACTCCGCGCGCGGGATCAGCGCACCGATGGCGTGCTCGACCTTGACCGGGTCGTCCTCCCCGGTCAGTCCCCAGCGCCGGACGAGACGTCCGAAGTGGGTGTCGACCGTGATGCCGGGGACGCCGAAGGCATTGCCGAGGACGACGTTGGCGGTCTTACGACCGAATCCGGGCAGCGTCACCAGCTCGGCCAGCGTGGCGGGCAGCTCGCCGTCGAACCGCTCCAGCAGCGCCTGCCCCAGCCCGATCAGCGACGCCGTCTTGTTCCGGAAGAACCCGGTGGGCATGATCAGCGTCTCGAGCTCGGCGCGGTCGGCGCCGGCGTAGGCCGCGGCCGTCGGGTAACGGGCGAAGACCGACGGGGTGATCTGGTTGACCCGGACGTCGGTGCACTGTGCGGACAGGATCGTCGCCACTGCGAGCTCCAGCGGGGTCTCGAAGTCCAGCTCGCACTGCGCCCCTGGGTAGCCGACGGCCAGTTCGGCGTTGAGCCGGCGGGCCCGCCGGGTGCGCGCCAGCGGCGTCGCCGGCGGCTTGGGTGCCCGAAGCCGGGCCGTGGCGGTCACGGGAGAAGACGCAGGAGCGGACACCGATCCACTGTCGCACACGGCACCGACGGCGAGCCGGGACGGGACGGCCGTCAGGTTTGCGGGGGGGCGACGGTGCGGTCCCGACCGAAACGGGTCAAGATGGAACCACTATGTCGGTCTTCCTGGTGCTCCTCTTCCCGCTGCTGCTGCTTGTCTTCGCCGTGCTGATGGAGCGCGTCGAGGCCCGGCTGCAGAACGTGTCGGTGACCGAGAACGAGGTCGAGGAGTTCCTCGACCAGGCCCGTCCGGAGGAGGTCAACACCTTCATCCGCGAGGGCCTGGGGCGAGCGCTGGACCTGTTCCGGCTCCGGCGGCGACCGCGTCGGCCGCGCAGCACGAAGGGTGTCGACCGCCCACGCCGCTGAGCCGGCGGCCGTTCCCGGGCCCGCGCGGCGGGTCCTGATGAGGCCGGAGTGAACGTTGCCCCCTAGACTGCCTTCTGCTGAGGTGATTCAGGTCATAGATCAGAGCAGGAGAACTGGTGGAAGACACGCTGGCGAAGGCCGGGATTTTTCAGGGGGTGGACCCGGACGCCGCGATGGCGCTGGGTTCGCAGCTCGAGACGGTCGAATATCCCCGTGGTAGCGCGATCTTCTCGGAGGGCGAGCTCGGGGACCGCCTGTACGTGATCCTGTCCGGGAAGGTCAAGCTCGGTCGGCGTTCCGCCGACGGACGCGAGAACCTGCTGGCGGTGATGGGCCCGTCCGACATGTTCGGCGAGCTGAGTGTGTTCGATCCGGGTCCGCGGACCTCGTCGGCGACCGCGGTCACCGACGTGACGCTGGCGACGATGGAGCGCCACTCGATGTTGCAGTGGATCCGGCTGCGGCCCGAGATCGCCGAGCAGCTACTCCGGGTGCTCGCCCGTCGGCTCCGGCGGACGAACAACTCGCTGGCCGACCTCATCTTCACCGACGTCCCCGGCCGGGTGGCCAAGGCGTTGCTCCAGTTGGCTCGCCAGTTCGGGTCGCAGGAAGGCAACACCACCAGGGTCACCCACGACCTCACCCAGGAGGAGCTCGCCCAGCTGGTCGGGGCCTCGCGCGAAACGGTCAACAAGGCGCTCGCCGATTTCGGCCAGCGCGGCTGGCTGCGCCTCGAGGGCAAGAGTGTGATCATCCTCGACGCCGAGCGGCTGGCCCGCCGCTCCCGCTGACCCCGTATGTCCAGCACAGCCGCCCCCGGTCATCGCCGGGGGCGGTGTCGTGTGTGCGGTCAGTCCGCCCGGAGGTAGCGCCGAACCTCGTCGACCGTGCGTAGCAGATCGTCGGCGTCGGTCGACCAGTTACTCAGAGAGAACCGGACGACGGCCCGACCCCGCCAACGGGATCCGGACACTTGGACGACACCGCCCGCGGTCAGCCGCGCCGCCAACGACACGGTCGCCGCGTCGTCCACGGCTGTCACACACACCTGGGTGAAGCAGACGTCGTTGAGCACCTCGACCCCGTCGAGCTGACCCAGGGCCTCCGCCAGCTACGACGCGTGGGCGCACAGCCGCGCCACCAGGTCTGCGACTCCGTCCGACCCGAGCGAGCGCAAGGCCGCCCACACCGGGACGCCCCGAGCCCGGCGGGACAGCTCGGGCACGAATGCGAGCGGATCACCCGGGCCGGACGAGTCGTTGAGCAGGTAGGCAGCCTGCACGCCGAAGGCCGCGCGCAGACTGCGGCGGTCGGCCACGACGACGATGCCGCAGTCGTACGGGACGTTGAGTGTCTTGTGCGCGTCGGTCGCCCAAGAGTCGGCCCCGGCCACCGCGGCCGTGAGATGCGCGTGCGCGGGATCGGCGCCGGCCCAGAGCCCGAAGGCGCCGTCGACGTGCACCCAGGCGCCCGCCCGGTGGGCCGACGCGACCACGTCGGCGAACGGATCGAACGCCCCCGAGTGCAGGTTGCCTGCCTGTAGCACGACGATCAGGGGGGTCCCGCCCGGGATCTCGGCCAGCGCTGCGGCCAGCGCCTCGGGTCGAATGCGGCCCTGATCGTCGGCGGCGACCACGGTCGGCCGGCCCAGGCCCAGATAGCGCGCCGCCACGTCAACGGTGTCGTGCCGCTCGGCACCGACGAGCACCCGCACCGCGGGCGCCCCGGTGAGGCCCTTTTCGTTGACATCCCACCCGACACGATCCAACACTGCCCACCGGCCCGCCGCCAGGCCACCGACGTTGGCCATCGTGGCGCCGGTGACGAAGCCGACGTCACTGCCGGCCGGCAGTCCCAGCAACGCGACGATCCAGCGACCGGCCGCCTCCTCGAGGGTCGCCACGGCGGGTGTCGCGGCGCGCATCCCGGCATTCTGATCCCAGGTGCTGACCAGCCAGTCGGCGGCGAGCGCGGCGGGCAGGGTGCCGCCCATCACCCAGCCGTAGAACCGTCCGGAGCCGATCGCCATCAGCCCGGGGTCGGCCAGGTCGGCGAGGGCGTCCACCACCTCCGGCGCGGCGGCACCGGTCGCAGGCAGCGGCCCGGCCAGCGTGGCGGCGAGCTCGGCGGCGGTGCGCCGGGCCGGGATGGGCCGGTCGCCGACGGTGTCGAGCCAGTCCCGTGCACGCGCGAACGCCCGTCCCATCGCGGGTTCGTATTCCGACAGATGTGCGCTCACGAGGTCCTCCGGTCAGCTCAGGCATCAGGCGTCCACCAAGTCGCGACGCATGGCTGTCCCCGAGTATCGACCGGACCGCAGTGATCGGCTCAACTACCGACCTCGGTCCGGCGGGTGAGCTCAGACAGGCTCCCACCGGCTGACGGTGACGGCGAGGGTGGCGGTGGTCCGGTCCGGACCGGCCGCCAGGGTGCGGTCCAGCACCGCCCGGTCGACGTGCCGCGCAGCCGGCCCCATCAGCACCAGTCGCCGCAGGTCGGGGCGCTCCAGCCGGAGCTGATGGCGCACCACTTCGGCACCGTCGGCGACGAACCGGCCGGCCAGCGAAGCCGCCAGCCGGGCGTCCTTGTCGCGGTCGACGGTCAGCATGCCCAGCGGTCCGATCAGCTCGGCCAGATGATCGGCGGTCGGGGTGACGACGACCAACCGACCGTCGGCGCGCACCACCCGGCGCAGCTCGGCGGGGTCGCGGGGGGCGAACACGCTGAGAACGACGTCGATCGCGGCGTCGGCCACCGGCAGCCGCGACCAGGCGTCGGCCACCACCGCCCCGATCATCGGGTGCGCGGCCGCCGCCCGACGGGACGCGCGGGCCGAGGAGTCCAGGGCGATCCCGACCGCCCCGGGATGCGCCTCGAGCACCGCCGCCAGGTACCAGCCCGTACCGGCCCCCACCTCGAGGAACGTCGCGACGTCCGGCCCGCAGGCGACCGAGACCGCGTCGGCGATGGGCCGGTAGTGGCCGGCACCGAGGAACTCGTCCCGGGCCTGGACCATCTCGGCGGTGTCCCCGGTGTCGGTGCGCGATCGAGGTCCGAGCAGCGAGACGTGACCCTGCCGCGCCACGTCGAAGCGGTGCCCCGAAGGGCATCCGACCGCGGCGCCGAGCCGGGTCAGCGCACCACCGCAGTGTGGGCAGGACAGGGACGGCAGTACCGGGTCGATCACCGCGACTGTAGGTAGGCCAGCTGGGCGGCCACCGACCGCTGGGCCGCCGCCCGGACACCGGGGTCCACGTCGGCGTAGACGAGATCGGTCACCCCGACGACCTCCGCATCGCCACCGAGCCGTTCCAACGCGGCCTCGACCTGGGCCAACCGGACCCGGCGGTGGGCGACGTACCCGGCGACGACTGAAGCGAGATCGGGCAGCACCGGCCCGTGCGCAGGCAGCACGGTGGCCGCGCCCAGCGCTGCCAGTAGATCCAGCGACGACAGGTACGCGCCGAGCGCGCCGTCCGGGTGGGCGATCACCGTCGTGCCGCGACCGAGCACGGTGTCCCCGGTCAGCACCGAGCCGGCGCCGGTCGACGAGCCGTCGAGCCCGGTGTCGTCGGGCAGGACGAAGCAGACCGAGTCCGCGGTGTGCCCGGGAGTGGCCACGACCCGGATCCGGACTCCGGCGACCTCGATGAGCTCGCCGTCCCGCAGCGGTTCACCCCCGACGCAGAACGCCGGGTCCAGGGCGCGGACCGGAGCGCCGGTCAGCGCGTGGAACGCAGCACTCGCGGCCGTGTGGTCGAGGTGGTGGTGGGTGATCAGCACCACCGACACCGGCCGGGCGGCGAGCTCGGCGAGATGCTCCTCGTCCAGCGGGCCGGGGTCGACGACCACCACCGACGACGCCCCGGGGCCGGCCAGGACGTAGGAGTGGGTGCCGTCCAGGGTCATGGGGCCAGGATTCGATGCGAGCCGGGACGCGGCCAGCGTGGTGTGTCGTCGCACCCCGGAAGCGGCTGGGATCACCTCGGCGCCGGTCACGGTCACACCGTAACCCGCCCCACCCCACGCCCCGTTCCCGCACCGGGCGGGCGAGACTGACCTGATGGGATCGGAGCGGGCGGCAGCGGCACGGGACGTCCGGGAGGTGGCGGACGGGGTGTTCGTCGCGACCTCGGCGCGGGAACTGACCAACACGGTCGTGCTGGTCCGCGACGACGCGGCCCTGTTGGTGGACCCCGCCTGGACCCCCGCGGAGCTCGCCGGGCTGGCCGACTGGCTCGAGGGCCGGAAGCTGCGCGTGGTCGGCGGCTTCGCCACCCATGCCCACCACGACCACGTGCTCTGGCATCCACGGTTCGGCGAGGTCCCGCGCTGGGCGTCGGTGGTGACCGCGGAGCGGGCGGCTCGGCACCGCACTCGACTGGTCGCAGACCTCGGCCCCGACTGGCCGGCCGACCTCGGCGCGCTGGTCGGCTGGCTCACCCCGACCCGGGCGGTGACGCTGGACTGGCCGGAGCCGGTGGAACTGGTCCGCCACGACGCGCACACCCCCGGGCACACCGCACTCTGGCTGCCCGGGCCGCGGATCCTGGTCGCCGGCGACATGCTCAGCGACGTCGAGCCGCCGCTGCCGGAGGAGACCGGCCCAGTGGAGTACCTGGACGGTCTGCACCGGCTGCGGCTCTACGTCGACCGGGCCGCGCTGGTCATCCCGGGGCACGGATATCCGGGCACCGACGTGGCCGACCGCTGGCGACACGACGTCGCCACGCTGCGCCGGCAGGTCGGCGTCGCGCCCTGAAAGCGCCCTGACAGCGCCGTAAAGCCTGGAAGAGCCCCGGAAGAGCGCTGAACCGCGGGTCAGCGCACCTCGACGATCGCCTCGACCTCCACCGGCGAGTCCAGCGGCAACTCCGACACCCCGACCGCCGAACGCGCGTGCCGACCGGCCTCCCCGAGCACCTCGGCGAACAGGTCCGAGGCCCCGTTGATCACCCCGGGCTGACCGTTGAAGCCGGGCGCGGACGCCACGAATCCGACGACCTTGACCACCCGCACGACGTTGTCGATGCCGACGGCGGCATTCACCGCGGCGAGCACGTTCAGCGCGCACTGCCGGGCCAGCGCGCGGGCGTCGGCCGGCTCGACCGACGCACCGACCTTGCCGGTGGCCGGCAGCACGCCGTCCACGAACGGCAGCTGGCCGGCGGTGAAGACCAGGTTCCCGGTCCGCGACCACGGCAGGTAGGAGCCGGCCGCGGCGGGCAGCTCGGGCAGCAGGATGCCGAGCTCGGCGAGGCGCTCCGAGTGGGTTGTCATCCCTTCTCGCGCTTCAGGTAGGCCACCAGCTGCTCCGAGTTCGGGCCGGGGATGACGGTGACGAGCTCCCAGCCGTCCTCTCCCCAGGTGTCCAGGATCTGCTTGGTGACGTGACTGATCAGCGGGATGGTGGCGTATTCCCAGGTACGACGGGCGGGGTTGGGCTGTGTCATACGACGACCCTAAGCCGCGTCGACCCGCACCGGAACCGCGGCAGCGGCAGAATCTCCGTCCATGGAGTGGTGGCGATGGGGCGGTCTGGTGGCGGGATGCGTCTGCGTGCTGCTGTTGCTGGCGCTGCGCTTCGACACCCTCAAGGACCGGCGCGGATCGGATGCGCGCCGGGCGGCCCGCCGCCTGTTGCCGTGGCTGGGGGCGTTCCCGGTCGTCGTCCTGGCCACCGTCCTCGGGCCCTGGTGGCTGGTCGCCGCTGCGGTCGGGTTGCCGGCCCTGACCCTGCTGGCGATGGCGGCCGTCGACTGACGGCCGCCCCGCGCCGCCGCCCATTACGCTGACCGGATGGCCGCTGCCGCTGACCACTGGCCCGAAGCGGCCCGTCGAGCCCGACTGCACATCGTCTCCGGGAAGGGCGGTACCGGGAAGACGACCGTCGCCGCTGCGCTGGCCATCGCGCTGGCGGCCGGCGGTAAACGGGTGCTGCTCGTCGAGGTCGAGGAACGGCAGGCGATCGCCCGGCTGTTCGACCTTCCCCCGCTGCCGTACGCCGAGCGCAAGGTCGCCGTCGCCGCCGAGGGCGGCGAGGTGAAGGCGCTGGCCATCGACGTGGAGGCGGCGTTGATGGAGTACTTCGCGCTGTTCTACAACCTCGGGTTCGCCGGCCGGTCACTGAAGAAGCTGGGTGCGGTCGAGTTCGCGACCACCCTGGCGCCGGGTCTGCGCGACGTGCTGCTCACCGGCAAGACCAAGGAGTGCGTGACCCGGACGAACCGGGACGGCTCCTACGTCTACGACGCGGTGGTGATGGACGCCCCGCCGACGGGTCGGGTGGTGTCGTTCCTCAACGTGACGGTGGCGATGGCCGACCTGGCCCGCAAGGGTCCGATCCGCAACCAGGCCGACGGGGTGGTCGAGCTTTTGCACTCCCCCGACACGATCGTCCACCTGGTGACGCTGCTGCAGGACATGCCGGTCACGGAGACGATCGAGGCGATGGCGGGTCTGCGGGAGGTCGGTCTCACCGTGGGGACGCTGATCGTGAACGCCGCGACCGGCGCGCACCTGGCCGACGCGTCGCTGCTTCCGACGGCCGAGGGTCGGCTGGACGCGGCCCGGCTCAGTGCCGGTCTCGTCGACGCCGGCCTCGACGCCACCCCGGAGCTGGTCCAGGGGCTCATCACCGAGGCCACCATGCACGCCACCAAGGTGGTCGCCGAGCGGGAGTGCGCAGTGACGGTCGCGGCCCAGGGGCTGCCGGTCGTCACGCTGCCGTTCCT
>JBDSLP010000231.1:0-8249 GCA_039916325.1 Nakamurella sp. | reverse complement strand
CCGCCAGCCCGGCCGCCAGCTCCACTCGGGGCCGCCAACCGAGTTCGCGGCCGGCCCGGGAGGGGTCCAGCGCCGAGGCCCGCAGGTCGCCGAGGCGCGCCGGAGCGGATGCCGGGGCGTCCGGCGCGCCCAGTGCGGTGGCGATCAGCCGGTGCAGTTCGCGGTCGCTCGTCTGTACCCCGGTCCCCACATGGAAGCGCCGCCGGTCCCCGACCGGACCGGCCGCGGCCACGAACGCAGCGGCCGCGTCGCCGACGTAGACGTAGTCCCGGGTGTTCCCACCGTCGCCGAACACCCGGGTCGGTCGTCCGTGCAGAAGCGCATCCACAAAGATCGCCACCACGCCCGCCTCCCCGCCGGGGTCCTGGCGTGGGCCGTAGACATTGGCCATGGCCAGGTGTGTGCACTGCAGGCCGTGCAGTCGGGACAGCGCGTTGAGGTAGAGCTCGCCGCTGACCTTGGCCACCGCGTACGGCGACAGCGGGTCGATCGGTGTCTCCTCGGTGACCGGCAGGACGTCCGGCTCGCCGTAGATGGATCCGCCGGAGGACGCGAAGACGATCTTGCGGGCACCGCTGTGGCGCGCCGCCTCGGCCACCGCCAGCGTGCCCAGCACGTTGACGTCGGCGTCGGCCCGCGGGTCGGCCACACTGGCCCGGACGTCGATCCGGGCGGCCAGGTGGAAGACCACGTCCGGCCGGGCGTCGGCGAACACCCGGGGTAGTGAGGGCTCCCGGATGTCCACCACGCGGACGGTCAGACCGGGGTGCCCGGCCGTCAGGTTCCCGATTCGTCCCCGGCTGAGGTCGTCCACCACGGTGACCCGGTGGCCGGCCGCGAGCAGCAGGTCCACCAGCGTGGATCCGATGAAACCGGCGCCGCCGGTGACCAGCAGCTGCCTGGCCCCGCCCGTCCGTTGCCGCCCCGGGTCAGGGCTGCGGGCAGTCCCGTCAGGCCTGCGGGCAGTCCCGTCAGGCATCGTGGCCGTCCCGTCGGGCGAGGGCGGGTCCGAGCTCGTTGTCGAACAGGGTCAGCGCCGATGCGACGGCCATGTGCATGTCCAGGTAGCGGTAGCTGCCGAGTCGACCGCCGAACCACACCCGCGCAGTGGCGGCAGCCAGCTCCCGGTAGGCCCGCAGGACCGTGCGGTCGGCGATGCCGTCGACGGGGTAGTACGGCTCGTCGACCCGGGCGGCGGACCGGGAGAACTCGCGCATCACCACGGTCCGGTCGGTCGGGTACGCCCGTTCCGGGTGCAGGTGCCGGAACTCGTGGATCCGGGTGTACGGGACCTCGAGGTCGGCGTAGTTCATCACCGCGGTGCCCTGAAAGTCGCCGGTGGGCAGCACCTCACGCTCGAAGTCCAGCGTCCGCCAGCGCAGGGTGCCTGCCCGGTGGTCGAAGAAGGCGTCCAGCGCTCCGGTGTAGACCGTGGCCAGCTCCGCCGGGAGCGGCCCGGTGACTTCACGCCGCAGATCCAGGTAGTCCACCCCGAGTCGGACGTCGATCAGCGGATGGGCGGCCATCCGGGTCAGCCAGGCTGCGTACCCCTCGACCGGCAGCCCCTGAAAGGGGTCGTCGAAGTAGCGTCCGTCGAAGGTGTAGCGGACCGGGAGCCGGCTGATGGTCCCGGCGGGCAGGTCGCGCGGATCGGTCTGCCACTGCTTGGCGGTGTAGCCGCGGACGAACGCCTCGTACAGCGGGCGTCCGATCAGCGAGATCGCCTTCGTCTCCAGGTCGTGGACGTCCTCCCGGTCGACCTCGGCGGCCTGCTCGGCAATCAACGCCCGCGCCTGCGCGGGGGTGAACGAGCGCCCGAAGAAGGCGCACAGGGTGCCCAGGTTGACCGGCAGCGGGTAGCTGCGGCCACGATGGGTGGTCCAGACGGTGTGTCGGTAGTCGGTGAACGCGGTGAAGCGGTTCACGTACTCCCAGACGCGGGTGTTGCCGGTGTGGAACAGGTGCGAGCCGTACGTGTGCACCTCGATCCCGGTCGTCGGGTCGGGTTCGGACCAGGCGTTCCCGCCGAGGTGGTCGCGCCGGTCCACGACGACCACCCGGTGCCCGGCGGCGGCGGCCCGTTCGGCGACGGTCAGCCCGAACAGGCCCGCACCGACCACCAGCAGGTCGGCGGCGACCAGGGCGGCACGCAGGTCGTCGGTCCTGCCGGTCACGTCGACCGTCCCGCGGCGTGGCGGATCAGGGTGGTCGCGCCGTCCCACTGTCGGGCCCGCAGTGCCGTCGGCAGCAGGGTCAGGGCATGCACTCGGGACAGCAGGTGCCGACGACCGGCCCGGGCCGCCCGCGACCAGCCGAGCGCCTCGAGCTCCACCGACACCAGCCGGAAGTAGCGCCGCTGTTCCACGAAACGACTGCCGTCCAGGGCCCGGAACGACGAGTCGCTCGTGGAGTGACGTCGGTAGGAGAAGCAGACCGTGTCGTCGAGGGCCAGACTGCCCCCGTCCATCACCAGGTCCAGCACCAGAGCGAGGTCCTGGACGACGTCCAGCCCGGTCCGCAGCCCGATCCGCTGGGCCGGCTCGCGCCGGAACGCCAGTGACGGGAAGTACAGCCAGTTGCCCCGCAGCAGGCTGGTCGCCAGGTCGGCCCCGGCCCACACGCGGCGGTCGGTCGCGGCAGGCCGCAACAGCCGCAGCTTCACCCGGTCCAGCAACGACATCGCCCGCGCTCCGTGCTCGTCGATCACCTGCACGCCCGGCTGGATGACGGCGGCATCCGGGTGCGCGGCGATCGCCGCCGCGATCACCGCGACGTAGGCGGGCAGCAGTTCGTCGTCGGCGCCGAGGATGACCAGCCAATCCTGGTCGGCGAGCTCGATACAGCGTCGGAAGTTCCCATTGGCGCCGAGGTTGACCGCGTTGCGGAGATAGCGGACCCTCGGGTCGGACAGGCCCGCGAAGAACGTCGCCACCCTCGGATCCGGGTAGCCGTCGTCGATCACGGTGAGCGTCCAGTCGGGGTCGGACTGGGCCAGCACGCTGGCCACCGTGCGCTGTAGCAGCTGCGGATCCCCGTAGAAGGGCACGAAGATCTGCAGCGGCATCGGACCATCATTGTCGCTGACCCGGCCTGGGCCGAACCGGCCCGGTCGTGTGTTCGACCGGGCGCGGGCGGCTGCCCCCCGTATCCTCAGGCGGTCCCCGAACGGGGCCGGGGCCGTGGTCACGGCACCCGGACGAATGTCGTCGAGCGAAGGGGTGGGATGCGGACCGAGCCGCGGGTGCTGCTGGACGCCACCGCGATCCCCGCCGAACGGGGCGGCGTCGGCCGTTACGTGGACAACCTCGCCGCCGCCTTGGACGCGAACGGGGCGGCCTTGTCGGTCTGCTGCCAGCATCGTGACGCCGACGTCTTCGCCGCGCTGGCTCCGCACAGCCGGATCGTCGCGGTCGCCGAGGAACTGACCAGCCGACCCGCCCGGCTGACCTGGGAGCAGACCACGCTGCCCCGGTTGGCCCGCCGGTTGCCGGTGGACGTCATCCATTCCCCGCACTACACGATGCCGATGACTCCCGGGCTGCCGGTGGTGGTGACCCTGCACGACGCCACCTTCTTCACCGACCGTCGGCTGCACTCCGGGGTGAAGGGTGGTTTCTTCCGCGGCTGGACCCGGACCTCGCTCAAGCTCGCGGCGGTCTGCGTGGTGCCGAGCCGGGCGACCGCCGACGAGCTGGTACGTGCCGCCGGGGCCGATCAACGACGGCTCGTGGTGGCCCACCATGGGGTCGACCTCGACCGCTTCCAGGTTCCCACCGCGACCCAGGTCGAGGCGGCGGCGAACGAGCTGGGCCTGGACCCCGGGCTCGGTTGGATCGCCTTCCTCGGCACCCTCGAACCACGCAAGAACGTCCCGGCGCTGATCCGTGCCTACGTGCGGGTGGCTCGCGACCGGCCCGCCGGAGCCCCGGCGCCGCCACTGGTCCTGGCCGGCAGTGCGGGCTGGGACCACGCCATCGAGCCGGCTCTCGCGGCGGTGCCCGACGGTGTCCGCGTGCTGCGGCCGGGGCACCTGCCGGTGGAGACCCTGACGGGCTTCCTGGGCGGTGCGGAGTTGGTCGTCTACCCGAGCCTGGGCGAGGGTTTCGGCCTCCCGGTGCTGGAGGCGATGGCCTGCGGGGCGCCGGTGCTGACCACCCGTCGGCTGTCCCTGCCCGAGGTCGGCGGCGACGCGGTCGCCTACACCGGGGTCGGCGCCGGTGACATCGCGGCGGCCCTGCAGGAGTTGCTGGCCGACCCCCTCCGGCGGGCCGCGCTCGGGATCGCCGCGCGGGAGCGCGCGACGGGCTTCACCTGGAAGGCCGCCGCCGAGGCCCACCAGCTCGCCTACGACCGGGCTACCTCGTGAGTCCTGCGGACGGAACCGTGGCGATCGTCGCGGTGACTTATTCACCCGGTGAGACGTTGGCGCCGTTCCTGGCCTCGGTGGCGTCGGCGGCCGACTGGGGTCCCACCGGAGCGCGGATCGTCCTGGCCGACAACGGTTCCACCGACGGCAGTGTCGTGGCGGCCGCGGCGTCAGACGGGGTCATGGTGCTCCACACCGGGGGCAACCTGGGGTTCGGCGGCGGGGCCAACGCCGGGGCCGCGGCGCTGCCCCCCGGGGTCGAGTGGGTGATCGTGTGCAATCCGGACCTGGTGTTCGCCCCCGGCGCCGTCGACGACCTGTGGGCCGCGGTGGACCGCTGGCCACGGGCCGGCGCGCTCGGGCCGCAACTGCGGACCCCGGAGGGGACGGTGTACCCGTCGGCCCGCGAACTGCCCAGCCTGGTGCGCGGGATCGGTCACGCGGTGTTCGGCTGGTGGTGGCCGACGAACCCGTGGACGAAGGCCTACCGGCGCGACCACGAGGCGCCGACCGAACGCACCGCCGGCTGGCTCTCGGGCGCGTGCCTGCTGCTGCGCCGGGAGGCGTTCGCGTCGGTCGGCGGCTTCGACGAGCGGTACTTCATGTATTTCGAGGATGTCGACCTCGGTGAGCGGCTGGCGCGGGCCGGCTGGCAGAACGTCTACGTGCCGTCGTCGGTGGCGACGCACATCGGTGGTCACTCGACCAGCGACAACGCGGCGGCGATGACCCGGGCACATCACGAGAGCGCCTACCGCTACCTGGCCGAGCGGCGTCCGGCGTGGTGGCAGGCGCCGGTACGCGGGGTGCTCCGGCTCGGACTGGGCGGACGGCAGTTGTTGGCCCGGCGCTCGGCGAAGGTCGCCGACGGCGCCGCCGTTCCGGGCCCCCCGAGCGGCTGACCCGCCGCCGGTCCGCGCAGCGTCAGGCGGTGTCGCGCATCCGGGCGGCGGGCAGCACGCCCCGGGCCAGTCGGGCGCTCTCCGCATCCAGCGGTCCCGGTGGCGCCGCGCCCGGTTCGCAGGCCTCGATCAGTGCCCGTGGAAGGCTGATCGTGGCCCGGTCGTCCATCGGTGACCCGACGTGACCGGGGACCGCGAACTCGGGGTGCTGGTGCCAGAGGGCGGCGAGGATCTCGTCGGCGTGCCGGAGCGCATCCATGTCATCCATCCGTCGACGGGCCGGACGTTCCCGGGGTGCAGGTCACCCGCCGATGGTTGACCACGCTAGGCCTGGCCGGGGACCGCAACCGGACACCACGCCGGGTGGCTCCCGCCGACCCAGCGGCGCTGCGGCGCAGACCACACGGTCCCTCCGGTCACAGATCGGGTATGGCAGCGATGGTCCGGTAAGGTCCGAGGCCGGATCGGCCGGCTGTGCACGGGGCCCGCAGGCGTCGGAGAACGGGTCGGCCGAGCCCCACGTCGACGGCCACGGGCCGCTGCCGCCCACCGAAACCGTGTCACGCACTTCCCGCCGGTCCACACGCGGACCAACACTGGAACAGGACGGACCTCATGAAGGGCATCGTGCTCGCCGGTGGCGCAGGAACCCGGCTCCACCCGGTCACCCGCGCCGTCTCCAAACAGCTGCTCCCGGTCTTCGACAAGCCGATGATCTACTACCCGCTGTCGGTGCTGATGCTGGCCGGCATCCGCGACATCCTGATCATCACCACCCCGGAGGACAACGCCGGCTTCCGGCGCCTGCTGGGTGACGGCAGCGAGTGGGGTCTGACCATCACCTACGCCGAGCAGCCGAAGCCCGAGGGACTCGCGCAGGCGTTCCAGATCGGCGCCGAGCACATCGGTGACGACTCGGTGGCCCTGGTCCTGGGCGACAACATCTTTTACGGCCAGAACTTCGCCCAGCGGCTGATCGACGCCGCCCACGGTATCGACGGGTGTGTGCTGTTCGGCTACCCGGTGCGCGATCCCGAGCGGTACGGCGTCGGGGAGAAGAACTCCGACGGCAAGCTGGTCTCGATCGAGGAGAAGCCGGAGAAGCCCAAGTCGAACCTGGCCATCACCGGGCTCTACCTGTACGACAACAAGGTCGTCGAGTACGCGCGGGACCTGAAGCCGTCCTCGCGCGGCGAGCTCGAGATCACCGATCTGAACAATCTGTACCTGCAGGCCGGCACGGCCAGCCTGGTCGATCTCGGCCGCGGCTTCGCCTGGTTGGACACCGGCACCCACGACTCGCTGCTGGAGGCGGGGGAGTTCGTGAAGGTACTGGAGCACCGGCAGGGCATCCGCATCTCGTGTCTGGAGGAGATCGCCCTGCGCAAGGGATTCATCGACGCCCAGGCCTGCTACGCCCTGGGCCTGGCGCTGGCGAAGTCGCCGTACGGGCAGTACGTCATGTCCGTCGCCCTGGCGGCCGGGGCCACGGCGTGAGTGCCCCGGTCAAGCCGGCTGTGGACGCCGTCGTGCTCGTCGGCGGCAAGGGCACCCGGCTGCGGCCGTTGACCCTGTCGGCGCCCAAGCCGATGCTGCCGACGGCGGGTGTGCCGTTCCTCGAGCACCTGCTGTCCCGCATCCGCGAGGCCGGCATCGAGCACGTCGTGCTGGGGACGTCGTACAAGGCCGAGGTGTTCAGCGACTACTTCGGTGACGGCGCGGCTTTCGGCCTGGACATCGAATACGTCGTGGAGACCGAGCCACTGGGCACCGGCGGTGGCATCCGCAACGTGGCCGACAAGCTGCGTCACGACACCCAACTCGTCTTCAACGGCGACGTGCTGTCCGGGATGGACCTGCGGGCACTGCTGGACACCCACACGAGCCGGGACGCCGACGTCACCTTGCACCTCATGCAGGTCTCGGACCCGCGGGCGTTCGGATGCGTACCGACCGACGCCGAGGGGTGGGTGACCGATTTCCTGGAGAAGACGGAGAACCCGCCGACCAATCAGATCAACGCGGGCTGCTACGTGTTCAAGCGCGCGGTGCTCGAGGCCATCCCGGCCGGTCGGCCGGTGTCGGTGGAGCGGGACACCTTCCCCGGTCTGCTCGCGGCCGGCGCGAAGGTCGCGGGTTACGTCGACAGCTCGTACTGGCTGGACCTGGGCACGCCGGCGGCGTTCGTCCAGGGCAGCGCCGACCTGGTCCGCGGCATCGCCCCGACCTATGCCCTCGGCGGAGCCCCCGCTGAATCGCTGGTGATGGCCGGCGCGACCGTCGACCCGACCGCGACGCTGACCGGCGGCACCACCATCGGTGCCGGCGCGTCGGTGGGTGCCTTCTCCAGGCTCGACGGCGCCGTGGTCTTCGACGGTGCGTCCATCGGCGAGGGCGTCCGGATCCAGCGCGCCATCATCGGTCGCGACGCCACCATCGGCGATGGATCGGTGTTGGCGGACGCGGTGATCGGAGACCGTGCGGTCATCGGAGCCAACTGTGAGCTGGTCAACGGCGTGCGGGTCTGGCCCGATGTGCAGCTCCCGGCGGCCGGCGTTCGCTTCAGCGCCGACGCCTGACCGTCGCCCCGCGGTGCCCCGCCGGCCCGCGACCCGGACGGTCAAAATTAGTCGCTCTGCGTGACCCATATCGGGTTCGGGCGGATTCACGGTGGGCTGGGTCACATCCCGAAAGCATGAAACTGCTGATCCGGGCGGTAAGGCGAATCACATTCGCTGAAAACGCCCTGGAAACGCTGGATACAGTCAGTGATATTCCACTACCCGCCGTGCCTCGTTTCCTGCTGGTGACCAGTCCGTTCTGACGGCCGACCACGAGGCAGCCGTCACTTCCAGGGAGCCTCCGGTGCGTCCTCTCGTCTCTTCCCGTCCGCGCTCGCTGCTGTTCCTGGTCGCGGTCGTCGTCGCCCCGCTGCTGACGGTCGTGTCCACCGCGGCAGCCGCGGGCACGGTGTCGCTGTC
>JBDSLP010000230.1:0-2780 GCA_039916325.1 Nakamurella sp. | reverse complement strand
CCCGGGGTTGTTCGCCGGGCGTCGGGTGACGGTGATCGTCTGCGCTGACGCGGCGGTGACCGACGTCCGCACGGTCGAGCAGTTCACCTTCCGGCCCAGCGACAACGGACCCGCCGAGGAGCGGGTGATCCGGTCCATGCATCCGCTCACCGGACAGCGGCTGGACCTCTGGCGGCTCAAGAACTTCGTCGGGACCCGGTTGCCCTCGGCGGAAGACACGTACCTGATGCACCTCGTCGCACCGGACAACCCGGCCGACGAGCGGCTGGTCGCGTTGGCCGAGATCCGGGACGCCCAGCCGGTCCGGGACGCGAGCGGCGTGGTCATCGGGTTCCCGGCCGCCGAGCGGGTGCTCGGCGCCTGCCTGGACAGCATCCGTCGGGTGCAGGCCGGCCGCGGCAACCGGTCGCGGCTGGACAAGAACCGGATCTTCCTGCACGTCTGGCCACCGATCGAACTGCCGCTGCGGGACCTGACCCAGTTCGCCCGGAACTACGCGCCGCTCTCGATCGGTGCTGGTCTCGAGGAGATCACCGTGCTGGCCACCCTGCAGGAGCCGGGGCAGCGGGCGCGGGAGATCGCGCTGCGGTTCACCGACTCCGCCGGCACCGGGATGACCGTCAAGGTCACCCAGCCGCCCACCGAGCCGATCGTGCCGCTGGACAACTACACGCAGAAGGTGCAGCGGTCCGCGGCACGTGGGCTCGTCTACCCCTACGAGATCGTGCCGTTGTTGACCGGCCCCCAGGGGAAGTGGACGGAGTACGACTTCAGCGCCCCCGGTGCGGGCGGCACCTTCGGTCCGGTCGACCGGGCCAAGGGACTCAACAAGGCGGGCGTCATCGTCGGTCTGGTGTCGACGCCCACGAGCCGGTACCCGGAAGGGATGACCCGGGTGGCCCTGTTCGGCGACCCGACCAAGGCGCTGGGCACCGTTGCGGTAGCCGAGTGTGCGCTGGTGGTCGCCGCGATCGACCTGGCCGAGGCCAAGGGCATCCCGGTCGAATGGTTCGCGCTGTCGTCCGGCGCGAAGATCTCGATGGACTCGGGCACCGAGAACATGGACGGCGTCGCTCGGGCGCTTCGCCGGATCATCACGTTCACCCAGGGCGGCGGCGAGATCAACATCGTGGTGGCCGGCATCAACGTCGGTGCGCAGCCGTACTGGAACGCCGAGGCGACCATGCTGCAACACACCAAGGGGGTGCTGATCATGACCCCGGACAGCGCGATGGTGTTGACCGGCAAGCACTCGCTGGACTACTCGGGCGGAGTGTCGGCGGAGGACAACTTCGGTATCGGCGGATACGACCGGGTGATGGGCCCCAACGGTGAGGCGCAGTACTGGGCGCCCAACCTGGCCGGCGCGGTGGACGTGCTCTTCGCGCACTACGACCACGCGTATCTGGCCCCCGGCGAGCGGTTCCCGCGGCGAGCGGAATCCTCGGACCCCGTGGATCGCGACGTCCGCAGCTATCCGCACAGCCACCCGGACAGCCCGTTCACGACCGTCGGCGAGATCTTCGCCGACGAGACGAACAAGGACCGCAAGAAGCCGTTCGACATCCGCGCGGTGATCCACTCGGTAGTCGACGCTGATCACGCGGTGCTCGAACGCTGGGCCGCGATGGCCGACGCCGACACCGCCGTCGTCGTCGACGCGCACCTCGGTGGCTACCCGGCGACGGTCATCGGCATCGAGTCGCGGCCGATCCCGCGGCGCGGCTACCTGCCGGCCGACGGACCCGACCAGTTCACCGCCGGCACCCTGTTCCCGAGCTCGTCGAAGAAGACCGCGCGGGGGATCAACGCGGCCAGCGGCAACCGTCCACTGGTGGTGTTGGCCAACCTGTCCGGCTTCGACGGATCACCGGAGTCACTGCGGAAGATCCAGCTGGAGTACGGCGCCGAGATCGGCCGGGCCATCGTCAACTTCGACGGCCCGATCGTGTTCTGCCTGGTGTCGCGCTACCACGGTGGTGCGTTCGTGGTGTTCTCCGGGGCGCTCAACGACAACATGGAGGTGGTGGCGGTCGCCGGGTCGTTCGCTTCGGTCATCGGTGGGGCGCCGGCGGCGGCGGTTGTCTTCACCCGGGACGTGAACAACCGGACCACGTCCGATTCCCGGGTGAGTGAGATCGAGACGGCGCTGGCCGGATCAAGCGACGACCGCGCCAACGTCGAGCTCCGCGCTCAGCTCGCCGATGCCAAGATCGCCGTCCGGGCCGAGAAGCTCGGCGAGGTGGCGTCGGAGTTCGAGGCCATCCACAACATCGACCGCGCCAGGGAAGTCGGATCGGTGCACACGATCATCCCGGCCGAGGAGCTGCGGCCGTACCTGATCAGCGCTCTCGAGCGAGGGATGGCGCGGACGACGTCCAAGCAGTGAACGGGGCTCAGTAGTTCACGTCGTGGTGTTCGACCGGGTTCCGGTCCGACACCACGACGTCCCTGTAGGCCCGTACCGATTCCGCGAGGCGGGAGTCACGATGGTCGCCGCTGTGAGCGGTCAGCACCCGGCGCCCAGCAAGTGCGGTGCCCCCAGTCGGCTAGATTGTCCTGAGCCCGCGCGACCCCGACCTGCGGTCGCCGTCAGAACCGGCAGGCCGAACCAGGAGCTGACGCAAGCCCGCAGCGGCGGAAGATGAGCCGCTGGCTTCGGGATCACCCGGGTGCAGCCGGCAGCTGATGCAGGCCGGGGCGTGTCGCGGCCGTTGACGTCGGGCACGTTGCCTGCTGTGCCCTTGCGCGCAGGTTTGCCTGTCCGACCTCACGGGCAG
>JBDSLP010000229.1:0-15282 GCA_039916325.1 Nakamurella sp. | reverse complement strand
TCCTGACCGCCACCCGGGCGGCGCGGCGGGCCCGGCGCCACGGCCTCGCCGTGGCCGAGCTGTTCACCGTCGAGCAGTCCGTCTCCGGGTTACGGCCGATTACCGCGGAACCGTCGCTGGCCGCGGTCTTCGGGGGCTGGGCCTGACCGGACCTGGAGCCTGTCCGGGCAGGGTCAGGTCCGCGCCCCGGCCGCCCGGTACACCTGCGCCGCGGCGGTCAGCGCCTGGAACAGCCGCGGGTCGGTGCCGGTCTCCGGGTGCCACTGGACGCCGAGCCAGAACGCCCGGTCGGAGTGGTCGATCGACTCGACCAGCCCGTCGTGACTGTGCGCGGCGGCGCTGAACCCCGGGTAGGACTGGACCGCCTGGTGGTGGTGGCAGTGCGCAGTCGCCGTGAGGCCGAGGACGTCGGCCAGCCTGGTCCCCGGAACCACCGACACCGGGTTGTCCTGGTAGCGGCCGGGTCCCGGTGAGTGGTCGTCGTGCCCGACGACGTCGGGCACGTGCTGGATCAGGGTGCCGCCGGCGTGCACGGCCATCAGTTGCATACCCCGGCAGATGCCCAACGTCGGCAGCTCGAGGTCGGCGGCGGCGTCCAGCAACGCCAGCTCCGAGACGTCCCGTTCGTCGACCCAGCCGGCTGTCATCGGCCCGGGGTCGCAGCCGTAGCGGGACGGGTTGACGTCCGAACCACCCGCGATGACCAGCCCGTCCAGCCGACTGACGATGCCGTGGAAGTCGTCGGCGATGCCGTAGGGCGGGAGCAGCACCGGGGAGGCTCCGCCGTGGGAGACGGCCGCCGCGTAAGTGGCCGGCAGCAGGGTCGCCGGGACGTCGTCCCACTGGCCCCAGCTCGCGCCCTGCCGGTAGGTGGTGATGCCGATGATCGGTCGCGCCACGAGGTGCCCTTACTGGTCGAGCGGAGTGACGTAGGCGCCGGCGATCCCGCCGTCGACCATGAAGCTCGAGGCGGTGATGAACGACGACTCGTCGGAGGCGAGAAACAGGACGGCATTGGCGATCTCGTCGGGCTCGGCGAACCGGCCCACGGGGATGTGCACGAGCCGGCGGGCGGCCCGCTCCGGGTCCTTGGCGAACAACTCCTGCAGCAGCGGGGTGTTCACCGGCCCGGGGCAGAGCGCGTTGACCCGGACACCCTGCCGGGCGAATTGGACCCCGAGCTCGCGGCTCATCGCGAGTACACCGCCCTTGGAGGCGGTGTAGGAGATCTGCGAGGTGGCCGCCCCCATGACGGCGACGAACGACGCGGTGTTGATGATCGAGCCGCGGCCCTGCTCGAGCATGTACGGCAGCGCCGCCTTGCAGCACAGGTAGACGCTGGTCAGGTTGACGTCCTGGACCCGCTTCCACGCGTCGAGCTCGGTGGTGAGGATCGAGTCGTCGTCGGGCGGGGAGATACCGGCGTTGTTGAACGCAATATCCACCGACCCGTAGGTGTCCCTGGCAGCCGCGAAAAGAGCGTCCACGTCTGCCTTGTCGGTCACGTTCACCCGTACGAAAAGACCGCCCAGTTCGTCGGCGATCCCGGGGCCGTGGACGGTGTCGAGGTCACCGATGACCACCTTCGCACCCTCCGCGGCGAACCTCCGCGCGGTGGCGAGACCGATACCCGAGCAACCGCCGGTGATGACGGCGGTCCGGCCGGCCAGGCGTCCTGACATGTGGGGCACTCCTTGGGGTTCGGTAGAGCTGGGCACGGCTATTCGCTGCTGATGAAGACGTTCTTGACGTCGGTGAACGAGTGTGGCGCATCGGGCCCGAGCTCGCGGCCGAGGCCGGATTGCTTGAAGCCGCCGAACGGCGTCCAGTACCGCACCGAGGAGTGCGAGTTCACCGACAGGTTGCCGCTGTCCACGGCGCGCGCGACCCGCAGCGCCCGGCCGATGTCGCGGGTGTAGATCGAGCCGGACAACCCGTACTCGGTGTCATTGGCCAGCCGGATCGCGTCGGCCTCGTCGGTGAACGGCATCACCGCGAGCACCGGGCCGAACACCTCGTCGGTCCACACCGGGTCCTGGGCGGAACGGGGCAGTGCCACCATCGGCGGGTGCCAGAAGCCGTCACCGACGGGGGCGGTGCCGGTGACCGCGATGTCGGCCGCGTCGGAGTAGTGGCGGACCGCTGCGAGCTGGCCGGCCGAGATCAGCGGGCCCATCTCGCTGGTCGGGTCGGCCGGATCGTGCACGGCGATCGCGGTCACCGCCGTCTCCAGGTGACCGAGGAAGCGCTCGTACACCGACGCCTGCACCAGCACCCGGGACCGGGCGCAGCAGTCCTGGCCGGCGTTGTCGAACGCCGCGGCAGGGGCGGCCGCCGCTGCACTCTCGATGTCCACGTCGTCGAAGACGATGGTGGCGCTCTTGCCCCCCAGCTCCAGGGTCACCCGCTTCACCTGGTCAGCGGCACCGGCCATGATCTGCTTGCCCACCGCGGTCGATCCGGTGAAGCAGATCTTGCGTACCGCACGGTGTTCCACGAACCGCTGCCCGACGACCGACCCCTTGCCGGGGATGACGGTGAAGACCCCCGGCGGCAGGCCGGCGTCCCGCGCCAGCTCGCCGAGCCGGATCGCGGTCAGCGGGGTGACCTCGGCGGGCTTGAGCACCACGGTGTTACCGGCAGCCAGGGCGGGTGCGAAACCCCAGCCGGCGATGGGCATCGGGAAATTCCACGGCACGATGATGCCGACGACACCGAGCGGCTCGTGGAAGGTCACGTCCAGCCCGCCGGCCACCGGGATCTGCCGGCCGGACAGCCGTTCCGGGCTGCCGCTGAAGTAGTCCAGGACGTCGCGGACGTTGCCGGCCTCCCACCGGGCGTTGCCGATGGTGTGCCCGGCGTTGCGCACCTCGAGCTGGGCCAGCTCCTCCCGGTGCTCGTCGACCACGGCGGCGAACCGGCGTAGCAGTCGGGCCCGGTCACCGGGGGAGACCGCTCGCCAGGCCGGGAACGCGGCGGCCGCGGCGTCGATGGCGGCGTCGGCCTCGGCCGCCGAGGCCAGGTTGACGTTCTGCAGCGGGGCGCCGGTGACCGGCGAGATCAGGGTGCTGACGCCGCCGTCAGCGAAATCCACGGACACTTAGAGCCTCTCGAATCCGCGCCGCAATTCCCAGTCGGTGACGGCGGCATTGAATGCGGCCAGTTCGGTGTCGGCCGCGTGCACGTAGTGGTCGACGACGTTGTCGCCGAGGGTGGCCCGGGCGATCGCCGAGCCGTGGAACAGGTCGCGGGCCGCTTGCAGGGTGCGCGGTACCGTGGGTTTGCCCGAGGTGTAGGCGTTGCCGACCTGCTCGGGCTCGAGCTCCAACTCGTGCTCGATGCCGTACATGCCACCGGCGAGCATCCCGGCGATGGCCAGGTAGGGGTTGACATCCCCGCCGGGGAGCCGGTTCTCCAGCCGGGCACCGGGGCCGTGGCCGACCAGTCGCACCGAGCAGGTCCGGTTGTCCAGCCCCCAGGCCACTGTCGTCGGGGCGAACGAGCCGTCGGCGAAACGCTTGTAGGAGTTGATGTTCGGTGCGTAGAGCAGGGTGAACTCGGCCATCGTGGTCAGGATGCCGGCGATGAAGTGCTCGTACAGCGGCGTCCGGGAGTGCGTCGTGGGATCCTCGAAGACCAGCGCCCCGTCGGTGCCGCGCAGCGACAGGTGGATGTGGCAGGAGTTGCCCTCCCGCTCGTTGAACTTGCTCATGAAGGTCAGCGACTGCCCGTGCAGGGCAGCGATCTCCTTGGCCCCGTTCTTGTATACGACGTGGTCGTCGGCGGCGTCGGTGACTTCGCCGAAGCGGAAGGCGATCTCGTGCTGACCGAAGTTGCACTCACCTTTCGCCGACTCGACGACCATCCCGGCGGCGTACATCGAGTTGCGGATGTCACGCAGCAGCGGTTCCACCCTCGTCGTGCCCAGGATCGAGTAGTCGACGTTGTATTGGTTGGCCGGGGTGAGATCGCGGTAGTTCGCGTTCCAGGCCGCTTCGTAGGTGTCGTCGAAGATGATGAACTCGAGCTCGGTGCCGGCGTAGGCGGTCCAGCCGTGCTCAGCGGCCTTGGCCACCTGGGTCGCCAGGATGGTGCGGGGGGACTCTGCGACCGGCGAGCCGTCCATCGTGGTCAGGTCGCACTGGATCATCACCGTCGCGGGCAGCCACGGGACCAGCCGGATGGTGTCCAGGTCCAGCGCGAAGACCATGTCGCCGTAACCGCTCTCCCAGCTGCTGATCGCGTAGCCCGGGACGGTGTTCATCTCCACGTCCACGGCGAGCAGGTAGTTGCAGCCCTCGGTGTTGTGGCCGAGGACCTCGTCCAGGAAGAACGGGGCGTGCAGGCGCTTGCCCTGCAAGCGCCCCTGCATGTCGGTGAAGGCGACGATGACGGTGTCGATCGTGCCCTGGCCTATCTGGCTGCTCAGCTGCTCCACGGTCAGCAGGCGTGGGTTACGGGGTCCGGGGCTGGAGGCGGTCACGCGGTTCATCCTTGCACCGCGGTGGACGCAACGGGTTGCGAGGTCCGGTGTCGGCGCGGCCCCTCCCGGCCGGACGAGCCGGGAGGGGGCACTGTCGGCGGGTCAGCCCAGTCCCAGCTCCTCGGCCACGGACGGCTGTTCCACCGTTGTCCTGGGTCCGGTGAACCACTTCTTGACCGACAGGTGCCAGAAGATCCACAGCAGCACCAACGCTCCGCCGACCAGCAGGGGCGTGTAGTTGACGAACTTCCACTCGAAGGCGTCATCCCACGGCATGCCGCCGGCCGAGGTGGGGAACAGGGCCACCACCGAGGTCACGGCGATCTCGATCAGCGCTACCACGTTGATCCACTTGTAGTGCCGGCCCAGCGTCCACGAGCCGGCCTTGAAGCCGTCGCCGAGGCGCCAGCGCAGGTAGATGGGGATGGCGAAGCAGACGTAGAGCCCGACCACGCCGATCGACACCACGGCGAAGAAGGCGACCGGCACCGGCGCCCCGTTGATGTCGACGGCAACCAGGGCCGGCAGCGTGATCAGCGCGGCGACGAACGCCGACAGCAGGACCCCGTTGGCCGGGACCTTGTTCCTGCTCAGCGTCGCCCACAGCTTCGCGGCGGGGACGGCACCATCACGGCTGAACGCGAACAACATCCGGGAGCAGCTGGTCAGGCAGGCCACCGCGCAGAAGAACTGTCCGGCCGTGCTGATCAGCAGCACGATGCCGGCCCAGGTGGGCGAGAGGGACTGGACGAAGATCGTGTAGACGCCGCCGCCGCCGGCGCTGACCGCATCGGAGTTCTGGACGGCGAACAGGAACGACAGCAGCAGCAGCCAGCCGCCGATCGCGGAGTAGAAGATCGACCGCCAGATGCCCTGGGCGGCTGCGTTTCCGGCGGACTTGGTCTCCTCGGACAGGTGGGCCGAGGCGTCGTAGCCGGTGATCGTGTACTGGGTGAGGATGGCCGCCATCGGCAACACGTAGAACAGGAAGCCCACGCCCGTCGAGCCGTCGAACAGACCGGTGTTGTTGATGACCTTGCCGAAGACGTCACCGAAGGTGGCGTGCTGGTCGGGCACCAGGAACAGGATGAGGATCACCGCGGACGCGCCGGCCACGTGCCACCACACGGAGATGTTGTTCAGCACCGCCAGCAGGTGGCTGGAGAAGATGTTGACCACCGCGGCGACCGCCAGGATGACCAGGAAGATGACGAACACCCGGCCGAGGCTGTAACCCTCGAGCCAGCTCTCGCTGAACACCCCCAGCGTCAGGTCGAGGAACGTCGCACAGCCGTAGGCCACGGACGCCACGATGGCGATCAGTCCGATCAGGTTGAGCCAGCCGGTGTAGTAACCCGCCTTGGGCCCACCGAGTTTGGCCGCCCACCAGTAGATCCCGCCGGACGTCGGGTACGCCGACACCAGTTCGGACAGCGAGAAGCCGATCAACAGGATGAATCCCGCGATGATCGGCCAACCCCAGGCGATGGCCGCCGGGCCGCCGTTGTTCCAGCCGAGGCCGAAGGAGGTGAAACAGCCCGCCAGGATCGAGATGATCGAGAACGAGATGGCGAAGTTCGAGAATCCGGACCAGGACCGGTTCAGCTCCTGCTTGTAGCCCAGTGAGGCAAGATGCTTTTCGTCGTCGGACAGTTCGGTGGACACGGGTCTCCTCTGTGCGGTGGGTGCACAGGAAGGTACGCCGACGGGTGATCTGGCTCATCCCCGGGCAACGGGGCGCGGCCGCCGGCCGTCTGACACGTGAGACCACGAAACCCTGCCCGGTGCCGGTGACGGTTGATCCGGGCGCTTGAAGACAAAGAGAACCGATGATTCCCGGCTCGTCACGCCCCCCTTCCGTGTCCGCTGCCCGCTCGACGGCGGTGGACCGGACCGGCTCCCTCCCGGCAGCCGATCCGACCGCCGAGGCGGATCTGTTCGAGCCGCCGACGTTCCAGCTCTCCCTGAAGTCGCTGCTGGCCGGGGCGGCCGCGGCGATCACCGCCGCCGTCCTGGGCTCCCGCCTCGGCGTCGCCGGCACCCTCATCGGTGCCGGGCTGGCGTCCTCGGTCTCGATGATCGCAGCCGCCGTCTACAGCCACTCGCTGGCCGCCGCGGCCTACCGGGTGAAGGCGGCCCGGTCACCTCAGGACGGCGTCGCGCGCAGCGTCACCGAGCCGATCGCCACGGTGCACCAGGCGTGGGGGGAGCTGCCCACGGTGGCCATCACCCCTGCTGAGCGGCCGACGCCGGAAGTGCGGACACCGCTGCGGGCCTGGCGTTCCCGCTGGGTGGCCGCGGGTCTCGGGGTGGTCGCCGTCTGCGCGCTGGCCCTGGTCGCCGTGACCGGTATCGAGGCGGTTCGCGGTACCCCACTGTCCGGCGGCAGCGCCGGCGGGCTCAGTGTTCTCGGCGGCGCCCCCGTCGGAGTTGCCGACGCCCCAGCGACCGGGCGGACCTCACTCGACCCCGCGACACCCGCCGCGGACAGCTCCGCGGGCCCGGACAGCGCACCCGCCCCCATCCTGTCGACGGCCACGACCGGATCGGCGCCACTCAGCGGTAGCCACGCACCTGAGGTGCCGGCGACCGGCCCCGCATCGACCACCGTCACCAGCACGGTGACCGTGTCCCCGGCCGCGCCGTCGACCTCCGCCGCGTCTGCGTCGGCGGGCTCGTCCGGCTCGACGGATCCGGCAGGCGTCACCACCGCCGGAACGACCGGCGCCACCCCCACCACCGCACCGACGACCACCGCACCGACGGCCACCGTCCCGCCGGCGAACGAGCGGGCGACGACCACCGGTCCGTGACCACCGGTCTTCGACCGCGGGTCGCGTGGGAACGGTGAGATCAGCGGGACCAGCGTGACCCATCTCCGGCGCGTCCACCGCCGTTTCGGTGGTTCCTGCTGTTCTCACCGACCCGGACGTGGTTCGATGAACGCCCCGAATGACACGACTGTGATTCGGCCGGGTCGGCTGCCTGTCGCGCTACCCGGGCAGTGGGCGAAGGGGACGTGACATGGACAGTGCGGCAGCCGCCGAGCGGTCCGGCGACAACGCACCGGTCGGACTGACCGAGACCGAGCGCGAGATCCTCCACTTCGAGAAGCAGTGGTGGCAGTACCCGGGGACCAAGGAGAAGACGATCCGCGAGATCTTCGCGCTGTCGCCGACGCGGTACTACCAGTTGCTCAACGAGGTCATCGACAAGCCCGCCGCCCTGGTGGCCGACCCGCTGCTGGTCCGGCGCCTCCGTCGGCTGCGGGCCAGCCGACAGAAGGCTCGCTCGGCCCGCCGCTTCGGCATCCAGCTCTGACCTCGTTCGACCGCAGTCAGTCCTGGTCGAAGTACCGCCGGGGAATTCCGTCCCGCCGGGTGCCCGGACGGGGCCGGGGGTCCTGGCTTCGCTGCCGTGGACCGGCGCCACCATCGGACCAGCGCGCCGGGGAGCCGTGGGAGAGTCGGTTCCGGGCCCGCCGGGTCCTGACGGCGAGCCGCAGCGAGCGACGGGTGCGGCGGACCCGGGGGGCGCGCGGAACGTCCCACAGCTCGGGGTGTGCGGCCAGGTAGCGATACCGCAGGAACGCCCACGGGATGTGCGCGAGGTAGAGCACGAGACCGATGAGGGCGACCACCCGCGGCAGGAAGACGAACGTCACCAGCGCGAACACCAACACCACGATCAGCGGCACGAACGCCCTCGGCGGCACCCGGACCGACTTCAACGCCAGGGTCGGGAACCGGGACACCATCAGCAGGCCCACCCCGATCGACCAGATCGCGACGATCCAGTGCGGGAGCGTGTACCCGTCGAACTGGACGTAGATCAGGATCGGCACGATGGCCAGCAGGGCGCCGGGCGGCGACGGGATGCCAGTGAAGAAGTTCTTCTCGAAGGGCTGGGGCTCGTGGTCGTCCAACAGTGAGTTGAACCGGGCCAGCCGCAGTGCGGTGCACACCGCGTACACCAGTGACCCGCCCCAGACGAACCACAGCTCGTTGGGTGAAATCCCCTGCGGGATCTGGTCCTGCCACAGGTAGAGCAGGATGGCCGGACAGATCCCGAAGTTGCTCAGGTCGCTCAGCGAGTCGAGCTCGGCGCCGACCCGGCTGCTGGAGTTGAGCAACCGGGCGGCGGGACCGTCCAGCGCGTCCAGCACGGCGGCGATCCCGATCATCACCATCGCGGTCATGAACTGGCCCTGCGTCGCGAAGACGACGCTGGTCAGGCCGGTGGCCAGGGCCAGCGCGGTGATCGCGTTGGGCAGGAACCGGACGCCCGGGACCGCCGGCATCAGACCCCGGCGATGAGGTCGGCCAACACCGTCTCGCCGCCGATGGTGCGCTGGCCGACGCTGACCTGTAGAGCGGTGCCCACCGGCAGGTAGGTGTCCAGGCGTGACCCGAACCGGATCAGACCGTACGTGTCACCGGCGGTCGCACTGGCCCCCTCGACGACGTCACAGACGATCCGACGGGCGATCAGCCCGGCGATCTGGGTGACCACCACCTCGATCCCGAGCGTCGAGTCCTGGATCAGCAGTGAGTTGCGCTCGTTGTCCTCCGACGCCTTGTCCAGGTCCGCCGAGAGGAACTTTCCCGGTCGGTACGCAACGGCCCTGATCAGACCGCTCATCGGGATCCGCTGCACGTGAACGTCCAGCACGGAGAGGAAGATGGATACCCGCAGCCGCGGCTCGGAGCCCAGCCCGAGTTCGGCGGGCGGGGCCGCCTCCTCGATGAGGGAGACGAGCCCGTCGGCCGGTGCCACCACCAGGCCGGGGGTGGCCGGTGTGACCCGCACCGGGGCGCGGAAGAACAGGGCGCTGGCGCCGGTGGCGACCAGACCGAACCGGGTCCAGACGCCGCTCACGGTGTTCAGGCCGACGGCGCGGAAAGCCTTGCGCCCGAGGAGGGTGCCGCCCAGCGCGGCACCGATGATCGGCAGGCCGCCGCGGTGGATCGGTGGGATCGCGTCCCGTACCAGGGAGAGGATGTGCACCGCACGTCCGTGTGTGTCGTCGGCCATGGCGGTCGAACAGTCCTTTCCCTACGTCGTCAGCGCGAAACAACCACGATAGTCGTCGGTGTGACGATCTCGGTGCCGCTGACGCGCAGAGCGAGCGCCGACCGGCCCCGCCGGGCCGACTAGGTTCTAGCGAATGAACACTGCACGTGCTGGGGGAGTGACGGGCATCCCGGGTCGCGGTGTGGTGATGCCGATCGGCGGCGCCGAGGACAAGGTCGGCCGGATGACCGTGCTCCGCGAGGTCGTGCGTCTCGCCGGCGGCCCGGCCACCCGGCTGGTGGTGATCTCCACCGCGTCGTCGTTGGGTGACGAGATCACCCACGCCTACCTGCAGCTCTTCGCCACGCTCGGCGTCACCGAGGTCGTCGGTATCCGGCCGGAGAGTCGCGCCGAGGCCGCCGACCCGGCGTTGCTGGCCGCGGTCGACCGGTGCACCGCCGTGTTCATGACCGGTGGCAACCAGGTCAAGCTGGCCACCCTGCTGGTCGGAACGCCGTTGGGCGCCGCCATCATCGCCGCGCACGAGCGCGGTGCGCTGGTCGCGGGGACGTCGGCCGGGGCGAGCATCTGCAGCCGCCACATGGTGTCCTTCGGCCCCGGTGGCACCACCCCTAAGTTCCGGATCGCACACGTGTCCGAGGGTCTGGGTCTGTTGAACGACGTCATCGTCGACCAGCACTTCACCCAGCGGAACCGGTTCGGTCGGCTCCTCGCGCTGATCGCGGCCAATCCCGGCCAGCTCGGCGTCGGCGTCGACGAGGACACCGCGGCGATCTTCCGCCCGGACGGCATCCTCGAGGTGAAGGGCCGCGGGGTGCTGACGGTCATCGACGGATCCGCGCTGGTGACCACCGCATACACCGCGACCGGCACCCAGCCGCTGTTGATCTCCGGGTTGAAGCTGCACTCGCTGCCGCGCGGCGCGAAGTTCGACCTCCGGACCCGCACCCTGATCAGCGCCCCTGGCCTCAAGGAGGAACCGCTGCGGCCGCCGGTCACGACCCTGGACGACGTGCCGGCGGGGACCCGTCCGCAGAGCCGCCGGATCGCCGCCGAGGGTGCGCACATGACGACCGAACAGCTGCGTCGACGCTGATCGAGGCGGTCGGTTCGCCGGGTCGGAGGTCGTAGCAGCCGGTCCGGAGCCCGCAGGTAGGGTCAGCTCCGATGGTCGGCCGGCTTCATGCCATGCACCGGTGCGGTCCCGCATTCTCGTCGAGGAAAGGTCGTCGCGCCGTGTCCGAGCAGCCCCGGGAACTCCTCATCCGTGAGGTGCGCGTGTACCGCGGACCGAACTACTACTCCTACGAGCAGTCGATCCACCTCACGGTGGACCTGCAGGCGTTCGAGGACGAGCCGACCAACCTGCTGCCCGGCTTCACCGAGCAGCTGCTCGTCCTGCTGCCCGGACTGCACGATCACCAGTGCAGTCGCGGCCACGACGGTGGTTTCGTCGAGCGCCTCGAGGAGGGCACCTGGCTCGGGCACGTGACCGAGCACGTGGCGCTGGAACTGCAGCGGACGGCCGGGCACGTGATGACCCGCGGCAAGACGCGGGCGGCCAAGGAACGCGGCGTCTACAACGTCATCTTCGGGTTCATGGACGAGACGGTGGGTACGGCGGCCGGGCGACTGGCGGTCCGGCTGGTGAACCACCTGGCCAACCCCGCGCACGAGTTCGACTTCACCGAGGAGCACGAGGCGTTCCTGCGGATGAGCCAGCGGGTGGCCTTCGGGCCGTCCACGCAAGCCATCCTGGACGAGGCGATCACCCGCGACATCCCCTGGCAGCGGCTGAATTCCGCGTCGTTGATCCAGCTGGGACAGGGTGTCCACCAGCACCGGATCCGGGCCACCATGACCTCGATCACCAGCTCGCTCGCGGTCGACATCGCCTCGGACAAGGAGTTGACCAACCGGCTGCTCGGCGCCGCCGGGCTGCCGGTGCCGTCGTCGGACACCGTGCGCACCGCCGACGGCGCCGTCCAGGTGGCGCGCCGGATCGGTTACCCGGTGGTCGTGAAGCCGTTGGACGGCAACCACGGTCGCGGTGTCGCCATCAATCTGACCACCGACGACGAGGTCCGGGCCGCCTTCGAGGTGGCCGCGGACGAGTCCCGTCGTGGCCCGGTGCTGATCGAGTCGTTCATCACCGGCAAGGACTACCGGGTGCTGGTGGTCGGCGGGAACATGATCGCCATCGCCGAGCGGGTACCGGCGCACGTCATCGGTGACGGCCGGAGCACCGTGACCGAGCTGGTCGACATCACCAACGCCGATCCACGCCGCGGGGTCGGCCACGAGAAGGTGCTGACCCGCATCGTCGTCAACGACGCGGCCGTGGAACTGGTTCAGAGCCAGGGCTTCTCGATGACCGATGTTCCCGAGTCGGGTAAGCAGGTGCTGCTCGCGCTGACCGCCAACATGAGTACCGGCGGCATCTCCATCGACCGCACCTTCGAGGCGCACCCGGACAACATCGACATCGCCGAGGAGGCCGCGCGGGTCGTCGGTCTCGACATCGCCGGCATCGACTTCATCTGTCCCGACATCACCCAGCCGGTCCGCGAGACCGGTGGCGGTATCTGCGAAGTCAACGCCGCACCCGGGTTCCGGATGCACACCCACCCGACCATCGGTGAGCCCCAGTACGTCGCGAAGCCCGTGGTGGACCTGATGTTCCCGCCCGGGGCGCCGTCGCGGATCCCGATCGTGGCGGTCACCGGCACCAACGGCAAGACCACCACCAGCCGGATCATCGGCCACATCTTCAAGGGCATCGGCAAGAAGGTCGGTATGACCTCGACCGACGGCGTGGTCATCGACGAGCGGCTGGTCATCCGGTCCGACGCGTCCGGTCCGCGCAGCGCCCGGATGGTGCTGCAGAACCCACGCGTCGACTTCGCGGTGCTCGAGGTGGCGCGGGGCGGCATCCTGCGAGAAGGCCTGGGGTACGGGCGTAATGACGTTGCCGTGGTGCTCAACGTGGCGCCGGATCATCTGGGGCTGCGGGGGATCGACACCGTCGAGGACCTGGCCCGGGTCAAGCAGGTCATCGTCGAAGCCGTGCCGAAGAACGGCGCCGCGGTACTGAACGCCGACGACCCGCTGGTCGCGGCGATGCGCCGGAGTTGTTCCGGCGAGATCGTCTGGTTCTCCGTCGTGCCGAACAACCGGATGATCGATGACCACTGCCGGCGCGGCGGCAAGGCGGTGATCCTGGAGAAGGGCGAGCTGGGCGACCAGATCCTGCTGGTGCACGGACGCCGTCGGATGCCGCTGGCCTACACCCATCTGCTGCCGGTGACGTTCGGCGGCCGGGCCATGTTCAACGTGCAGAACGCGATGGCGGCGGCCGCGGCCGCGTACGTATCGGGGGCCCACCTGCACGACATCCGCAGCGGGCTGCGGAGTTTCACCCCCTCCTACTACCAGGCGCCGGGTCGGATGAACCTGACCGAGGTGCAGGGTGTGCAGGTCATCGTGGATTACTGCCACAACGTGCCGGCGATGGAGGCATTGGGCGGGTTCGTCGACAAGTTCTTCGGCGACCTGCAGGCGTGGGAGCGGCCGCAGAAGATCGGCGTCATCGCCACCGCCGGTGACCGCCGCGACCAGGACATGCGCGACCTGGGTTACGAGGCCGGCAAGCACTTCGATCGGATCATCGTCCGCGAGGACGAGCGGACGCGTGGGCGGCAGCGCGGTGACACCGCCGCCCTGATCGCCGAGGGTGCCCAGAAGGCGAAGTCCGAACTGTTACGGGTCCGCGAGATCGAGGTCGTACTGGACGAGATCGACGCCACCAAGGTCGGTCTCGCCCGGGCGAACCCCGGTGACCTGGTGGTGCTGTGCGTCGACCGGGCCCGCGCGGTCTGGGATGAGCTGCAGGCCATCGGCAACAAGGCGCAGGCGGGGTCGGACGAGGACTGAGCCTGCTGGCCGACAGGACTGATCCGGTCTCGACCGGGGGCGGCGGCCCGACTGCCTCGCCGGGCTCACTCCAGCAGCCACACCTCGACGAGATCGCCCGGGTCCAGGTGGGTTTCGTCCTCGGCGAGGACCAGCATCGAGTCGGCCCCGGCCAGCCAGGACAACAGGTGCGAGCCGGGACCGCCCCACGGCTTCACGGTGTGGGCGTCCCGGTCGAACACCGCCCGGCGGAACTGGCGACGCCCGGCGGGGGAGTCGACCGTCTCGGCCAACGGCACCTGCACGACAGTGCGTGTCGTCCGACTGATACCCATGGCGCGCAACAGCACCGGCCTCAGGAACACCTCGAACGAGACGTACGCCGACACCGGGTTGCCGGGAAACGTCACCACCGGCACATCGCTGAAGCGACCCGCGCCCTGGGGGCCGCCCGGCTGCATCGACACCTTGACGAACTCGACGCCCTGCCCGGTCAGCGCGTCCTTGACCACTTCGTAAGCACCGGCACTCACCCCGCCGGTGGTCACGACGACATCGACGCCGCCCAGCGCTGCGCTCAGTGCGGCCGTGAACTGGGCGGCGTCGTCCGGTACGAACTGCAGTACCCGGGCGTGCCCGCCGATCGCCCGCACCGACGCGGCCAGCATGACCGCATTCGACTCGAAGATCTGCCCCGGCCCCAGCGCACCGCCCGGCGCCACCAGCTCCGAACCGGTGGACAGGATGAGTACCTCGACAGGCCGGATCACCGTCAGCTCGGCGACGCCCAGGGCGGCCGCCACCGCCAACTGAGTGGCTCCCAGTACTGTTCCGGCGGGTAGTACCCGGACGCCGGCACGGACGTCCTCACCGTGGCGGCGGAGGTGAACCCCGGGCTCGGGCGCTGATCGGATCGTGACCTGGTGGACGCCGGCGTCGGTCAGCTCGACCGGAACGATCACCTCGGCCCCCGCTGGCATCGGGGCGCCGGTCATGATCCGAGCCGCCGTTCCCGGAGCGAGCGGCTCGGTCGCCATCGACCCCGCCGGAATGTCCACCGACACCGGCAGCGTCACCGGCAGTGCCACCAGGTCCCCGGCACGCAGGGCGTATCCGTCCATCGCGGAGTTGTCGAACGGCGGCAGGTCGATGGGCGCGGTGAGATCGGCGGCCAGCACCCGGCCCTGCGCCCGGGCCAGCGGCAGGGTGACGGACCCGAGGTCAGGCACCAGCGTTTCGACGACCCGGCGATGTTCCTCGACGGTGCGCGGTCGACTCATTCGTTCGGCTCGGCCGTGGGCTGGTGGGCCAGCGCCAACCTGCTCACCACCTCGATGGCCGCCGACGGCGCCATCCCCCGCGCGACGGCCAGGCCCAGTAGGTAGGTGCTCAGCGGGCCGGCGATCCGGGCGACGTGGTGCGCCACGTCCCTGGTCACGTCCAGCAGGTCGGTCCGCAGATCGGCCGGGACCGCGTCGACCGGAAGCTGCAGGGCCGCGGTCGCTTCACGCAGCCAGTCATCGAGTGTGCTCACCCGGCCAACCTAGACCGAGCGGTCCCGTAGCCCGGGTAGGTCAGGTGCGTCGCCGTCAGGTGCCGTTCCCGACCTCTTGTCAGGGTCCGGTTCAGCCGATAGCATCGAACGTATGTTCGATATCGCACCACTTCTGGAAACGCCGAACGGAGCGCCGGTGGCTCTCACGGCCATCGTCGACTTCACCCGGCACCTCCAGGTCCACGGGTTCGTCGATGGTGGGCTGGACGTCGCGGGTCTCATCCAACGGATCGGGGCGCTGGAGACGCTGAAGGCCGTCGCCCACCCCGACCGGACACGGGTACCGCAGTCGACCCCC
>JBDSLP010000228.1:0-3954 GCA_039916325.1 Nakamurella sp. | reverse complement strand
GCCCGGGTCCCGGTGCCGCCCCTCCCGCACGAGTCCGGTGAACGCCCTCCGGACTTACCGAAAGATCTTGTCCCCCATCACGTCGCGTTGGTGATGGACGGAAACGGCCGCTGGGCCAAGGCCCGTGGGCTGCCGCGCACCGCAGGTCACGAACGCGGCGAGACCGCTCTGTTCGACGTCGTCGAGGGCTGCATCGAGGTCGGGGTGAAATACCTGTCTGCGTACGCGTTCTCGACCGAGAACTGGAAACGCTCGCCCGACGAGGTCAAATTTCTGATGGGCTTCAACCGCGAGGTGCTGCACCGTCGCCGCGACCGGATGAACGACCTCGGCGTCCGGGTCCGCTGGGCCGGTCGCCGACCGCGGCTGTGGCGCAGCGTGATCAAGGAGCTCGAGGTCGCCGAGGAGCTGACCGCCGGCAACGACGTCATGACGCTGACCATGTGCGTGAACTACGGCGGCCGCGCCGAGATCACCGACGCGGTCCGGGCCATCGCCGAGCAGGTCGCGGACGGCCGGATCAAGCCGGGCAAGATCGACGAGAAGACGATCAGCCGGTTCCTCGACGAGCCCGACATGCCCGACGTCGACCTGTTCCTGCGGTCCTCCGGCGAGCAGCGGACCAGTAACTTCCTGCTCTGGCAGTCCGCCTACGCCGAGTTCGTCTTCCTCGACACGCTGTTCCCCGATTTCGACCGACGCGACCTGTGGCGGGCCTGCGAGATCTACGCCGGCCGGCATCGTCGGTTCGGGTCGGCCTGATGAGCGCGAGAGCCTGCTGATGACCGACACCCAGACCCGCCCGGTGAGGACCGACCGCTACCGGCCGGGCTCGTTGGAGATCTTCGGCGGCATCCTGCTCGCCGCGATCCTGCTGCGCGGCCCGCTGGCCACCCTGCTCGGCCAGGGATCGATGCCCACCTGGGCGACGGTGTTCATCGCCGTCTGCGTCCAGGCCACCCCGTTCCTGGTGCTCGGGGTGTTGGTCAGCGGGGCGATCGCGGCGTTCGTGCCGGCCCGCGTGTTCACCTCCCTGTTGCCGCGCAACCCCACCCTGGCCATCCCGGTGGCCGGCGCCTGTGGGATCGCACTGCCCGGGTGCGAGTGTGGTTCGGTCCCGATCGCCAACCGGCTGATGGACCGCGGGGTGCAGCCCAGCGCGGCGCTCGCGTTCCTGCTGTCGGCGCCGGCGATCAACCCGATCGTGCTGGTGGCCACCGCGGTCGCGTTCCAGTCCGACGGTCGGATGGTGTGGGCCCGGCTCGTCGCCGGCCTGCTCACCGCGGTCATCGTCGGGTTGATCTGGGAGCGCATCGGTCGGCCGGAGTGGATGAAGCCGCGCGTCCCGGTGAGCACCGACGAGGGCGCGTCGAAGTTGCGGACCTTCGTCTCCACGGTGGGGGGCGATTTCGCCCAGGTCGCGGGCTTCCTGGTGGTCGGCGCGGCCGCCGCGGCCACCTTCAACGTGCTCGTACCGGCGGCCTGGATGGAGCACATCGGGTCGCAACTGCTGCTGTCGGTGCTGATGATGGCCATCCTGGCGTTCGTGCTGGCGCTGTGCTCGGAGTCCGACGCCTTCGTGGCCGCGGCGTTCTCGACCATCCCCATGGTCGGCAAGCTGGTCTTCCTGACCGTCGGACCGGCCGTGGACGTCAAGCTCGTGGCGTTGCAGGCCGGCACCTTCGGACGTCGGTTCGCCGTCCGGTTCGCGCCGCTGACCTTCGTGATCGCGGCGTCGGTCGGGCTGGGCGTCGGGCTGTTGTTCTTCGGATCGGGCCGATGACGGAATCGCCCATGAGGGGAGTACACGAATGAACAAGGAAACCCGCGCGATCGTGATCGGCATGCTCGGCGGGCTGCTGCTGGCCATCACGCTGTCCGGCAAGTTCACCTCGTACGTGAAGCCGGGGTTCCGGCCGATGCTGCTCATTGCCGGCGGCGTGCTCGTCGTGCTGGCGATCGTGTCGTTGGTGATGGCATTGCGAGACGACGCCCGCCCGGCCGGCGAACACGAGCACCTACCGGAGTCCTCCGAAGACCTGGCCCACGTCGGCCACCAGCACAGCAGCCGGGCACCCTGGCTGATGTTGGCGCCGGTCCTGGTGCTGCTGTTCGTCGCGCCGCCGGCGCTGGGGGCCGATTCCGTCGACCGGGGCATCAACTGCGGTACCCCGGCTCCGGCCGGCACAACGTATGCCAGCCGCCGGGTGCAGGCCGCCGATCCGCTGCCCGTCGGCGACCCGGTGCCGCTGACCATGCAGGACTTCGTCCAGCGCTCGTTGTACGACACCGCCTACTCGACGGTGACCACCGACATCGAGGTCGAGGCCTTCGTCAGCCGGAGTAACTGCGACGGCGCCGGCTACAGCCTGGTCCGCCTCAAGATCAGCTGCTGCGCCGCCGACGCCATCGCCATCCGGGCGCACGTGGACGCGCCGCCCCAGTACCCTTCCGACACGTGGGTGCGGGCTGTCATCCGGGCCGTCAAGGACTCCGGCGACCAGGGCGACAACTACGTGCCGACGGCGACCGTCATCTCGCTGACCCCGATCATTCAGCCGGCGGATCCGTATCTGACCTGAGCGACCCGCTCCGTCAGCGCAGCTCGGCCCGCAGCGCCTCGGGCAGGGTGGCGTGACTGAACAGGTAACCGGCCTCCTCGAGCTTGGCCGGCACGGCGCGTTGACCGTTGACGACCTCACCGGCGAACTCGCCGAGGGCGATCTTCACCGCGAATTCCGGCACGATCCACGGCGCCGGACGGTGCAGCGCCTTGCCCAGCACCGCGGTGAACTCCGCGTTGGTCACCGGATCCGGCCCCGTGAGGTTGACCGGACCGGACACCTCCGGGTGCTTGAGCAGGAAGTACACCGCGTCGACCCAGTCGGTGACCGAGATCCACGGGAAGTACTGCTTGCCCGAGCCCAGCCGACCGCCCAGGAACGCCTGCGTGACGGTCTTGACCACCGGCAACAGCCCGCCACCGGAGCCCAGGACGAGGCCGGTCCGCAGGTTGACCACCCGCACCCCGCCCCGGGTCGCCTCGGCCGTGGCGGCCTCCCAGTCGGCACAGATACCGGCCGTGAAGGTCTGTCCGACCAGTGCGGACTCGTCGATGATCTCGTCCCCGCGCGGGCCGTAGAACCCCACCGCCGACGCGTTGGCCAGCGTGGGGACGCCGGCCTCGGCGCACGCCGAAGCGAGCAGTCGGGTCGGCAGCACCCGCGAGCTGTGGATGAGTTTCTTGTAGTCGTCGGTCCAGAACCGGTGGTTCAGCGGTACCCCACACAGGTTGACCACCGCGTCCACGCCGTCCAGGACGGACCGGTCCAGGGTGCCGTTGTCAGGGTCCCACTGCACCTCCGACGGCGAAGTCGGCACTCGCCGGACCAGCTGGACCACCTGGTAGCCGTGGTCCGCCGCCGCGGACACGAGCCGGTTCCCGAGGAACCCGCTCGCGCCCGCCGCTACCAGCTTCGGCATCCGCTACAGACCGATATCGGCGGCGAAGTCACCGGACTCGATGCGGGCCTTGATCACACCGAGGAACCGCGACGCGTCGGCGCCGTCGATGTTGCGGTGGTCGTAACTCATGGCCAGGTAGCACATCGAGCGGATGGCGATGACCTCGTTGCCGTCGACGTCCTTGGCCACGACCGGGCGCTTGACGATCGCCCCCGTGCCCAGGATGGCCGACTGCGGCGGTACGAAGATCGGGGTGTCGAACAGGGCCCCGACCGAGCCGGTGTTGGTCACCGTGAACGTGCCGCCGGACAGGTCGTCCGGACCTATCTTGTTGTCCCGGGTGCGGGCCGCGAGATCGGCGATCTTGCGGGCGATGCCACCGATGTTGAGGTCGTCGGCGCTCTTGATGACCGGCACGATCAGGCCGCGCGGGGTGTCGACCGCGATGCCCAGGTTGACACTGCCGTGGTAAGTGATCTCCTTCAGGTC
>JBDSLP010000227.1:0-17004 GCA_039916325.1 Nakamurella sp. | reverse complement strand
CAGGACCCGCCCGGGTCAGCGACCGGTGCCGGCCATCCGTCGACGGTCCACGGGCGACGGGGCGAGTCGGTTGACGGTCGGGGCGTCCCAACCCGAGATCGGCCAGCCGCCGTCGGCACAGACCTGGTCGGCCGCGGCCGCGCTGGGCACCAGCACGTCGCCGAAGGTGCCGTCAGCGGCCACGTAGATCATCCGCACCCCACGCGACCCCATGTTCGCCAGTGCGACGGTGCCGTCACCGTGCCGGTCGGCCAGCGCCTGGAGTCGCCGGCCGGCCCGTTCGATCGCCTTGCCGACCTGGGCCTCGTACCGCTGCAAGGCGTCGTCGATGTCCTCGCCCGGTGCGGGCGGCGGCAGAGCCGGATCGAGTCCCACGAAGCTGCTTCCTTGAGTCGGTGCCGGCGGCGCGGTCAGAGCGCCCGACGGATCAGTGCCAGGGCCAGCCGATGACGGGCAGCGAGACGGCCGCGTCGACCGCCCAGGCGACCGAGATCAGCGTCAGGTAGGCGTTGGAGATGTGGAAGAGCACCATCGGCTTGGCTTCGACGCCGGTGGCGACCCGGGAGTGCAGCCGGTGCGCGACGGCCAGGAACCACAGCCCGGTCGGCACCGCGACGGCCAGGTAGATCCAGCTCGACGCCGGGATCAGCAGCAGCGAACAGACCACCATCGCCCAGCTGTAGAGCACGATCTGGCGCACGACTTCGGCGTGCGGCCGCACGACCGGCAGCATCGGGACACCGGCGGCGGCGTAATCGCTCTTGTATCGCATCGCCAGCGCCCAGGTGTGCGGCGGCGTCCAGAAGAAGATGACCCCGAAGAAGACCCACGCCGGCCAGCCGATACCGCCGGTGATGGCCGACCAGCCGATGATCACCGGCATGCAGCCGGCCAGGCCGCCCCAGACGATGTTCTGGCTGGTCCGGCGTTTGAGCAGCATCGAGTAGACGAAGACGTAGAACAGGATCGCGACGAGGGCGAGGACCGCGGCCTGCCAGGTCGTGGTGGCGGCGAGGAACCCGACCGCGGCGATGCCCAGCAGGATGCCGAAAACGAGCGCATTGCGGGTGGGCACGAGGTGACGTGCCAGGGTGCGACCCCGGGTGCGGCGCATGATCGCGTCGATGTCGGCATCGACCACGCAGTTCAACGCATTGGCCGAACCGGCCGCCAGCGTCCCACCGACCAGGGTGGCCAGCGCCAGACCCAACGACGGCACCGCCCGCTGCGCGGCGATCATCGCAGGCACCGTGGTGATCAGCAACAGCTCGATGATCCGCGGCTTGGTCAGCCCGACATAGGCGCCGACCGTGGCCTTCCAGCCGCCGCGGATCGCCGCCGCGGCGCTGACGTCAGGGGTTCCACCGACCGGGTCGGAGCCCGGGAGGATCGTGTGCTCCCCTGCCGGGTCCTGATGGTCGGATGCTGCTGCCGGACGCACGCTGGCCGCTCCTCGCTGCTGGATGACTCGGTGGGGTGGGCGCCGATCGGAGGCACCGTCCGGTCTCCATGGTAGGTCGTCGCCGTCCCGCGGACACGCGTGACCGCGCACACCCGACCCGGGGTCCCGATCGCGAGGCCGGTGGGACCCCCGTTCGGGTGGTGCGTCTAGTGTCGGTGCCGAAGATTCGTGTGCGCTGCGCCGGGCGAACGGGCCCGGGCGTGCCCTGCCGCTGAGGAGCACTGACACCCGATGGCTGCCGCCAACTACACCGCTGAGCAGATCGCCGACCTCACCACACCGCACTACCCCGCCGACTGGACCGAGCTGGACACCCGGGCGGTGGACACCGCCCGGGTGCTGGCCATGGACGCCGTGCAGAAGGTCGGCAACGGCCACCCGGGCACCGCGATGTCACTCGCTCCGCTGGCCTACTCCCTGTACTCCAAGGTGATGGACCTCGACCCCGAGGACGACCAGTGGGTCGGCCGGGACCGTTTCGTACTCTCCTGCGGACACTCCAGCCTGACGCTGTACATCCAGCTCTACCTGCATGGCCTGGGTCTGGAGCTGGACGACCTGAAGGCGCTCCGCACCTGGGGTTCGTTGACCCCGGGCCACCCGGAGCACATGCACACCCGGGGGGTGGAGATCACCACCGGCCCCCTGGGCCAGGGTCTGTCGTCGGCGGTGGGCATGGCGATGGCCGCCCGTCGCGAGCGCGGCCTGTTCGACCCGACGGCCGCCCCCGGCGAGTCGCCGTTCGACCACTTCATCTACGTCATCGCCTCCGACGGCGACATCGAGGAGGGCATCACCTCCGAGGCGTCGCAGATCGCCGGCCGTCAGGCCCTGGGCAACCTGATCGTCTTCTACGACTCCAACCGGATCTCCATCGAGGACGACACCAACATCGCGCTGTCCGAGGACACCGTCGCCCGGTACGACGCCTACGGCTGGCACACCGCCGTCGTCGACGGTGCGGAGAACGTCGAGGCCCTGATGGCCGCCATCGACGAAGCCAAGAAGGTCACCGATCGGGCGTCCTTCATCGAAGTGCGCTCGGTCATCGGCTTCCCGGCTCCGACCAAGCAGAACACCGGCAAGATCCACGGCTCCGCCCTCGGGGCCGACGAGGTCGCCGCGACCAAGGTCGTGCTGGGCTTCGACCCGGAGAAGACCTTCGAGGTCAGCGACGAGGTGCTCGCCCACACCCGCGCCACCGTGGACAAGGGAATCAAGAACAAGGCCGCCTGGCAGGAGCGCTACGACGCCTGGGCCACCGCCAACCCGGAGAACAAGAAGCTCTGGGACCGCCTGCACTCCCGGCAGCTCCCGGAAGGCTGGGAGTCCGAACTGCCGTCGTGGGAACCCGACGCCAAGGGCATCGCGACCCGGGCCGCCTCGGGGCAGGTGCTCACCGCGCTGGCCGACACGTTGCCGGAACTGTGGGGTGGTTCGGCGGACCTCGCGGAGAGCAACAACACCACGATGAAGGGGGCCGACTCGTTCGGCCCGACCGCGTCGGCCACTCACGAGTGGGACGCCAACCCCTACGGTCGAACCCTGCACTTCGGCATCCGTGAGCACGCGATGGGCGCCATCCTCACCGGTATCGCCGTCCACGGCCCGACCCGCCCCTACGGCGGCACCTTCCTGGTCTTCTCCGACTACATGCGCGGGGCCGTGCGTCTCGCGTCGGTGATGAAGGCCCCGGCCACCTACGTCTGGACCCACGACTCGATCGGCCTCGGCGAGGACGGTCCGACCCACCAGCCGATTGAGCAGCTGGCCGCGCTCCGGGCGATCCCGAACCTCACCATCTACCGGCCGGCCGACGCCAACGAGACTGCCTTCGCCTGGAAGGCCATCCTGGAACGGCAGATCGATCCGCAGGGCGGTCCGGTCGGTATCTGTCTGACCCGGCAGAACGTCCCCGTCTTCGCAGGCACCAGCGCCGAGGGCGTGGCCAAGGGCGGGTACGTGCTCTACGAGGCCGACGGTGACCTCCAGGTCATCCTGATCGGCACCGGCTCCGAGGTGCAGATCGCGGTCGAGGCGCAAAAGGCGTTGCAGCAGAAAGGAATCGGCGCCCGCGTGGTGTCCATGCCGTCGATGGACCTCTTCGCCGAGCAGGACAAGGCCTACCGGGACTCGGTCCTGCCGCCCGCCGTCAAGGCGCGGGTTTCCATCGAGGCCGGCATCGCGCAGCCCTGGTACCGCTGGATCGGCGACGCCGGTGAGCACATCGGCATCGAGCATTTCGGCGCGTCGGCGGACTACCAGACCCTGTACCGCGAGTTCGGCATCACCACCGAGGCCACCGTCGCGGCGGCCGAGACCTCCCTCGCGGCCGCCGGCTGACCTCCGGGTCGGTCCCAGCCGCGGCAACGACAAGGAAGAAGACACCATGACCACCGCACACCCTCCCCTCGCCGACCTCACCGCCGCCGGGGTGTCGCTCTGGCTGGACGATCTGTCCCGGGACCGGATCACCTCCGGGAACCTGGCCGAGCTGATCGGGTCCAAGCACATCTCCGGAGTGACGACCAATCCGTCGATCTTCGCGGCGGCCCTGGCCAAGGGAAACGCCTACGACGCCCAGGTCGCCGAGCTCGCCCAGCAGGGTTCCACCCTGGACGACACCATCCGCACCCTGACCACCGACGACGTCCGTAACGCCGCCGATCTGTTCGCCGACGTGTTCGAAGCCACCCACGGCGTCGACGGCCGGGTGTCGATCGAGGTCGAGCCGGGCATCGCCCGGGACTCGGTCAAGACCTCCGCCCAGGCCCAGGAGCTGTACAAGATCGTCGACCGACCCAACCTGTTGGTGAAGATCCCGGCCACCGTCGAGGGCCTGTCGTCCATCACCGAGACCTTGAAGGGCGGCATCAGCGTCAATGTCACGCTGATCTTTTCCCTGGAGCGCTACGAGGCCGTCGTCGACGCCTACATCGCCGGGGTCAAGGCGGCCAGGGACAACGGCGAGGACATCTCCAAGCTGCACTCGGTGGCGTCGTTCTTCGTCTCCCGGGTCGACTCCGAGATCGACAAGCGCCTCGACGCCCTCGGCACCGACGAGGCCAAGGCCCTCAAGGGCAAGGCCGCGATCGCCAACGCCCGACTGGCCTACCAGCTGTTCGAGACCAAGTTCGCCACCGCCGAGTGGCTGGAACTGGAAGCTGCCGGCGGCAACAAGCAGCGTCCGCTGTGGGCCTCGACCGGCGTGAAGGACCCGGCCTACGACGACACCCGCTACGTCGTTGAGCTGGTCGTTCCGGAGACGGTCAACACCGCCCCGGAGAAGACCATCGACGCCGTCGCCGACCACGGCGTCGTCCGGGGCGACACCGTCCACGGCACCTACGCCGAGTCCGCCCAGGTCTTCACCGACCTGACCGCTGTCGGCATCGACCTCGACGACGTCTTCGAGGTTCTGGAGACCGAAGGCGTCGACAAGTTCGTCGTCTCCTGGAACGAGCTGGTCGAGACCGTGCAGAAGTCGCTGGACAAGGCCAAGGCCTCCTGACGTCGGCTGCGCCACCGGCGGCCCGGCTCTCCCGCCGGGTCGCCGTCCCGGGCCGCCAGGGCCCGAGTCCTGACCGAGAGGAAACCCCAGACCCGCCATGCCGGTGACCAAGAACCCGTTGCGCGACCCGCGTGACAAGCGCCTCCCGCGCATCGCCGGCCCGTCCGGCATCGTCATCTTCGGGGTCACCGGCGACCTCTCCCGCAAGAAGCTGATGCCGGCCATCTACGACCTGGCCAACCGGGGGCTGCTGCCGCCGGGGTTCTCGCTGGTGGGCTTCGCGCGGCGGGACTGGGACCACGAGGATTTCGCCGAGATCGTCCACGACGCGGTGAAGAAGTATGCCCGCACGCCGTTCTCGGAGCCGGTGTGGCGGCACCTGGCCGAGGGCTTCCGTTTCGTGCAGGGCACGTTCGACGATGCCGGCGCCTTCGACACTCTCAAGGCGACGCTGGAGGATCTGGACGCGATCCGGGGCACCGGCGGCAACCACGCGTTTTACTTCTCGATCCCGCCGGGGGCGTTCCCTGTCGTGTGTCAGCAGCTGAACCGGTCCGGGCTGTCCAGCCACGCCCCCGACGAATGGCGTCGGGTGGTCATCGAGAAGCCCTTCGGTCACGACCTGAAGAGCGCCCGCGCGCTGAACGACGTGGTCAACTCGGTGTTCCCGCCCGACTCGGTGTTCCGCATCGACCACTACCTGGGCAAGGAGACGGTGCAGAACCTACTGGCGCTGCGTTTCGCCAACCAGCTCTACGAGCCGATCTGGAACTCCCACTACGTCGACCACGTGCAGATCACCATGGCCGAGGACATCGGTGTCGGTGGCCGGGCCGGTTATTACGACGGCATCGGTGCCGCCCGTGACGTCATCCAGAACCATCTGCTGCAGCTGCTGGCCCTGACCGCCATGGAGGAGCCGCGGGCGTTCGACCCGATCTCCATCCGGGCCGAGAAGGCCAAGATCCTGGCCTCGGTTCAGCTGCCCAAGGACCTGTCGGCCTCGACCGCGCGGGGTCAGTACGCCGGCGGGTGGCAGGGCGGTGAGAAGGTTCTCGGGTACCTCGAGGAAGACGGCATCGCCACCGAATCCACCACCGAGACGTACGCCGCCATCAAGGTTCTCGTCGAGACCCGCCGGTGGGCCGGGGTCCCGTTCTACCTGCGGCACGGCAAGCGCCTCGGTCGTCGGGTGACCGAGATCGCGGTCGTGTTCAAACGTGCCCCCTACCTGCCGTTCTCGTCCAACGACACCGAGGAGCTCGGCGCCAACGCCCTCGTCATCCGGGTGCAGCCGGACGAGGGCATCACGATCCGCTTCGGCTCCAAGGTCCCCGGCCCCTCGATGGAGGTCCGCGACGTCAACATGGACTTCTCCTATGGCCAGTCGTTCACCGAGGCGTCCCCGGAGGCCTACGAGCGGCTCATCCTGGACGTCCTGCTCGGTGAGCCATCGCTGTTCCCGCAGGACGAGGAGGTCGAGCTGTCCTGGAAGATCCTGGACCCGATCGAGAAGGCCTGGGCGCGAACCAAGAAGCAGCCCGAGCAGTACCCGGCCGGGACCTGGGGTCCGCCCTCGGCCGACGCCATGATGGCCCGCGACGGCCGCGTCTGGCGTCGTCCGTGAGCGGGGACCGCCCGCCGCGACCGGTGTCATCGCTGCCCGACCCGACGAGAGGATCACGCCCGTGATCATCGACATCCCTGCGACGACCACCGGCGCGATCAACCGCAAGCTCGTCGACCTGCGGGAGTCCGGTGGCATGGTCTCCACCAGCCGAGTCCTCACGTTGGTCATCGTCACCGACGAGAGCGTCTCCGAGGACGCCATCAGGGCCGCTAACGAGGCCTCGTTCGAACACCCCTGCCGAGTGATCGTGATCGCCCGGGGCGTTCGTCGCGGTGCCCCCCGTCTGGACGGCCAGATCCGGGTCGGCGGGGACGCGGGCGCCAGCGAGGTGATCGTCCTGCGTCTGTTCGGCGAACTCGTGGACCACGGTGCCTCGGTGATGCTGCCGCTGCTGCTGCCCGACGCCCCCGTCGTCGTCTGGTGGCCGGTGTCGGAGCCCGCGGTTCCGGCGGAGGACCCGATCGGGGCGCTGGCCCAGCGCCGGATCACCGACGCCGCGGCGTCCAGACGGCCGCACGCCACCCTGTTGGAGCGCGAGAAGTCCTACCAGCCCGGCGACAGCGACCTGGCCTGGACGCGACTGACGTTGTGGCGTGGTCTGCTGGCATCGACGTTGGACCAGCCCCCGTTCGAGACGATCACCTCGGCGGTCGTCCAGGGTGCCTCGGATTCGCCGTCCACGGATCTGATGGCGGCGTGGCTGGCGATGCGGCTCAAGTGCCCGGTGACCCGGAAGAAGACCAAGGCCGGGGCCGGCATGCAGAGCGTCACTCTCACCCGAAAGTCCGGCGACATCACGCTCAGCCGCGACGCGGACAGCACGGCGACGCTGGCCACCCCGGACCAGCCGGACCGCCAGCTCTCGCTCCCCCGTCGCGGACTGCGCGACTGCATCGCCGAGGAACTGCGACGACTGGACGCCGACGAGGTGTACCACGAGGTCCTGATCAAGGGGCTGCCGTTGGTGCTCGACTCCGAGAAAGCCAATCGGCGGACCCCGCGGACGAAGGCCGATGGCACCGCCGCATTACCGACCCCGTTGGAGACCGACGGCGCCGACCCGGAGACGGCGACCACACCCACACCCAAGGCTGCCCGGAAGTCGGCGGCCTCGGCATGAGCCCGCAGCTGGTTCTGCTGCCCACCTCCGACGACGTCGCCGCCGACGCCGCCGCTAGACTCATCACCACATTGGTCGACCTGCAGTGGGGTGGTCGGGTCCCGTCGGTGGTCCTGACCGGCGGGACCATCGGCATCGGTCTGCTGACGAAGATCCGCGAGTCCACGAGCCGTAATTCAGTGGACTGGCGGCGCGTCGAGATCTTCTGGGGCGACGAGCGTTTCGTCGGGGCCGGCGACGGCGAGCGGAACGAGCGGCAGGCCCGGGAGGCGCTGCTGGACCACGTCCCGGTCGACCCTGAGCGGGTCCACCCGATGGCCGCGTCCGACGGCCCGTTCGGCGCCGACGTGGACGCGGCGGCGGCGGCCTACGCCGACCTGGTCGACGCCCACGGGCCGTTCGACGTGACACTGCTGGGCCTCGGCCCGGACGGCCATGTGGCGTCGATCTTCCCGGAGCACCCGAGCGTCTACGACACCCGGACCGCGCTACCGGTGCGACATTCGCCCAAGCCGCCACCGACCCGGATCTCGCTGAGCCTGCCCACGATCCGCACGTCCACCGAGGTCTGGGTGGTCACCGGCGGATCCGGCAAAGCCGACGCGGTGGCGATGGCGCTGGGCGGCGCAGGCGAGGTCGCCATCCCGGCCGTCGGAGCGGTCGGGACCTCGCGGACCCTGTGGTTGATGGACCGTGACTCCGCTGTGAGGTTGCCCTCCTCGGTTTTTCGGGCCCCGATCGCCTGACATGCTGGTCCCTACTGACGCAGTCCGCCGGGCTCCGCCGAGGGTGACCGGCCCATATCGCGAGAGTCGTTGCCGTCGAACGCCGATCGCGACCCGAACGTTCACGACGAGGCGATTCCTTCGCCTCAAGGAGGAGGACCATGAGTAAGGCCCCGGTCAAGGTCACCGTCACCGGCGCAGCCGGTCAGATCGGCTACGCACTGCTGTTCCGTATCGCGTCCGGGCAGATGCTCGGGCCCGACACCCCCGTCCGGCTCAGCCTGCTGGAGATCAGCCCCGCCCTGAAGGCCGCCGAAGGCACCGCGATGGAGCTCGACGACTGCGCGTTCCCGCTGCTCGCCGGTGTCGACATCACCGACGACGCCACGAAGGCCTTCGACGGCACCGGCGTCGCGCTGCTGGTCGGCGCCCGCCCGCGTGGTCCGGGGATGGAGCGCGGTGACCTGCTCGCCGCGAACGGCGGGATCTTCAAGCCGCAGGGCGAGGCGCTCAACGCCGGTGCCGCCGACGACGTCAAGGTCCTTGTCGTCGGCAACCCGGCCAACACCAACGCCCTGATCGCGCAGCAGAACGCCCCTGACATCCCAGCCTCCCGGTTCAGCGCCATGATGCGGCTGGACCACAACCGGGCGCTGTCGATGGCCGCCAAGAAGCTCGGCGTGTCGGTCGATGACATCACCAACATGGTCGTGTGGGGTAACCACTCCGCGACCCAGTACCCGGACCTGTACCGGGCCCAGTTCGGTGGCCGTCCGGTCGCCGAGCAGGTCGATTTCGAGTGGCTGGAGAACACTTTCACCCCGACCGTGGCCAAGCGCGGGGCGGCCATCATCGAGGCCCGTGGTGCCTCGTCGGCGGCGTCGGCCGCCAACGCCGCGATCGACCACATCCACACCTGGGTGCACGGCACGCCGGACGGCGATTGGACGTCGGCGGCCATCGTGTCCGACGGGTCCTACGGCGTCCCCGAGGGTCTGATCTCGTCCTTCCCGGTCACCAGCGATGGCGAGAACTGGTCCATCGTCGAAGGTCTGAACCTGGACGACTACTCCAAGGGCAAGATCGCAATCTCGGTCAACGAGCTCGAGGAGGAGCGCACCGCGATCCGCGGTCTCGGCCTGATCTGAGGTCACCCGTCCGCCCGATGCGAACCGGTCGCGCGCGGTAGGGTCGGGCTCTTCGCCCGATCCTGCCGCCGGAGCCCACGTCGTGGAGAACACGGAGTTGTCGATGACCGCCCGCCACCGCATGCCCACCCAGCTCACTGCGGTGGTCATCCGGCGGGGCAAGGTCCTGCTGGCGCGGAGGGTCCACGACCAGCGCTGGGAACTGCCGGGGGGCCACGCCGATCTCGACGTCGTCCACGCACCCGAGGAGCTGAGCCGACTGGTCCGCTACGCCACCGGCCAGGCCGTCCGCGTCGGTCCCGAGGTGCACGACCTCGAGATCCGCGACGACGGGGTCGCCCCGGTCCAGCTGCTCGCCTTCGGGTGTCACCTCCAGGGTCGACTACCCCTGCAGCTGTCCGAGAAGTACCACCAGGTCGCCTGGCTCCCGGTCGACACGCTGCCGGTGCAGAACCTCGCCGCCGGCTACGTCGACGCCATCCAGGCGTGGCAGCGCCACCCCGATCAACACGGCGGCGATCGCACCGACTTCGGCTGAGGACTGCGACGGGTTCGCACCTGAAACCCTGGTCGGTACCGACCTGATCGAGCCGACCACCGCACCACCGCGGCACTGCGGCACTACGGCACTGCGGCACTGCGGCACTGCGGCACTGCGGCAGGATCATCCGGTCGGTCCGATTCCGGCCGAGGCACACCGTTCTGACGGCACAGCGCCACGTCACTCCTCGTCGGGCTCGTCGCTGCCCTTGATCAGGAACAGCACCGAGTCCAGCTCCTCCGGCCGGACGAGCACCTCGCGGGCCTTGGAGCCCTCGGAGGGACCGACGATGCCCCGGTTCTCCATCAGGTCCATCAGCCGGCCGGCCTTGGCGAAACCGACCCGCAGCTTTCGCTGCAGCATCGACGTCGAACCGAGCTGGGAGGTGACGACCTGCTCGACCGCCAACAAAAGAATCTCCAGGTCGTCGCCGATGTCCGGGTCACCGGCCTTGGACGGGTCCTGCTTCACCGCCGTGACGCCCTCGGTGTAGTCGGGCTGGGCCTGCGTCTTGGCGAACGCCACCACCTCGGCGATCTCCTCGTCGGAGACGAACGCACCCTGGATCCGGACCGGCCGGCCGGCGCCCATCGGCAGGTACAGGCCGTCGCCCATGCCGATCAGCTTCTCCGCCCCCGGCTGATCCAGGATGACCCGCGAGTCGGTCAACGACGAGGTCGCGAAGGCCAGTCGCGACGGCACGTTGGTCTTGATCAGGCCGGTCACGACGTCCACCGACGGTCGCTGGGTCGCGAGCACCAGGTGGATACCGGCGGCCCGGGCCTTCTGGGTGATCCGGACGATGGCTTCCTCGACGTCCCGCGGTGCGGTCATCATCAGGTCGGCGAGCTCGTCGATGATGCCCAGGATGTACGGGTACGGCCGGTACACCCGCTGCGAACCCGGCGGCGTGGTGATGTCGCCGTTGCGAACCTTGCGGTTGAAGTCGTCGATGTGGCGCACCCCGTGCGCCAGCATGTCCATGTACCGCTGTTCCATCTCCTCCACGAGCCACGCCAACGCGGCGGCGGCCTTCTTCGGCTGCGTGATGATGGGCGTGATCAGGTGCGGGATGCCCTCGTAGGGGGTGAGTTCCACCATCTTGGGGTCGATGAGGATCATCCGGACGTCGGCCGGCGATGCCCGCTGCAGTAGCGACACCAGCATCGAGTTCACGAACGACGACTTACCGGACCCGGTGGCCCCGGCCACCAGCAGGTGCGGTGTCTTGGCCAGGTTCGCAGTGACGAACCCGCCCTCGACGTCCTTGCCCAGCCCGATCACCAGCGGGTGGTGGTCGCGACGGGCGCTCGGATCGGCGAGCACGTCGCCCAACCGGACCATCTCGCGGTCCAGGTTGGGCACTTCGATACCGACGGCCGACTTGCCCGGAATCGGTGCCAGCAGCCGTACCGACTCCGACGCCACCGCGTAGGCGATGTTGCGGGTCAGGTTGGTGATCTTCTCGACCTTGACGCCGGGTCCGAGCTCGACCTCGTAGCGGGTCACCGTCGGGCCGCGCATGTAACCGGAGACGTTCGCGTCGATGTTGAACTGCTCGAACACCGTCGTCAGGCGCTCGATCATCTGGTCGTTACCCGCCGAGCTGACCTTGGGTGGTGCGCCGAGCTTGAGGATGGTCTCCGGTGGCAGCTGGTACCCCGACGCGGTCATCCGGTCCAGCGAGAGCTGGGTGGCCTCGACGATCGGCGGGCCACCCGGCCGGTCGTCCCGTTCGGAGCGGGCCGGCCTGAGGAGGCGGGGACGGCCGGCGGGCGGCGCGTCAGGGTCGACCGCCGGGGCGGCCAGCCGGGTGGGGCGGACCGGCGGGACGCCCAGGGGCGGTGGCGCGGCACCGGCAGGGCCGGAACCGGCAAATCCGGCGGGCAGCGGCGTGGCGACGTAGGTGCCGAGCGGGGCGTCGACGTCGGGGACGTCGGTCTCGGTCCGCCGCGGGCGGCGCGTCCGGCTGGTCGGGGCCGGATCGGCCGGTTCACCGCGGAGGCCCGTCGCGACGGTGTCCCGCGCCGGGTGGTCGCCCCAGGCCCGTGTGGCCGGGTCGCCATCGGTCGCGTGGTCGTCCTCGGCGGTGTCACCGTTGTCCTCACGGTGGGCGCGGTAGCCCCGGATCCAGTCCCAACCGTCCAGGACCAGCACCGGCACGTCACGGATCGGAGTGCCGGTGAACAGCAACACACCGAAGACCGCGAGCAGCCCGAGCACCAGCACAGCCGGAACCACTGTGAGCCCCGCGTACAGCGGCTGTCCGACGAGCCAGCCGAGGACCCCGCCCGCGGTGGTGCGGATGGCAGCCGGGTCGGTGTCGGCGGAGTCGAGGTTGGCCACCCGGACGACGTGGACGATGCCCACGACCCCGAGGGTGACGGCGAGTCCGCCGAAGACGCGGCGGGCCCGGTGCGCTGGGTCCGGGGCCGTTCGCATCAGGACGACCGCGGCGATCAGCAGCAGCACCGGGACGACGACGGCGCTGCTGCCGACCCAGACCCGGACCGCCTGGTCGACGAGGTGCCCGACCGGTCCGGCGGCGGCGAACCAGGTACCGATCGCGGTGATGACGGCGGCGGCGAGCAGGCCGAGACCGAGCCCGTCGCGGCGGTGCGCCGGGTCGAGGTCCCGCGCGGAAGCGGCGCCGCGACCGACGGCCCGGGTCACTGAACCGACCCACCTGGCCAGCGTCCGCCAGACCACCGCGATAGCCCGGCCGATCGCGACCATCGTCCGGTTGAAGGCGGACGGGGTTCCGGCTGGACGGGGTTTCTTCCGGGTCGCAGGGGCTGCCCGCGGAGTCGTCCGAGTCCGCGTGGAACCGGCGTCTCCGCTGCTGGCAGCATCGCGGACCGCCTTGCGGGGGCGACTCCCTGGAGTACCGCGGGCGCTCCCCCGCGGTGTCGCGACCGTGCCGCCGGTGGCCGCCCGGGAGGTCGAACGGGACGCCGAGGACGACCTCGACGACGCGCCCGAGGCGGTGGAGGCACGCGCGCGCGCAGGAGTAGGGGTCTTTCCGGCCATGAGGCAACCCTAGTCTCAGCAGTCCCAGCTGCCCCTACTGCCACACCGGGGACGCCTGCGGCAACCCCGGGTCACGCGCCGGAGCGCTCGAGCCAGGCCGTGCGGGCCCGTACGCCGGCCCGGGACAGCCATGCCTCCTCGACCACCTCGACGAGGACATCGCGCGGCAACTCACCCAGCCGCGAAGCCCGGACGAGCACCGACAGGTGGCCGTCGAAGTGCGGGGTGCTGAAGAACGCCGTCGAGCCGTCCTGGATCAGCGACCGCTTGTCGGACTCGGACCCCACCCAGATGACGATGACGTCGGTGAGCCGGTCGCCGGTCAGCGGATCGACGGCGTCCGGTCGTGGTCCGCGGAAGAAGACGAACGACTTCCGGCCGACCTGGTAGATCGGCCCGCCGGTGCTCTGTTGTGCCGTGACCCCCGGCAAGCCCAGAGCGGTGTCGTGGACATCCTGCACGGTTGCCGGTCGGTCGGCCATCCTCCTGACGCTACGGTGTGCGCCCGCCCAGAGCCAGGCTCAGCCGAGCGCGTTGACGACCCGACCGATGACGATCACGGCGGGCGAGCGGACCTCGCGGGCCAGGGCGATCGTGGCGATGTCGGCCAGGGCGCCGACGGTGACCCGCTGCCCGGGCGTGCAGCCGTTCTCGATGATCGCGACCGGCAGGTCGAACGGTGCTCCGGCCGAATGCAGGGCGGTGCTGATCGACGCCAGGTGCTTGACCCCCATCAGGACGATGAGGGTGTTGCCGTCGGCCCCGGCCCGGGCCAGTGCGGGCCAGTCGGCGCGCACCACGCCGGCGGCGTCGTGACCGGCCAGCACGGTGACCTGGCGGGCCAGCCCGCGGTGGGTGACCGGGATGCCGGCGGCGGCGGGCACGGCAAAGGCGCTGCTCACCCCGGGGATGACAGTGACCTCGACGCCGGCGGCGCGGCAGGCCTCGACCTCCTCGCCGCCGCGACCGAAGACGAACGGATCGCCGCCCTTGAGTCGTACGACGTGCCGACCGGCCTCGGCGTGGTCGAGGAGCAGGGCATTGATCGCGTGCTGCGGCACCGGATGTTCCCCCGGAGCCTTCCCGACCTCGAGGATCAGCACGTCGGCGCCGAGCTCGGCGAGCACCTCCCGCGGACCGAGCCGGTCGACAACCACCACGTCGGCCTCGGCCAGCGCCCGACGGCCGGCCAGGGTCAACAGGTCGATGCTGCCCGGACCACCCCCGACCAGCGTGACCCGGCCGGCTCCGCCGCGGACCCGACGCAGCGGGAGAAGCCCGCAGTCCAGCGCCACCCCGATCGCATCGCGCAACGCCACGGCCCGCCGGGGATCGGAGCCGTCGGTCGAGGAGACACTGACCGTGACCGATTCGCGACGGAGCACCGCCGGAGAGCGGGTGCCGTTGCGGACGCCCGCCCCCGCCGACGCCCGGACGCAGAAGATCCGCTCAGCGTCGGCGGCGGCCTCCACGGCGTCGTCGGTCCTGACGTCGCCGGTGGCGGCGAAGGCCAGCCAGGATCCGTCGAGGTCGCCCTCGACGTATTCGCGCGGAGCCCACTCCACGTCACCGTCGGCCACCGCGTCGGCGAGCTCGTCGCACACGTACGGGGCGACCACCACGGTGCAGGCGCCGGCCTCGAGGCACGACTGCACCTTACGCCAGGCCACCGGTCCCCCGCCGACCACCGTGACGCGGCGCCCGAGGAGGGACAGGTGTAGCGGGAGCAGGGCTCCGCGAGAACTCATGCCGACCTGCCTTTCCGACCACGCAGCACCCGGGATCCCGGCGTCGGGCGCAACCCCACCGGTCAGATCAGACGGTGATGACCGTGGGCACGATCATCGGCCGGCGGCCGTAGACGTCGCCGACCCACTTGCCGACGATCCGACGGATGGACTGCGCGATCCGGTGCGGGTCGGTGATGCCGTCGGCCTCGGTGATCGACAGTTCCGTCTCGATCAGGGGGATGACGGCGTGCAGTGCCTTCGGATCATCGGAGAATCCACGCCCCGAGATCTGCGGCGGCTGCACCGTGCGACCGGTCAATCCGTCAATGGCGATGGTGATGGAGATGAAGCCACCCTCGCCGAGCACCAACCGATCGGACAGAGTCGACGAGCCGACGTCCCCGACCGCGTTGCCGTCCACGTAGACGTGCCCGACGTCGTAACCACCGACGATCGACGCCTTGCCGTCGATCAGGTCGACGACGACGCCGTCCGGCGCGAGCAGGATCCGCTCCTCCGGCACCCCGGTGAGGTGCGCCAGCTTGGCGTTCGCCCGCAGGTGGCGCCACTCGCCGTGGATCGGCATCACGTTCTTGGGCTTCACCGCGTTGTAGAGATAGAGCAGCTCACCGGCCGAGGCGTGTCCGGAGACGTGCACCTTGGCGTTGGCCTGATGGATGACCTGAGCCCCGATCCTGGCCAGCTCGTTGACCACGGTGAACACCGAGGTCTCGTTGCCGGGGATCATCGACGAGGCCAGGATGACGGTGTCGCCGGCCTCCAGGTTGACCTGGCGGTGGTCGCCGCGGGCCATCCGGGACAGTGCCGACAGCGGCTCGCCCTGGGATCCGGTGGAGATCAGCACCACCTGGCTCGGCGGGAGGTCCAGCAGCTTGTCCAGCGACCGGACGATACCGTCCGGCACGTGCAGGTAGCCCAGGTCCTGGGCGATCTGCATGTTGCGCACCATCGACCGACCGACGAAGGCGATCTTGCGCTTGTGCTTGTACGCCGCGTCGATGACCTGCTGGATGCGGTGCACGTGGGAGGCGAACGAGGCCACGATCACCCGCTGGCGGGCGGCGCCGATGTAGGAGTCCAGGACCGGTCCGATGTCCCGCTCGGGCGGCACGAAGCCGGGGACCTCGGCGTTGGTCGAGTCGACCATGAACAGGTCCACGCCCTCGTCGCCGAACCGACTGAAGCCGCCGAGGTCGGTGAGTCGGCCGTCCAGCGGAAGCTGGTCGAGCTTGATGTCCCCGGTGTGCAGCACGGTGCCGGCGTCGGTGCGGATCCCGACGGCCAGCGCGTCGGGGATGGAGTGGTTGACCGCGAAGAACTCGAGGTCGAAGTCACCGCTCGAGCGCAGCTCGCCCTCGGCGACCATCTGCAGGTTGGGCTTGAGGTGATGTTCACGGCATTTCGCCTCGATCAGCGCGAGGGAGAACTTCGAGCCGAGCACCGGGACGTCGTGGCGGAGCCGCAGTAGCCACGGCAGCGCCCCGATGTGGTCCTCGTGGCCGTGGGTGATGACGACGGCCTCGATGTCCTCGACCCGGTCCTCGATGAGGCGTAGGTCGGGGAGGATCAGGTCGACGCCGGGCTCGGTGGCTTCGGGGAAGAGCACTCCACAGTCCACGACCAGCAGCTTGCCGCGGTACTCGTAGACCGTCATGTTGCGGCCGATCTCGCCGATACCGCCCAGCGCGACGACGCGGAGCGCGCGGTCGGGAAGCCGGGGCGGGGGGATCAGGGGTTTCTTCGGGGTCGGCGCCGGGCCGCGGGAGCCGCCGCCCTGGCCCTGCCCGGAGCCCCGGTTCGATCCACTGTTCTGGCTTCGATTGTTGTTGGCACTGCTCACGTGTCAGTTACTCAGTTCTTGGATTCGGTCCAGATCGCCGGCGATCAGCTCGATCTGGGAGGGAGTGGCCGGCAGCTGCGGGAGCCGCGGATCGCCCACTTCGAGACCCTGCAGACGCAGGGCGGCTTTGGCGAAGACGAGGCCGGCGCCGCCGCCGGTCCGTCCCATGGCGGTGTGCGCGGGCATCAGGATCTCGTGGATGCGCCGCGCCTCGGTGTAATCGCCGGCCCGGGCGGCGTCGACCAT
>JBDSLP010000226.1:0-30472 GCA_039916325.1 Nakamurella sp. | reverse complement strand
GGCGTGGCGCCGGTGATTCGCTTCAAGAACCCGCTGTCCGGCGTTGTCGCGTGGGACGACCGGGTCAAGGGCCGCATCGAAATCGCCAATGCCGAGCTCGACGCCGGGCTGCGCAGATCGACCGCCGCCCCGCTGCTGATGATGCTGCACGGCTGCTCCCAGACGCCGGCCGAGTTCGCGGCCGCCACCCGGTGCAACGCGCTGGCCGACCGGAACGGGGTCGTCCTGGTGTACCCCCAGCAGTCGGTCGTCCACAATCTGCAGCGCTGCTGGAACTGGTTCGAGCCACGTCACCAGTCCCGGCTCGGCGGCGAGCCCGCGATCCTGGCTACGCTGGCCCGGTCGTTGCTGGCAGATACGGCCAGGTTCACCCTCGACCGGGAGCGGATCTACGTCGCCGGAATTTCCGCCGGCGGGGGGATGGCGTTGACCCTGGGCGCCACCTACCCGGATGTGTTCGCCGCGGTCGGTGTGCACTCCGGACCGCCGTTCAAGTCCGCTTCCGGCGGCCGGGACGCCCTGGCCGCGATGGCCGGCCGGACCGCGCTGCCGGACCTGGGGGAGATCCCGGCCCGTGAGCTCGGCCTGCCGCCGACAATCGTCTTCCAGGGGACCCGCGACCACACCATCCGGCCGGTTGCCGCCGAGCGGGTCGCCACCCAGTGGCTCGAGGTCAGTGGCGCCGCCCGCGCGCCGGACGATCCGCGACGGGTGGTGCGCTCCCGCACCGCGCCGACGACCACCGGCTCCCGGACCAGCACCGTCACCCGCTGGTATTCCGCCCGCGGCCGGACCGTGTTGGAGAGCTGGCTGGTCGGCGGGCTGGGGCACGCCTGGTCCGGCGGGAAGCCCAAGGGATCGTTCAGCGATCCCCTCGGCCCGCGGGCCACCACCCAGATGTGGCGGTTCCTGTCCCAGCAGCGGCTGGGCCACTGAGGCAGCATCGACCGATGAACACCGTGCGGATAACCCCCGACCTGACAGTGGCCGACGTCAACAACATGCTGGCGCACCTCTAGCGCACCTCAGGCGAGGAACGCCGCGAGTCCGTCGAGCAGCCGCCGCACGTCGTCGCGGTCGGAGTAGGGCGCGAGCCCCATCCGCAGACCCCCGGTGGAGCCCAGGCCCAGCGCCTTGGACGGGCCGAGCGCGTAGAACGAACCGGCCGGGGCATTGACCTGGCGCTCGGCGAGGAAGCGGTGCGCCTCCCCGGCGTCCCGGCCGTCGAAGGTGATGAGCAGGGTGGGCGTGCGGTGCGGCGCCCGGGAGTGCAGGGTCACTCCGGGGAGCTCGGCCAGGCCCTCCTCGACGATCTGCCGGAGGGCGTCCTCATGGCTCTCGACCGCGGTCATCCCGGCCACCACCCGCACGCGACGCGGCCCGTCGACACCGCTCAGCCCCGCCAGCACCTCGACCGCCGCGGTGGTGCCGGCCAGCAACTCGTACGGGAGCGTGCCGAGCTCGAACCGCTCGGGAACCTGGTCGCCGGCGGCCAGCAGCTTGTCCGGCCACAGCTCGTCGAGCAGGTCCGGCCGACCCGCGGCGATGCCACAGTGCGGTCCGAGGAACTTGTAGGGGGAGCAGGTGAACAGGTCAGCGCCGAGGGTCTGCACGTCGACCGGGGCATGGGCGGTGAGGTGCACTCCGTCGACGGCGAACAGGGCACCGACCTGATGGACCAGTCCGGCGATCGCGGCCAGCGGTGGCCGGGTACCGATCAGGTTCGACGCCCCGGTCAGCGCGACCAGTCGGGTCCGTTCGGACAGCACGGCGGCCACGTGGTCGGTCGTGAGCTCACCGGTGGCCGGGTCGAATTCGACGAAACGCACCGTGGCACCGGCCGACTGGGCCGCCAGGACCCAGGGCCGCACGTTCGCGTCATGGTCGAGGGTGGACACCACCACCTCGTCACCGGGCTTCCAGGTGCGGGCCAGCGCCCGCGAGAAGGAGAAGGTCAGCTCGGTCATGCTCCTCCCGAACACGACCCCACGCGGGGTCGCGCCGAGCAGGTCGGCGACGGCCTGCCGAGCCTGGGTGACCACGTCGTCGGCGAGCCGTTCGGTGGCGGTCACCGTGCCGCGGTTGGACAGGCCCGCGGTCATGGTGCCGGCAACGGCTTCGGCCACCGCGGACGGCACCTGGGAGCCGCCCGGCCCGTCGAAGTACGCGACACCGGATCGCAGGGCCGGGAACTGCGCGCGGAAGGCGACGACGTCGTAGCTCATGGTCGCCGACCCTACCGGCGGTCCGGGATCGCTCTGCGCCTGATCAGACTGAAGCGAGGCGCCTGATCCGCTGATGCGAGGCGTCCGGTCGAACTCAGGTGACGGTGATGATCAGGGCCTCGCCCTGGCCACCACCACCGCACAACGCCGCCGCGCCGATACCGCCGCCCAGGTCCTTCAGGGTGTGGGCGAGGTGTAGCACCAGCCGGGTGCCTGACGCGCCGAGCGGGTGCCCGATGGCGATGGCGCCGCCGTCGGCGTTGACCTTCTCCGGGTCGACGCCCAGCGCGCGGGTGCTGGCGATCCCCACCGCGGCGAAGGCCTCGTTGATCTCGATCGCGTCCAGTTCGACGGGTGCGACTCCCTGGCGCTCGCACGCCTTGGCGATGGCGTTCGAGGGCTGCAGCTGCAGCGTCGAGTCCGGGCCGGCGACGGTGGCGTGGGCGCCGATCTCGGCGATCCAGGAGAGCCCGTGCTTCTCGGCGTAGGCCCTGCTGGTGACGACCACGGCAGCGGCGCCGTCGGAGATCGGTGACGAGGAGCCGGCGGTGATGGTGCCGTCACGGCGGAAGGTCGGCTTGAGCCGGGACAGCGTCTCGACCGTCGTGTCGGGCCGGATGCCCTCGTCGTGGCTGATGGTCACCGGCTCGCCGCGTCGCTGCAGGACCTGGACGGGCACGATCTCGGCGTCGAAGCGACCCTCCTTGGCGGCCACCGCGGCCCGGCGGTGGCTCAGCGCCGCGAAGGCGTCCTGGTCGGCCCGGCTGACCTGGTGGATGTCGTTGGCGTCTTCGGTGAGCTCACCCATCGACTTGTCGGAGAAGTAGTCCCAGAGCCCGTCGCGCTCGAGCGCGTCGTGCATCGCCACGTCGCCGTAGGTCAGGACCGAGGGCAACACGTGGGGCGCCTGGCTCATCGACTCCATGCCTCCCGCGACGACGATGTCGTAGTCGCCGGAGCGGATCAGCTGATCCGCCAGCACGATCGAGTCGATCCCGGAGAGGCAGACCTTGTTGATGGTGATGGCGGCGGTGCTCATCGGGACACCGGCGTTGACCGCGGCGATACGCGCCGGGTTCTGGCCGGTGCCGGCAGCGACGACGTGGCCCATGATCACGTAGTCCACCCGGGCCGGATCGACTTCGGCGCGCTCGAGGGCGGCCTTGATCGCCGCTGTCCCGAGGTCGGCCGCGCTGAGCGAGGACAACCCGCCGCGGTACTTGCCGATCGGGGTGCGCGCTCCGGCGAGGATGACGCTGGGCGACGAGGCGGTGACAACGGCTGTCATGGGGCGGTCCTTCGAGGGTCCGGAGATCGGCGGTGGCCGATGACGAGGGATGTGCGGGGTGCGACACGAGGTCAGCGCGTGGATGACTGTTCGGCTGGCCGACACCGGGCCCCGGGGTCATCGCCGGTCGGGCGGCATGAGCGGGGAAACCCGCTCAACACCCGGACGGACACCCGGAAGATGTTCAACCCCTCCGCGAAATGCGCGCCACGGGGGCTTCCAGGCCGATCATACGCTCCGGAGGGCAGTGTCCGACCCCGTCCGCCGATCCGACGTAGTGACCCGCAATCATTAGAGCCGGTTCTGACTCATTCGGCTCACCAGGGCTCATGCCTGTGGCGACGAGCTCGCTGCGCCGGGGAGTGGGCGTCCGTCCTACTACTGAGTCGACATCATCCTGAGTTCTCGGACCACAGATCTTCACGCCTCGATGGCGTCGGAATCCACGGACCCCCGAGTCGGCCACTGCAGCGGGATGATGTCAGCGGAGAGCTCGGTCGCGTCCACGACCTCCCGGCGCGAAAGCAACCTTATCGACGTGAGGCCGTCGGTCGTCAGATGCAGGAAGCGCCCCATCGGCACCACCGTCCAGCCCTCGGCGCGAAGGTGGGCGGTCACGTCACGGCGCTCCACGAAGCTCCAGTCGCGGGGGTGCAGCAGCATGCCGGTGCCGGTGTCGGGCTCCAGCAGCCAGGAACCTCGGGCCTCGAAGCCGGCTCCGGAAGCATGGTGCGGAGCCATCGCCCAGCCCGGAGCGTCGTCGGACGCAGCGGTGTGGGCGAGCATTTCGGACGGAGAATGCGTCAACGTATTCCTGACGGGAGAATGAACAGACGAGACAGACACGGACCTGTCCGCTACATCGCCGGACCCGGCCAGATCGTTACGGAATCACCCGCCCGAGGAGTCGCGACCTCCGTCACGTGGTGACGGTCTCCGTTGAGCCGGGCTCAGCAAGGCCGCCCCGTACCCGATCAGGTGTGGACGTAGGTGCCGGGGGCTTCCCCGAGCGCCGGATGGGCAGCACTTCCGGTCGGTGGCGGCGAGATCATCGCGCCGGCCGTTTCGCGCGACCAGGCGGTCCAGTCCTCCCACCACGACCCCGACTTCCGGGTCGCCGACGCCTGCCACTCGACCGCGGTGCCCGGCAACTCCGCGTCGCTGTCGACGACCTGGTGCCACGCTTTCGGACCGGGCGGACTGACGATGCCGGCGATGTGCCCGCCGCTGCCCAGGACGAAGCGGACCGGCCCGCTGATGAGATTGACCGTCTCGTAGGCCGCGTGCCACGGAACGATGTGGTCGTTGATCGCGCTGACCACGTACGTCGGAACCTTGATCACGCTGAGGTCGATCCGGGTGCCCGCGAGGGTCAGGGCACCCTTGGCCAGGTTGTTCTCGACATAGAAATTGCGGAGGTAGAAGGCGTGCATCGCGGCCGGCATCCGGGTCGAGTCGGCGTTCCAGGCCAGGATGTCGAAGGCCGGTGGCTGCTGGCCCATCAGCCAGTTGGACACCACGTAGTTGAAGATCAGGTCGTTGGCCCGCAGCACGTCGAACGTGCCGGCCATCGACTCCCCCTCCAGAACGCCGGTCTTGAGCATCTTCTTCTCGAGACGGTCCACGGTGCGCTGGTCGGTGAACGCCCGCAGCGCCCCCGGCTCGCGGTAGTCCAGCATTGTGTTGAGCAGGGTCAGCGAGCCGACCCGCCCGTCGCCGGCCGCCGTCAGATAGGCGGCGGTGATCGCGGTCATCGCGCCGCCGAGGCAGAGCCCGACGATGTCGACCGTCGCGGCCCCGGTGATCTCGCCGATGACGTCCAGGGCGGCTTGCGGTCCGCGGACCAGGTAGTCGTCCATCGTCGTCTGCGCCATGGCGGCGGAGGAGTTCTTGTAACTGATCGCGAAGACGGTCCGGCCGTGCTGGACGGCCCACTCGATGAAGCTCCGCTGTGGCGCGAGGTCCATGATGTAGTACTTGTTGATCCACGGCGGGCTGCATAACAACGGCACCGCGTGTACCTCGTCGGTCTGCGGTGCGTACTGAATCAGCTCCATCAGCTCGTTGCGGTAGACCACCGTGCCCGGTGTGCAGGCCAGGTTGCCGCCCACCGTGAATCCGGAGCTGTCGACCTGTCGCGGACGACCACCGTTGTGTCGCAGGTCGTCCAGGAACGCGCGGCCGCCCTTGACCAGGCTCGCACCACCGGTCTCGAACGCATGGACCAGCGCAGCCGGGTTGGTGGCGAGGAAGTTGGTCGGCGCGGCGGCGTCGATCAGCAGATCGACCATGATGCGGGCCTTACGGGCGGCGTCGGCGTCCACGTCAGCGCCGGTGACCACCTCGCGGGCGAAATCGGCCCCCGCCAGGTAGGCCAGCCGCAGCGCGTAGAACACCGGATTGGCGTCCCAGGCAGTGGCGGCGAATCGGCGGTCCTTGGAATCGACCGTCACCGGCGGTTCGGTCGGTCGACCGAAGAAGCGGCTCGTCGCCACCAGCGGGATACGGGCGAGCCTCCCGCCCAGCGACAGCGCGGCCCGGGCCGGGGCGACCGGGTGGGCCGCAGCGGATCGCAGGGCGGCGGTCAGCGCCGCCTGCAGGCCGGCGGCATCGGAGTCCTCGAAGAGGTCGGTCTCCGGGGCGAGCACAGCGGCTGCACGTTCGGCAAGCTCACGGGTCATCTCGAGCGGGTCGGTCGGCATGGGGTCAGTCTGCCGCGCCCACCACCGATGCCGCTCGTTGGCCGGGCCGGTGTTGACCGTCCGGGACCGGCCGGATCGAATCCGACAGAAGCGGGGATACTCATCGTTGATCGCCGAGGTCCGGACACCTCGGTGGACGACGGCGAGGGTGGTGCTGTCCATGACGACGCAGACACGAAGCGACGAGCGGGCGCCCGCGGACCGCTCCTGGCGCAACAGCATCGCGACGGTATGCATCTCGGGCACCCTCGAGGACAAGGTCGACGCCGCCGCCGCCGCCGGCTTCGACGGCATCGAGATCTTCGAGCCGGACTTCATCGCCTCGCCGTGGTCGGCCGCCCAGGTCCGGGTGCGCTGCGCTGCGGTAGGACTGACCATCGACCTGTATCAGCCGTTCCGGGACTTCGACAGCACAGATCCGGAGCGGGTGACCCGCAACCTGCGGCGCGCCCAGAAGAAGTTCGACGTGATGGAGCAGCTCGGCACCGACCTGGTTCTGCTGTGCAGCAACGCCGCCCCCGACGCGGTCCGGGACGACGCCCGGTTGGCCGAGCAGCTGGCGCTGCTGGCCGGTGCGGCCCAGGACCGGGGCATGCGGGTCTGCTACGAGGCGCTGGCCTGGGGCACCCACGTCAACACCTACGACCATTCGTGGCGGATCGTCGCCGACATCGACCATCCCTCGCTCGGGTTGTGCCTGGACAGCTTTCACATCCTGTCCCGCGGGTCCGATCCGGCCGGAATAGCACAGATCCCGGCAGAGAAACTGTTCTTCCTGCAACTGGCCGACGCTCCGTATATGGACATGAACGTCCTGCAGTGGAGTCGTCACCACCGGCTGTTCCCCGGTCAGGGCACCTTCGACCTGCCCGCCTTCCTGACCCACGTCATCGACGCCGGGTACACCGGACCGCTGTCCCTGGAGGTCTTCAACGACGTGTTCCGGCAGGCCAAGCCGCAACGGGCCGCGGTGGACGCGCTGCGCTCGCTGCTGCTGCTGCAGGAGCAGGCCCTGGGCCGCCTCCCGACCGGACCGCGGGAGCAGATCGACATCCGACCGGCGCCGGCGTCCCCCCGACTGGCCGGCTATGCCTTCGTCGAACTGGCGGTCGGCGACGAGAGTGGGCCTGCCGTGGCCAACGCGCTGGCCGCGCTGGGCTTCGCCCACACCGGTCGGCATCGGACCAAGCCGGTTCAGCTCTGGCAGCAGGGCAGCGCCCGCATTCTGCTCAACGCAGGATCCGGATCCGACGGGCCCCGCCACCAGCACGGCGCCGCGGTCGCCGCGATCGGCATCGAGACCCCTGACCCGACGGCCGCCGCGGACCGTGCGCAGGCCCTGCTGGCGCCGTTGCTGCCCCGCAGCCGCGGCCCGGCCGAGGCCGACCTCGCCGCGGTGGCCGCACCGGACGGGACCCAGGTGTTCTTCTGCCGCCCCGACGCCGGGGCCGCGGACAGCTGGCTGGCGGATTTCCCGGGCGCCGCCGACGGGGCGGCGCCGACGGCGGATCCCGATCCGGAATCAGGTGGACTGGACGGGATCGACCACATCGCCCTGACCCAGCCCTACGACCGCTTCGACGAGGCCGCACTGTTCTACCGCTCGGTGCTGGGCATGCACACCCAGGCCAACGGCGAGATCGCCGCCCCCTACGGCCTCGTGCGGAACCGGGTCGTCGCCGATCCGACCGGCCGCGTTCGGGTCTGCCTGAGTGTGTCGGTGCTACGCCGGGGTGGGGACTGGCTGCCGGGAGTGGTCGAACCTCAGCACGTGGCGTTCCGGACCTCGGACGCGCTGGCCGCCGCGGCGGCCGCGATGGATGCGGGCGCCCCGCTGCTGCGGGTGCCGGACAACTATTACGACGACCTCGACGCCCGGCTCGCGCTGCCGGCCGCCCAGCTGGCCCGGATGCGCGAGCTGGGCGTGCTCTACGACCAGGGACCCGATGGCGAGTACCTGCACTTCTACACCGAGGTGCTGGGCGGCCGGGTGTTCCTCGAGGTGGTCCAGCGGATCGGCGCCTACGCCGACTTCGGCGAATCCAACGGTCCGGTGCGGATGGCCGCGCACCGGGCCCAGCGCGGCTCGCGCCGGGACCGGGTTGCTACGGAGCCAGGCTCAGCTGATACAGACCGGTGATGGCCAACGAATAGCCCAGGACACCGAACCCCACGACGATGCCGCGGGCCACCGGGGAGACCACCGAGTGGTGCCGGAACTCCTCGCGCGCGTGCACGTTGGAGATGTGGGTCTCGATGACCGGGAGCTGGACGCCCTCGATGGCATCACGGATGGCGTATGCGTAGTGGGTGTGGGCCCCCGGGTTGTAGACGGCCCCGATCGACTCCCCCCGCTTGACCGCCATCCCCGTCTCGTGGATCCAGTCGATGAGCTGACCCTCGTGGTTGGACTGACGGAACACCAGCTCCAGACCGAGCGCTTCTGCGTCCGCCCGGCACCGCCGTTCGACGTCGGACAATGTCGTGTACCCGTAGACCTCGGGGCGGCGGGTGCCGAGCAGATTCAGGTTCGGACCGTTCAGCACGGTCACCGACGTGGGCGTGGTCGGATAGGGCAGAACGGATGGCGCAGAAGGAACAGTGGTCACGGTTGTCCATCCTGCGGCATCAGTGCGCTCAGGTGCTCTTGAGCTGCTTGCCCATGGTGGAGAAGAACACCTCCGAGGTGGCCCGGACGAAGTTCGCGTGCGAGGTAGCCAGGGTCGAGGCCAGCTCGTTGCCGGTCTGCTTGGCCGCCTGCTCCTCCAGGTCCAGCATCGAGGTGAGGACCTTCTCGTAGCCCTCCAGCCAGGCAAGGCCGTTCTTCTTCGCCTGCTCGGTGACCTGCGCACCGAGCTCCTGGACCCGCTTGGTGGCGGCTTCCATCTCGGCGGTCATGTCCGGCATGCTCATGGGAACTTCCTTTCGTGGTGCCTCACACCGCCGGTCGACGGTGTGCTGGGCTCGTGTCGAAGTCCGTGCGTCCATGATGACGCGGCTGCGGAGAACCCGCCCGCTCACACCGGTCGGTCCGATCGGCATCACTTGCGAGAATGGGTCGATGACAGGCACCGGAGCGGACCAGGTGCGGGCCGGGTTCGGTGCGGGTGCGGATCGGGTCATCCAGGAGGCGCGCGACGCCCGGGACCGGTTCGTCGCCTCCGACCCCGGCCGTTCCCGGCAGCGGACCGCGGTACGGGCGTTCGTCGGAGTCGGCAGCACCCTGCTGGCGGAGTGGGGTGTGGCGGGCCTGCTCGGGCACCCCCCGAAACTGATGATCCTGTTCGGCGGGGTGCTCGCGATGCTGCTGACCACCGGCGTCAAGGACGCCACCCGGACCGCGACCACCGCCACGGTGGCCACCGGGACGGGCTTGGCCCTGGTGTCGGCGTCGTTCGGCGTACTGATCGCCCCGCACCGGCTGCCCTCGCTGATCGGCTTCGTGGCCGTGTCGTTCGTCGCGGTCTGGATGCGTCGCTTCGGGCCGCGGTGGTTCGCCCTGGGTTTCCTGTTCTGGCAGAGCTACTTCTTCACGCTGTTCCTGCAGGCGCCGCTGACCGAGCTGCCGTACCTGTGGGTCGCACTGCTGGTCGCGGCCGCCTGGGTGGGGTCGTTGCTGGTCACGGTGCTGCACAGCGATCCCCAGGTGACCCTGGACCGGACGGTGGTGGCGCTGCGGGCCCGGGCGCGGGCGACGATCTCGGCGGCCCTGGATCTGCTCGACGAGCCGGACAACCTGCGCACTCTGCGTCGACTGAGACGTCAGCTGGTGCAGAGCGACGAGGTCGCGCTGCTCCTTGACGGCCAGCTCGCCGATCCCCGGGCGCTGCCCGCCGGGGTCACGCCGGGACGGTTGCGCCGGTGGACCGTCGACGTCCAGATCGGGCTCGACGCCGTCTGCGCGGCTGTCCGCGACATCGCCCGGCAACGCGAGCGGGTGCCGGCCCCGTGCCTGGCCGAAGTGCGGACCGTGCTCACCGCGCTCGGGTGGGGTGACCGCGAGACCGCGGAACGGGTGGCCCGGGGCCTCGACGTCCCGGCTTCGGCCGCCGTGCCCGGGTTGCGTCGGCTGGGCAATGCGGCGGTTTTCCTGCTGGACACGATCGCGCTCTGGGACACCGGCGCCCTTGTCGGACCGGCCGATCCGACCCTGGACGCCGACCCGCTGGACGCTGACGTCACCGACACAGCCCGTCGGGATGCCTTCGAGCCGGCGGTGACGCTGGTCGGCGGGGCCCTTCCCGGGTCGGCCCGGTTGGCCGAGCGGTCACTGGACCAGGGTGCCGCCGGCCGGTTCTCGCCGTCGAAACTGTCGCTGACCACCCGTCAGGCGATTCAGGCCGCGGTCGCCGCGGCGTTGGCCATCGTGGCCGGCGATCTCATCTCCCCGCAGCGCTTCTACTGGGCGGTCATCGCCGCCTTCGTGTCCTTCGCCGGAGCCGCCACATCGGGAGAGACGGTCGCCAAGAGCACCTCCCGGATCCTGGGCACGCTGCTCGGACTGTTCGGCGCGGTGGCGCTGGGCGAGCTCACCCGGGGCCGGCCGGTGGTGGCGATCCTGGCCATCCTGATCTGCATCGCCGCGGCCTTCTTCGTCCAGGTGATCTCCAACGGCGCGATGGTCTTCTTCTTCACCGTGATGCTGGGCCAGCTCTACACGGTGCTGGGGACGTTCAGCGACCGGGTGTTGATCCTGCGCGTCGAGGAGACCGCGGCCGGGGCCGTGATCGGGATTCTGGTGTCGCTGCTGGTGCTGCCCACCCACAGCCGGGCGACGCTGCGGGTGGCCCGCAAGACCTTCTTCACCGCGCTGGGCGACCTGCTCGAGGACTGTGGCCGAACACTGCGGGGTGAGGCCGTCCAGCGGTCGCTGTTGACCTCGACGGTGCTCGTCGAGGACGCCGGCCGGCAGGTCATCCGGACCCGGAAGGCGTTGACCCGGGGGCGGCTGTTCGGGGCGGACCGGCTGGAGCTGCGGCATCGGGTGTCGGTGCTCGGCACCTGCGGGGCAGCGGCACGCGCCCTGGCCGCGGCGGTGCTGGACCAACCGACCGACCCGGCCCTGGCCGCGGCCTGCGACGAATTGGGTGCCGTGGCCCGGGAGCTCGCGGCAGCTCCGACACTCCGGGGCGCCACCCCGCCGCCGGACCGGGCCGAGCGTCCCGGCGACCACATCCGGACGCAGCTGGACGCGGCCGTCGGCAGCCAGGGCCCGGCGCACCGGGCCGCGGCTCGGCTGAACGAGGCGATGGAGCTGCTGGGACCGCGGGCGGTGACCGCGACGGACGAGGCACGGACACCGTGACACCGAAGGCGCCCGCCCAGCACTGCGATCCGGGGTCCGCCGCGCGGCGGGGGTGGCTGCCGAGGGACAGCGTTCACGTCCCGGCGGGGCGCCGCAGATCGCTGCGCAATGACGGTGAAGCGGCCCGACCGGCAGATTTTTTCAACCGGCCGGGCCTTGCGTTCCAACCGCTCCGGATACGACAGAACCGCCATGCTCTCGGTACCCAAACAATGGGCGGCCAATCGTCCCCGCACGGAGTGCTTGCGTCCCGGATCGGGCCCGAGGCAGGCGGATTGGTGTTCCCGGGCCGCTCTGCTAGCGTGCGAGGCGCAGTCCTGCGGGTGTAGTTCAGTGGTAGAACTTCAGCTTCCCAAGCTGATAGCGCGAGTTCGATTCTCGTCACCCGCTCCAGCACTCCGGTTCAGCAGCGGTACGGCTCGGGCCGGTGTCAGTGCGTCGTCACCGCATCGGCAGGACGGCGAGGGTGGACTGGACCGGCAACACCGCGGTCACCCGGGTCCCGCCGGTCGGCGGCGCCTCGACCGTGAGGACACCGCTCATGCTGTGCACCCGGTCCTGGAGCAACCGCAGCCCGAGGTGACCCTCCGAGCGGCGGTCCAGATCACCGTCGGCGAAGCCCACCCCGTTGTCGGCCACCACCAGGCGCACCGCCCGCCCGGACGTGGACCGGGCGGCGCCCCGCTCGCGTCCACGCACCGATGATGTCGCCGGCGCCGGCACCTCCTCCAAGGAGATCCGGACCTCGGTCGCCTGGGCGTGACTGCCGACGTTGAGCAGCGATTCGCGCGCCACCCGGTACAGCGCGGTGATGGTCTCCGCGTCGAGATCGGGCAGCCCGAGGTCGGTGATGTCGACCCGGATCTGGCGGTCCCGCAACGGCCCGGCGAGCCCGTCGACGGTATCCGCCAGCTCACTCGACGACAGGTCGGGTGGGTAGATGTCGACCATCATCCGGCGAAGCGAGTCAACGGCGTGATGGACCGTGTCCCCGACCGTGCGGGCCAGCGGCTGATGCGCGTCGGGCAGCGACGGCACGATCGCGCCGAGGGCGTAGCCGATGCCGGCGAGGTCCTGGATGGGTCCGTCGTGCAGATCCGCAGCGATGCGTACGCGCTCCTGCTCCGACATCGACAGCGCCTGTTCCAGCAGCCGCGCCCGGTCGGCCTCCTGGCGTCGGACCCGACGAGCCAGGGAGGCCGCGATCGGCACCTGGATGATCTGCAACAACACCAGGGGCACGAAGACCAACGGCAGGATGTTCCACAGCAGGGTGTTGGCCGTGGTGTTGACACGGTCGTAGTTGTAGTAGACCTCGAAGGCCAGGGTCCGCTCCGTCCCGAGAGCCAGCGGGACGTACACCTCGACGAATCCCTCGTTGTCGGTGGGGGTACCGGCGGTCCGCACCTCGGGCTGGTCCTCGAAGGCGGCGTAGTTCGCTCCGTCCCGGATCGCCGACACCACCTGTGCGGGCGGGTCGACCTGCGTCCCCTCGGCGGTGACGTCGTCGGAGAACAGGACCCGGCCGTCCAGCTCCCAGATCGTCACTTCGGTGATGTAGTTGTCCTTGATCCGCTCGGCGACAGCATCGCGCAGTTGGACGATCTTGGCTGTGTCACCGGCGAGCCCCGGGGCCAGCAGCGGGGCGATCACGTTCTTGGCGAGCCTGATCGTCTGCCGTTCGGCGTCGTCGAGAACCTGGTCGCGGGCGACGTTCCGCGACGCCAGGAAGGCCCCTGCTCCCAACACGAGCAACGTCGCGGCGGCAACTGAATAGAACATCGTCAGTTGACGCTTGACCCCGGTGTCACGACGGCCCCCCGCCCGTCCGAACCTCATCGCTGCGTCGGCGTGCCGATGAGTCCGAGGTGCTGGCCCTTCACGACCGCTTCGAGCTGGGTCGCGACGCCGAGCTTGGCGTGCAAGGACTTGATGTACCCCCGGCACGTGTTCAGGCTGATGCCGAGTACCCGTCCGATTCCCGAGGCGGTGAGTCCCTGACCCGAGAGCCGCAGCACCTCCAGCTCGCGGTCGGTGAGGCGTGGCACGTCCTCGTGGCTGGATGCGCCGATGCCGGCGCTGGCGAACGTGGACGGCGCGACCAGCATCTGACCGGGCCGGACGCGGCGGAGCACCTCGATCATCTCCGCAAGTGAGCCGTCCTTCGGGATGAACCCGCAGGCCCCGGCCTGCGCGGCCCGGGACACCCACTCCGGATCGCGGTGTGCGGTCATCACCGCGATCACCGTGCCGGGCGAAGCGGCCATGATCTGTCGGGTCGCGGACAGCCCGTCCTGACGTGGCATCTGGATGTCCATCACGACGACATCGGGCTGCAGGCGAGCCGCCGAGGCGATCCCCTCGGCGGCGGACGTGGCGGTCCCGACGCACCGCATCCCCGGCACCGTGGCCAGCGCGGCGGCGAGCAGGTCGCCGAACGAGCGGTGATCGTCGACGACCAGCACTGAGATCTCGGAGGTCTCGATGCCGGCGTCGGGGTTGTGGATGTCGAGCTGGTAGGGAGCGGTACGCATCAGGGGCGGTCCCTCGTCATCAGTGACTGTCAGTAGCGGAACTATCGCGCATTTGACCCAAAAGGGTGATTTGAGAGGAACATATCACTTGGATAGATTGATGTCCCCAGTCTGGCCGAAACCCCGATTTTGGGGGTCGTTTTCGACCCGGTTCATACGACAGAGTCGTACCGGAAGAGTGAGAACCAGACACGCAGCGACTACGGAAGAGGAGACCGGTGATCCGAGTTCTCGTGGTCGACGACCACGATTTCGTCCGAGCGATGGTCTCGCAGGCGTTGTCCGCCGCCCGGGGTATCGAGGTGGTCGGTGAATGCCAGGACGGCACCGCCGTCGTGTCCGCGGCAGCGTCCCTGCACCCGGACATCGTGTTGATGGACGTGCAGATGCCGGGGATGTCGGGCATCGAGGCCACCCGCGACCTGACCGCTGTCTGCCCGTTGGTGCGGGTGTTGATGTTGACCGGCGCGGTCACCAGCCGGTTCGTGACGGAGTCCGCCGACGCGGGCGCGTCCGGTTACCTGGTCAAGTCCGGTGACTCGAAGGTGCTGGTCAGCGCGGTACGCACGGTCGCTTCAGGAGGATCCATCTGGCCCTGAGCCCGGTCGGGAAGCACCGCTGGGCGCGGTCCGAGCGTCGGTCCGGCGCAGGGCGCCGGTTGACCCGAGTGCGCCCGGTGGTGACACCACGACGACCGGATTCACCCGGGCGACCGTCAGCCGCAGCCGCCGAACACCGACGTGAGGAGTCGGCCGTCGAGATCGCCGATCGCCACCGCACCGAAGTGCCGCGAATCGATGGATACCTCGCGGTGATCGCCCATCAGGAACACGGCGCCGGCCGGCACGGTGACGGGCCCGAAATACACGCCGTCGATCGTCCGGTGGTCGACCCAGGGTTCATCGATCGGCCGTCCGTCGATCGTGAGCTGAGCGTCCTCGATCGATACCTTCTCACCGGCCAGTCCGACCACCCGTTTGATCGCCTCCGCTCCCGAGTCGGGGTCGCGGAACGTGACGATGTCGTCGTGGTTGATGTCGGACCCGGCCGGTAGACGGGTCAACACGACGGTGTCGCCGACGCACAGCGTCGGGGACATGCTGTCCGATGACACCGTCAGGAGGTCGATCAGCTGGGTCCGCGCCACAACGACCCCCAGCACGACGACGGCGGCCGCCAGCGCACCACGCCGACGGGCCTGCCGGCGCACCCGTCCCGGCTCGCGACCCAGGTCCCGTTCCGGAAGTGCCGCGGCGGGATCGGTCATGGTCAGGCCGCGCCGGACAACACCACGGCGAGACCGACAGTGGCCGCCATCAGACCGAGTTCGACGGCGCCGAGGCGGAGCAGGGGCGCGAGGCGGCCGTCGACCGCCGCCCCGACGGTGCGTCGGCGGTGCCACCAGCCGATACCGACGAGGCCGATCAGCAGTGCCGTCTTGGCCAGCGTGAGAGCGCCGCGGTCGGTGGTGAACAGTGCGGTCCAGTCGTCGAGCATCACCATCGACGCGACCACACCCGTCAGCCCGACCGCGAGTACGCAGCCGAGCGCGACCGCACTGAACCACGGCAGGACAAGGGCCAGCCCTGCAGGTGAACGCCGCAGATGGACGATGATCGCCAGCAGCCCACCGATCCAGACGGAGGCGGCCACGACGTGAACCGCCAGGGCCCCGGTCGCCAGCACGATGTTCTGGTTGTGGTGGGCGACATGGCCGGTGAGGGCCTCCGGGAGCAGCGCGCCGGCGGCTACGACCAGCAGGACGGCGGTGCCGACGCGACCGGTGAACCGACGACCGAACGACAGCAGGACCGCCGCCAACCACAGGGTGGCCGTCACCGACAGGACCCGGTCGGTACCGAACAGCAGCACGACGACGTCACGGTGTGAGAGCAGTTCGGTGAGCGGGGCGCCGGCCAGATCGGACAGCGTCAGGACGGTGGCCAGTGCGGCGCAGCCGACCCACGCCCAGGCCCATCGGGCGGTGGCCGCCCCGAGCCGGTCGGCCAAGGCGTCGTCAGCGGCCGGCCGCAGGCTGAGCAGCAACCGCACCACGAGCAGCCCGACGACCGCGATCCCGGCGATCTCCTGCCCGAAGCCGACGACCGGCAGCGCCGTGATGGTGAACGCACCCGCATCCGGCAGCCCGAAGGGGGACGGACTGTAGGGGGTGCCGGTCAGCCACCGGGCCAGTAGGACAGCACCCACTCCCGCCGTCAGGAACGCCGCGACCACCGTCGCTGCGGTCCAGGGCCGGCGGGTGGCCGCCGGCTGCGGAGCCGAGGTGGGGCCGCCGACCCCGAGGTCAGCGACCGCCAGGTCAGCGACCGCCGAGGGACGGTCCGGATCGATCATCACCACGGCGGAGCTCCTCTTCGGCGGGGGATCAGTAGCGCATCTGGTCGGGCAGGTAAACCGACTCGTCGCACGGCCTGTCCGCCTCGATCGGGTCATTGACGTCGTAGCCGCTGCCGCTGGAGTCCAGCCCCACGCTGAACTGGTGCATCATGTCGTGGTCCTCGTGCACCAGGTTGTGGCAGTGCACCATGTACATGCCGGTCCGGGGCGCCAGGTAATCAGGACGGGTCACGTCCCCGAACTTCATGATCAGGCGGACCTTCTCGTTCTCCCCGACGTAGACCACGTCCTTGGGGCCCTTCTCCCAGGCAAAGGGCGCATTGCCGTTGCGGTTGAGGATCTTGAAGTCGATCAGGTGGATGTGGACCGGGTGGAACCACCCACCGGACCTGTTCTCGATGTCCCAGATCTCGGTGTCCCCCACGCCGGGGTTGGCCAGCACCGACTTGTAGCCGGACTTGATCACGTCGTCCCAGGTCTCGCCGTTCAGGCTCCACGTGGTGGCGTCGCGCTGCACCCGGATGTTGCGGACCTTCATCGACGAATCCGGCTGCAGGTTCATGATGTCGTTGCCCGGATTCAGCGATCCCGGGATCGTCTTCGCGGTCGGGTCGTTCTTGTCGAACGCATCGTCGACGACATCGAACGCCATCACCTTGCCGGTGTTGTCGAAGTCGCGGTTGTTCGCGTTGCTGAGATTGCGCAGCTCGACCCGCTGGCCGGCCTTGAACCCGGAGAAGTCGATGAGAACCTCGTAGCGCTCGGCGTTCCCGTGCCGCCACGACGTCACGTTCTGCGATGTGGGCATCAGGCCGCCGTCGGTGGCGACGATGTACATCGGCGCCGCCGGTGAGGTCGAGAACTTGTACGACCGTGAGATCGAGGCGTTGAGGACCCGGAAGCGGTAGACCCGCTTCTTCACCTTCATCACCGGCCACGCCTGCCCGTTGACCAGGATGACGTCACCCCACAGGCCCGACTGCGACCGGTCGTCGTAGAGCTGGGATCCATTGGCCTGGAACATGATGTCGGAGACGGTGAGGCCGACATCGAACTCGTTCTGCGGCAGGAGTGCTCGCTCCATCGGGTCGTGCAGGTGGTACTGCGACGCGAGTCCCGAGTAGGCGTTCTGAGCGGTGTAGTGCACGCCGTGGTCGTGGTACCACAGGGTCCGGGCCGACTGGAAGTTCGGGTAGTGGTAGAGCTTCTTCTGCTGCCATCCGGTGACATCGCTGGCGTATCCGTCGTACTGCGGCAGCGAGGCCGAGCCGTGCAGGTGGGTCGAGAGCTTCACCGGTGTACCGAATGTCGGGTGGGTGCCCGGTAGCTGGTTGTGCATCATCATCTGAACCCGGGTGCCCTGCTCGACGCTGAGCATCCGCGCCGGCACCCGACCCTCGTAGCCCATGACCGGGGTCGGCAGACCGGAGACGATGTTGGCCGATCCCACCGCGGCGCGGTTCTCGTAGCAGTCGATCATGCCGAACTCGTCGGCGTCGGAGTGGTCCTTGGCGAGGGTCTCCAGCCGCTTGAACACCGCGACATAGGGCTTGGGCATCTTGGCGGCCGGCAACAGGCTGGCGGTCGCGGCATTCACCGACCCCCACGGCACGGCCAGGCCGGCGGTACCGAGCGCAGCGAGACCGCCCAGTTTGAACGCGTCACGACGAGAGAACGACATTGACTGCTCCTGAAAGGAAGTGGGGCTCGGCAGCGGAAGGGCGCAGTCCACGTCGACGCCGCAGGAACTCGAGATCGCGACAGGCAGTGGGAATGCCGTTCCAGACTGGCTGCTCGGAGTAACGGACAAAACCCCAGTCAGGGGGGTCTTGAACCCCCCAATAGTGGGGACACGGCCCGATCACGCCCGCGGCGACAACGCTGAGTCATCCCGGCCCGGGATCGCTCCCCCAATTTTGGGTGGGCGCCCTCCCCCACCCTGGGGGTTCCGCACGGTGGGCCGAGCGCCGAGAGTCTGCGGTGCCGGAAGGCCGTAGCGAATCGGGCGTCACGCCCGAGACCGTCTCTGCGGTCGACGTTCCCGACCGGAGCCATGGCGGCGACCGCGCCCATCCCCAGGAGGTACTTCCCATGAGTCCGCGAACTCAGATCTTCCACCGAACGCCGGCCGGCCGCCGGCACCCATTGGTCGTGCGGCGCATCGCGCTGGGGACCACCGGCGCCGTCCTCGCCGGCGTCGGCATGTTCATCGGCGTCACGAGTGCCGCCGCCGCTGTCCCGTCGTTCCCGGACAATCTGCTGGTGTTCCCCAACCGGGACTTCGTGTCCATCCAGGGCTACAGCGAGCACGCCGGCCAGACCGCCCTGGTCGAGGTCACCCGTCCGCAGGTGGGCGTGGTCGGATCGTCCTACGGGAAGGTCTCGGGCGGCGACGTCGCCTTCGAGGTCAACCACCCCGGTGGTGTCTGCTGGGGGGCCAACACCAATCTCAAGGTGACACCGGACATTCTTCCCGGCGACGTCGTGTCGATCAGTTTCAACGGCCAACGCGCCGGTGAGACCACGGTGGCCGACGCCTACGTCACCGCCAGGCCGACGGTGAACGGCAACACCCTGACGGTGACCGGTCACATCGCGGCCGGCGTGAATCCGGCCAACGCCGAGCAGCGCATCATCCAGCCGGAATACCGCACCACCGCGATCAACCGACGCGACATCCGCGCCATCCCGGGGCCTCTCGCGACCGCACCCCTCGGTGGATACGCCTCGCAGTTGGAGTTCAGCGGCGACACCTTCACCGCCACCTACGTCTTCGACGACCCGGCGATGGCGCAGCTCGGTGCCGACGCCGCCCTCGGTCCCCGCCTGATGTCCTGGCAGGAGGTCGATCTGGCCGGCAACCGGCAGGGCTTGACGATCGCGGAGTTCGGTGAGCCCGGCGGCCCTGGCATGGGCGGCTGCCCTAACGGCCCGTTGCAGAGTGGACCGGCCGGCCCGACCGGTGTCCGTGCCGTTGCCGTGGCCAACGGAGTCAAGCTGACCTGGACGCCCGCCGTCGCCGTCGCCGGCACGAAGCCGATCCTGGGCTACCGGGTGACCGCTGTCGGGCAGAGCGCCAACACCGCCGGCGAGCAGACCGCGATCCAGGTCCGGATCCCCCAGCCCGGCGCGACCGGCACCACCATCAGCAACTTCGTCCCGAACGAGACCTACCGACTCGAGGTCGAGTCGGTCAGTGACGTCGGCGTCACCATGCCGGCACTGACGCCGGACATCGAGATCGACAGCACGCCACCGGTGATGTCGGCATCACCGCACGGTGGGTCGTTCCGCGATCCGCAGACGGTCACGCTGACGTCCAACGAAGCGGGCACCGACATCTACTACACGGTCGACGGCACCGACCCGCTCCCCCCGGAGGGGCTGTCCCCCGCCGCCATCCACTACGCCGGGCCGATCTCCATCACCGCCGACTCCACCCTGCAGTTCGTGGGCTACGACCTGGCCGGCAACGTCTCTCAGACCGGTAGCGAGGTCTACACCTTTGCCGTCAACCCACCGCCGACCGCACCGACGATCACCGGCGTCACCCCGGGCAACTCCTCGGCCACCGTCACCTGGACCGGTGACCCGTCGGCCACCGGATTCGCGGTGCAGGTCTACAAAGCCACCGGAGCCGTCGGCCAGCCCCTGGTCCCTGACCCGGCGACCGCCACCTCGCTGGTGGTGACCGGTCTGACCCCGGATGTCGCCTACACCTTCTCCGTCTCCGCGTCCAACGCCAACGGGACCAGCCCGGCGTCGGCGACGTCGGCTCCAGTCACCCCGCAGGGTTCTGCCGTCGCCAACGCCGGACCTGACCAGACCGTAGCCAGGGCCATCGCGCCACCGACGGTCACGTTGACCGGGGCAGGCTCCACCATCGGCGCTGGGGTCACCTACACATGGGAGCAGCTCAAGACCGGTACGACCACGGTGTCCACCTCGACGACAGATCCGGACTACGCGGGGGTTCTCACCGGTTCCAGCACTCTCTCGGCCGGCTTCAAGCTGCCGCTCTACAAGGCCGGGATGACGAACAACCCGCTGACCTTCCGCCTCACGGTCACTTCGGCGGGAATCGTGAAGACCGACGTCGTGCTCGTCACGCCGAAGTCCGACCAGGTCCAGTTCGCCACTGCGAAGTGGAAGCTCGGTGACTTCCGGATCACCGGTGGTGGCTCGGTTGCCGGGGCCACGGTGACCTTGCGCAGAGGCAGCGCGACCGGCCCGGTTCTGGCGACTGCGATTCTGGCGGCAGCCGTCGCCCCGGCCACCGGAGGGACGTTCGACATCCGCATCCGGTCCACGGGGGCACCGTTCAACACCAACCCCGGACCGATCTGGATCGACTCGAATCTCGGGGGTGTCGCCGGACCGTTCACGGTGTCCAACTGACCTACCCCGAGGGGTAGCACGCAGCGCGGTCGACGCTCAACCGGGATCACCTGTCGGTCCGGCGCCAGCCGATCCAGTTGCTCCGGGACTCCATCGGGGCGACCTTGAGCTGACTGGCCCGCAGGAACAGGACCAGCAACAACGCCGTTCCGAGCAGGTAGGCGACCGTGAGTACCCAGCCGGGAACGCTGGTGAAACCGCTGGCCAGCAGAACGACGACGCCGAAGACGCCGGGTACCGCCAGGAACAGCCAGGCGCAGCCGATGGCCATCCGCCGGGCGCGGAGCTGGTCCACCCGGATGTCGTCAGTCATGTGGGTGACGCTACCGGCCTGGCCTCGTCGGATCAGTACGTCAGACGCGGGTCCGGCGCACCACCGCCACTGCGCCGGCGGCCAACAGCACCGCCAGTCCGAACCCGGCGAGATAGGACGTCTCCCGATCGAGCAGGAACCAGCGGGCGAAGACAACCCCGATCACCCCCGCCGCCACGCTCTGCCCGAGCGAGTCGCTCATCTGCACGGCGGCCGCACTGTCACCCTGCCGACCACCGGGCGCAAGGTCCAGGGCCAGCGTCGACATCAGCGGCATCGCCATTCCCATTCCGGTCGCCATCAGGGTGAACCCGACGATGGCCACCGCCACCGCGGCCCCCACGAGGTGGTCCAGCGGCACCAGCGCGAGCAGCACCAACCCGCCGAGCAGCAGCGCGACCGCACCGCCGGTCATCAACCGGGTGTAGGTCTCCGGTCGGCCGGCCCGCGCGGTAGCGACCGCCGCCGCGGTCCACCCGAGCGCACCCGTCGTCATCACCAGCCCGGCCAGGGTGGGGGTCAGTCCACTCTCCCGTTGCAGGACCAGAGGTAGGAACGTCTCGACGCTGACGAAGGCACCACCGGCCAGTCCTCGCAGCACGATGACGGACGGCAGTCCGCGCCCGCAGCGGAAGGTGCCGACCGGCAGCAGCCGGGGCACCGCGACGACGAGCACCACCACCGCGACGACCAACAGCACCACCACCGGGACCACGGCGTCCCCACCGGCCCGTTGACCGGCGAGGTGCAGCAGCACGACCCCGACCGCGGCGGCCACGGCGTACCACGGTCGCCGCCCCCAGACCACCGGAGCGGACCGTCGGACCAGGCGGCCGGCCAGGGCCACCCGGACCCCGATGACACTGACCGCGGCGAACCCGGCAACCACCAGGAACACCGAGCGCCATCCCGCGAGATCGACCAGGAGACCGGCGATCACCGGCCCGACGACGGCCGGAAGTACCCACGCGGCGGTGAACAGTGAGAACACCCGCGGACGCAGCGCCGGCGCGAACGCCTCTCCGACGGCGACGTACATGGCGGTCAGTGCCGTGCCTGCACCCAGGCCCTGCAGCAGCCGGCCGGCCACGAAGACCAGCATCGACGTCGAGATCCCGGACACCGTCAGCCCCAGCACGAACAGCGCGCCACCGAGGATGAGCGGCACCCCTGCGCCCCGGGCGTCGCACCATGATCCGCTGACCACCATCCCGACGATCGAGGCGGTCAGCAGCCCGACGACTGCGATCGGATACAGGCTCTCGCCGTTCAGGTCGGCGGTGACGGTCGGCATCACCAGGCTGACGGCGATCGCCTCGAACGCGAACATCGTCACCAGTGCCAGCAGTCCGATCAGGACGCCTCGACTTCCGCTCGCGAACGCCTTCGTCGGTGCTGTCCGCGGTGCCTTCTCCCCCGGTGCCTTCTCCCCCAGTGCCTTCTCCCCCGGTGTCATGACTCCATCGAACAACCTCGACCGTGGCCGACGTCAACCGAATCCCGGGCGGGAGTCACTTGGCGTCGGCGTAGCAGTCGACGACGACCGGCCGGACCGGCACCCGCCACCCGGGTGCGGCCCCCGGGAAGACCAGCCGACCCGCCTCCGCGGCGGTGTCGGCGATCAGGCCGGCGACCTGGTCGGCGTCCCGCGCCGGGACGTGCACCATCAGCTCGTCGTGTTGGAAGAACACCAGCTCGGCGGACGGGACGGCGACGGTCAGGTCACGGCGGAGGCAGGACAACCAGACCCCGGCCCAGTCGGCCGCCGACCCCTGGATGACGAAGTTGCGGGTGAACCGGCCCCAGGCCCGGGCGGTCTGTCGGCCCCGCGCCTCCTCGGCCGGGGAAGCGTCGGGGGCGGCGCCGCGGTCCACGGCCGCCCACCAGGACACACCCGGCCGGTTCGACGTGCGGCCCAGTACCGAGCTGACCAGCCGGCCCTGCTCGCCGCGCCGGGCGGCCCTCTCGACGTGGTCCATGGCCACCGGGAACTGCTGGAACAGGGTTGCCAGCAGCTGCCCGGCGGCCCCGGAGGTCGCACCGTACATCGCGCCGAGCAAGGCCATCTTGGCGTTCTCGCGGCGCCCCGCGAACCCGACCTGGGCCAGCGCGCTGTAGAGGTCGTCGGCCGCCGCCAACGCCCCGAGCCGCTCATCGCCGCTGACGGCGATGAGCACCCGCGGCTCGAGCTGGGCGGCGTCGGCGACGACGAGCCGGTACCCGGGATCGGCGACGACCGCTCGCCGGACCACCTTGGGGATCTGCAGCGCGCCGCCGCCGCGGGTGGCCCACCGGCCCGAGACCACACCAGCAGGGACGTAGTCGGCCCGGAAGCGGCCGTCACGAACCCACTGCGCCATCCAGTTCCAACCGTTCGCGGTGAACAGCCGGTGCAGTTCCTTGTAGGCCAGCACCGGCTCGACGGCGGGGTGGTCGAGTTGCCGGATCGTCCACGAGCGGGTGCTGTCGATGTCGAACCCGGCCCGCCGGAACGCCGTCCGGAGGTCGGTGGCCGAGTCGGGGTTGACCGGATGTCCGAAGGCGGCGCGGATCTCGTCCGCCAACCGGACCATGACGGCCGGCCGTTCACCCGGCGCGGGTCGCGGGCCGAGCAGTCCGGTCAGCACGCCGTGGTGGACCCCGACGTCCCACGGCATCCCGAGGTGACCCATCTCGGCGGCGACCAGCGCACTGGCCGACTCGGCTGCGAGCAGCAGCCGCAGCGCGGCCGGGTCGACGTCGATGGTCTCGCCGGCCGGCGATCCGGCGGCGGCCGCGAGCCGCCTCTGGTGATCGCGATGCGCCACCAGCAGGTCCGCGGTGGTCGGCGACGGCGTGGCGGGACCGGCGGCGTCGAACAGTCCGGGCTCATCGGTCGGCACCGGGGTCACGTCGGCCGGGGCGGGCCGACCGTCGCGGCGGGCCAGTTGGGCCGCCACCGACACCGGCTCGCCGTAACGGCCGGCCCGGGCGATCAGTACCCGCTCGTGCTGGGTCAGGTCCACGCACCGCGAGAGGCGGACTCCGGTCCGGAGCAGTTCCGGGTAGATCGCGGCGGCAGAGTCCCACAGCCAGCGGGGTGTGTGCTCGCGCTCCAAGGCGGCGATCCCGTCCGCACCGACGACGGAGAACGGTTCGTCCACCGGCCATCCCGCGTCGTCGGCCCACTGAACCCGCCAACCGGCTGGGGTTCGGGTCAGGGCGGCGAGCACCTGCGCATTCTGCCTGGCCCGCGAGGGTCCCCGAGCCGACCCCGGTCGGGGCCTTGCGGAAGTTACCGGCCGGTAATACCTTCTAAGTTACTGGCCAGTAACAAGGGCGGTACGGGTGTGCGCCGACGCGTGTGGATCGACACGTCGGGTCACCCCCACCGTCCCCCGGCAGCCGAACCCCGACGCTGGAGCGTGCACAATGTCCCACTACAAGAGCAATCTGCGAGACCTCGAGTTCAACCTCTTCGAGGTCTTTACCGACGAAGTCCGGATGGGCCGGGGCCCGTTCGCCGAGATGGACGCCGAGACCGCACGCGGCGTGCTGACCGAGTTGGAGACGGTGGCCACCGGACCGCTGGCCGCGTCGTTCGTCGACGCCGACCGCCATCCGCCGGTGTTCGACCCCCGGACCCACAGCATCACGATCCCGGAATCGTTCAAGAAGAGCTACCAGGCGATGATCGACGGTGAGTGGTTCCGTCTCGAGGCCCCCGCCGCCGCGGGCGGTCTCGGCGCTCCCCCGTCGTTACGGTGGGCCGCCGCCGAACTGGTGATGGGGGCCAACCCGAGCGTCTTCATGTACCAGTCGGGGCCGGGGATGGCGAAGGTGCTCGACCAACTGGGTACCGAGGAACAACGCCAGCTCGCCTCCATCATGGTCGAGAAGCACTGGGGCTCGACGATGGTGCTGACCGAACCCGATGCCGGCAGTGACGTGGGGGCCGGCCGCACCAAGGCGACCCGCCAGCCGGACGGGACCTGGCACCTGGCGGGCGTGAAGCGCTTCATCACCTCCGGCGACCAGGACATGACCGAGAACATCGTCCACTTCGTGCTCGCCCGGCCGGCGGGCGAGGGCATCGAGACCCGTCCCGGCACCAAGGGCCTGAGCCTGTTCGTGGTCCCGAAGTACCGTTTCGACTGGGCCACCGGTGAGCTCGGCGAACGGAACGGCGTCTTCGTCACCGGCGTGGAACACAAGATGGGACTGAAGGTCTCGACGACGTGCGAGCTGTCGCTCGGCCAGAACGGGTCACCCGCCGTGGGTTACCTGCTCGGCGAGGTGCACGACGGAATCGCCCAGATGTTCCACGTCATCGAGTACGCCCGGATGCTGGTGGGCACCAAGGCGATCGCGACCCTGTCGACCGGCTACCTCAATGCGCTGGAGTACGCCAAGCAGCGCGTCCAGGGCGCGGATCTGACCCGCAGCGCCGACAAGAACGCGCCGCGGGTGACGATCATCCACCACCCCGACGTCCGGCGGATCCTGATGCGCCAGAAGGCCTACGCGGAGGGGTTGCGCGCGGTGTACCTGTACACCGGCACCTGGCAGGATCGGATCGCCTGTGCCGAGATCGACGGTCCAGCAGACACAGTCGCCGCTGCCCGTGGTGTGAACGACCTGCTGCTGCCCATCGTCAAAGGCGTCGGCAGCGAGCGGGCCTACGAGAACCTGGCACTGGCGCTGCAGGTGTTCGGTGGCTCGGGCTACACCCAGGACTACCCGATCGAGCAGTACATCCGCGACGCCAAGATCGACACCCTCTACGAGGGAACCACCGCGATCCAGGCCCAGGACTTCTTCTTCCGCAAGATCGTGCGTGACCAGGGCGCGTCCCTGGCCGTGGTGGCCGGTGAGATCGAGACGTTCCTGACCACTGCTTCGGCGACCGTCTCCGAAGACGGTCGGCACAAGGACGAACTGGGCCTGTTGGCCACCGCCCTGGACGACGTCCAGAACATGGTCGCGTCGATGGTCGGCTGGACGATGGCTGCGGCGAAGCACCCGGAGTCGGTCTACAAGGTGGGCGAGCACGCGGTGAGCCTGCTGATGAGCGCCGGTGACCTCCTGATCGGGTACCTGTTGATCCGGCAGTCACACGTGGCGCAGGCCGCTCTGGACGCCGGCGCGACCGGTCGCGACGCCGACTTCTACGTCGGCAAGCTCGCCTCGGCCCGCTGGTTCGCCCGCAACGTCCTGCCGGAGCTCACCGCCCGCCGCGTGGTCGTCGCCGCCGCCGACCTGTCCCTGATGGACATCCCCGAGGCGGCGTTCTGACCCTGCCGGGCCGGCGGCGGACGGTCACCCGGTCGGCCCGGCAGCAGCATTCTCCGGCAGCACCTTGAAGTCCCGCTTGACCTGTCGGTACCAGCCCATTCCTGCGACGGGGTGCTTCCAGCGGCCCTTCATGTCGGTCAGAGCACTCTCGTGAGCGGGGTCACCGGCGGCGACGATCTCAGTCAGGTGGCGGTCCTGCGCCTTGATGACCTCGTCGCCGGTCGACCCGGTGAGGGGCAGATCGCAGGGGCCGCCGAGTTGCCTACAGGTCATCGTCTTCATGGATGCGTCCTCCGGAGGTGGCAGGCGGCTGGGCTCTACATCGGGCTGACCGGGCTGCGGGCACGCGATGCGCCTGGGTGGACCGTAGGCGGCCGGACGCTGCGGTCGCTTCTCCATTCCTGACCGGTGTGGCGCCTCAGGGTCGCGCCCACGCCTCCACCCCGGTGCGCACCGGTGCGCCGGTACGGACCGCCTCGTCGATGGCCCACGCGATCAGCTGGTCCTGACAGCCCTCCGCCAGCGGGTAGGGCCCCTCGCCGGCACCGACCGCCCATCGGGCGGCGTCCTGTAGCAGGGTGGCGATGGCGATCTCCTCGTCCATCCATCGCTGCCCGAGAAACCTATTGCGCCAGATGATCTCGCCGTCGAACGACAGATGTTCGGTGTCGTGTCCGTCGAGGTTGAGGTCCTGGCCGAGCTGCCGTCGGACGATGGAAGATGCGACGATGGCCTGCGGTCCGGTCAGTCGCACGACCGCGTCATCGAACAACTCGCCCCGGCTGCCGCGGACCAGGATCCGCCGGAACCGCAGTTGGTTGTGCCACTGGCCGGACGTGAAATCGTAGAGGCCGGAACGGTTGTCGCCGAAGTCCACGGTGGCCAGGGTGGTGGCGGCCGGGTGCGTGGTTTGATCACCGGTCCAGCCGGAACGATCGAGGGGGTCGACCAGCGGTGCGGTGAACCGCACTGCACGGACCTCGGTGGTGCCACAGCCGACACCGAGCAGGCCACGCAGCATCGAGACAGCGTGATAGCCGTGGGTCGAGGACACGTGGGCCGATGTCGGCTCGCCGATCACCCCGCGTCTCAGGATCTCCCGACGCGCAGCGTGACCGGGCATCAACAGGTACTGCTCCGCGACCTGCACGGCCTCGGCATCACCGACCGCGGCCCAGAGCGTACGCAGACCGGCCGGGTCCGGTGCCGGCGGCGTCTCGCACAGGACTTTGATCCCTGCAGCGACGAGATCCGAGACCACCGCGGCATTGTCGGCCGGCGACACGCAGACGACGACGAGCTGGGGCCGCTGTCGGGCCACCAGTTCGGAGGGCGACAGGTAGGCCGGCACCTTCCATCGCTCGTTCGCCACGGCAGCGGACTCCGAGTGGCGGACGGTGATGCCGACCGTCTCCACCTCCGGCAGGGCCGCCGCCAGCCGCAGGAAGAACTCCGCCCGCCAGCCGGCACCGACCACGCCCAGGGTCACCGGTCCGGTCACTGCTTCCTCCATGATCGTGGAGATCGATCGTGCCGGGAGACGAACCAGCAGACGCGGCGAGGGGTCGGGTTGCCCACGTGCGGGAATCGGCACGCCTGCGACGCGTCAGCCCGAGACGCGCTTGACCAGGCCGGACAGCACCGCGGTCGGACGCTGCTGCTCGCCGGCGATCGCCGAGATGACGACGAGCGCACCGGTGAGCGCGGGGATCGCCCACTGCAGCACCGCCAGCTGGGACTGGGCGGCGGCCACCTCGGCCGGTGTGTCTGCCGAAGGCGTGGTGGCGTCCGTGACCGGCACGGCGCCGTACGTGTCGATCCTGCTGCCGAGCACCCGGGCGTAGGCGGTGGCCCCGAGGGCGGCAACAGTCGTCGCGGTCTTCACGATCACCATCGAGCCGACGCCCTTCTGGCTCCCGATGCGACCACTGTTGCCGACCAGCTGACCGACACTCCCGATGAGGTGCGCGCCGATGGCGGCGGCGTTGACCGGCGTCCACCGGTCCCACCCGGAGTTGACCACCGCGCCGGAGTCGGCGCTCGAGGTGGTCTCGGAGACGGCGGCGTTCAGGGCGACGGCGTTACCCAGGGTGCCGCCGAACCAGGCCGCCAGACCGACGTCGTGGAGGATACGGCTGAGCGGGTTGACCATGATGAAGCTCCTGACGATGGCGATGAATCGCTGCCGGCCCGGGTCGAGGCCGTGATTGTTGTGGTCGTGCCCAGGTGCCGCTGACCGGAAACCCGCCCGGCCGCGGATCTGCGCCAGGAGCAGACTGAGGCCATGCCTGCCACCTATGACCTGATCGTGATCGGAGCCGGGCCCGTCGGCGAGAACGTGGCCGCCCGCGCGGTGACGGGCGGCCTGTCGGTGGTGATCGTCGAAGCCGAGCTGGTGGGCGGCGAATGCTCGTACTGGGCGTGCATGCCGTCCAAGGCGTTGCTCGGCCCGCCCCTCGCGCTGGCCGCGGCCCGGTCGATCGACGGTGCGAAACAGGCCGTGACCGGCTCGTTGGACGTCGAAGCGGTACTGGCCCGACGGACCAGGTTCACCGCCGACTGGGACGACGCGGGCCAGGTCAGCTGGCTGGAGGGCGCCGGGATCGATCTGATCCGCGGTCGCGGTCGACTGGCCGGTGAGAAGGCTGTGGAGGTCACGGCGCCCGACGGCAGCGTCCGGACCGTGACCGCCCGGCACGCCGTCGCCGTCTGCACCGGCACCACGGCGACGATCCCCCCCATCGAAGGTCTGGCCGCCGCGACGCCGTGGACCAGCCGGGAAGCGACCAGCGCGACGACGATCCCGGCGTCCCTGGTGGTCGTCGGCGGCGGTGTCGTGGCCACCGAGATGGCCACCGCCTACAGCTTCTTCGGTACCGCGGTGACGATGCTGGTGCGTTCCGGGCTGATGGCGACCCTGGAGCCGTTCGTCGGCGAGCTGGTGGGCGCGTCTCTCGGCGAGCTCGGGGTAGACCTGCGGCTCGGGGTGTCGCCCACGTCCGCGCACCGCGACGACGACGGCGTGCACATCACCCTGGACGACGGTTCGACGGTCGACGCCGCCGAGATCCTGGTCGCCACCGGCCGTACCCCCGCCACTTCCGACGTGGGGCTCGACAGCGTCGGACTCCCCGCCATGGGTTATCTGAAGACCGACGACACGCTGCAGGTCGAGGGTTTCGACTGGCTGTACGCGGTCGGCGACGTGAACGGACGGGCGTTGCTGACCCACCAGGGCAAGTACCAGGCCCGCGCCGCCGGGGACGTCATCGCCGCCCGCGCCCGCCACCTCCCGGTCGACGACGCCCCGTGGGGGAAGCACGTCGCCACCGCCGACCATGCCGCCGTACCGGCCGTCGTATTCTCCCATCCCGAGGTCGCATCCATCGGCCTGACGGCCGCGCAGGCTCGTGAGAAGTACGACCACGTCAGGGTTGTCGACTACGACCTCGGCCAGGTCAGCGGCTCGAAACTGCACGCCGACGGCTATCGCGGGCAAGCCCGCATGGTGGTGGACACCGACCGCGACGTCATCGTCGGAGTCACCCTGGTCGGCGCCGAGGTCGGCGAGATGATCCATGCCGCCACGGTTGCCGTGGTCGGTGAGGTGCCCCTGTCTCGACTCTGGCACGCAGTTCCGTCGTATCCGACGATGAGCGAAGTCTGGCTCCGACTGCTGGAGACCTACGGCCGATGACTGCCGCCGGTTCGGTCGGGGCGGATTTCCTCTGCCCATCCGGTCATCTCCGCCCCCGGTAGAGGTCAGAAAATGAGCCCGCCCGTGACGCGCTCGACGTTGCGCATCTTGTTCACCGCGTCCAACGCGGCGACCTTGTAGGACTCGGCGAGCGTCGGATAGTTGAAGACCGCGTTGACCAGGTAGTCGACGGTGCCCTGCAGGCCCATCACGGTCTGGCCGATGTGCACCAGCTCGGTGGCGTTGGTACCGAACACGTGCACGCCGAGCAGTACCCCGGTCTCCGCGTGCACCAACAGTTTGAGCATCCCGTAGGAGTCACCCAGGATGGCGCCGCGGGCGAGCTCGCGGTACCGGGACACCCCTACCTCGAAGGGT
>JBDSLP010000225.1:0-6375 GCA_039916325.1 Nakamurella sp. | reverse complement strand
GGAGTGCGAGATCGGGATGGCCGGCAGGTACTCGCCCATCAACTTCTCGTTCAGTGCGACGTAGTCCTTTGCGCGGGTGTCGGCGTCCGGCTCGCTGTCGGCCGCGGCCAGCTCCTGGGAGAGCTGGGTGCCCCACGGGTAGTCCGCCGTGTCGAAACGGTTGGTGGTGTCGGAGAAGAACGTGCCGATGAAGTTGTCCGGCGCGTTGTAGTCACCCGTCCACCCCAGCAGGAAGGCATCGGCCTGCTTTGCGTCGACCCCGTCCAGGTAGCCGCCGTTCCACGGCTTGGAGGTCTCGTTCACCGTGATACCGGCGGCCTCAAGATCGGCCTTGAACGCCTGGAAGATGCCGCTCGGGTTGGGCATGTACGGCCGGGAAACCTGGGTCGGCCACCAGAAGTTCAGCGTCAGGTCCGACGCGCCGGCCTCGGCCAGCAGCGACTTCGCCTTTTCCAGGTCGTACGGGTACTGGGTGACGGTGTCGGTCCAGCCGTCCACGGTCTTCGGGTAGAACTCCTGCGCCACCTCGGCGCCGACCGGCAGCTGGCTGGAGACGAGCTCGTCGCGGTTGAGCGCGTAGGCGATGGCCTGGCGGACCTTGAGGTCCTTCAGCGCCGGGTTGTTCAACGGGTTCAGACCCAGGTACAGGACGTTGAACGCGGGGCGGACCAGCACCTGGTAGCCGGCCGCGGACAACGCGTCCCAATCACCGGGACTCGGCAGGTCGTAGCCGTCGATGCTGCCGGCCTGCAGCTCCTGCTTGCGAGCGGCCTCATCGGGGATGATCTTGAAGATCAGCGTCTTGGACTTGGCCTTGTCGCCCCAGTAATCCTCGTTGCGGGTCAGCGTGACGGTGTTGTTGGCGGTGTCGTACTTGCTGAAGGTGAACGGGCCGGTACCCGTGGGGTGCTCCAGCGCGTAGGCCGGGTACTTGAACGAGTCACCCTCGGCGGCGACGTTGTTCGCGTCGTACTTGGCCAGCGCGGTCGGCGACTGGATGGAGAACGACGGTAGACCGAGGATGTTGGGGAACTTCGAAGTCACCCGGGTCAGCGCGATCACCGCGGTCCCGGGGTCTGACGCGGTGCAGCTGGCGTAGATGCTCGGGACGGCGACGCCGGCGGCGTCGACCTGGTCCTTGAAGCCACCCATGGTGTCGCTCCAGTACTGGGCCTGGGTCGCCCCGGCGCCGGTCTGGGAGTACATCCGGTCGAGGTTGAAGCAGACGGCAGCGGCGTCCAGCGGCGTTCCGTCCGAGAACGTCACACCCTGCCGGATCTTGAAGGTCCAGGTCAGCCCATCCTTGGACGGAGTCCACGACTCGGCCAGCGAAGGCTCGACATCGGCGGTGCCGGGCGTGTAGGCGACCAGCCCCTCGGTCATCTGCCGGGTCACCTTGAAGGTCGCGCCGTCGGTCGCGTACAGCGGATCGAACATGCTCGGCGCACCCTCGGAACCGAAGATGAACGTGCCGTCGGTGGACGCCGGCGCACCGCCCCCGGTCGCTGTGCCCGACCCCTGGGCCACGGAGCCGTCAGCGGCGGCGGAGCTGCTGATCGCCGCGGTGTCCCGGCTGGAGGAGGCGCACGACGCCAATGTGACCGCTACCGCCGCCGCGGTGGCGGTGGCGAGCAGACGACGGGGTCTCTTCACAGGCATTCCTTTCCTGGCGGCCGGTCCCGGGTCACGGGCCGACCGGACGAATTTCGTCGGACGGGTGATCAACAGGAAGCGTGAGGCGACGTGCGAGACCTCGTGCCACCCCGGCGGCCGCAAGAAGCATCGACCGGTCGCCGGGCAACCGCACATTCTGCGGCGGAATCAGGGCGGACGCCCGTTTTGCTGCGGTCATCGCCAGCGGACCGCATCTGCGGCGTCGGCGATGTACAGGCACCGTACGTCGCCGGAGAACGATCGGAGAACACCGGGGGGGCTAATCGTTACCGATCGGTTGCCACTTCCGGGTGGGAGCGCCGGGCCCGCAACACCGGGCGGAGGTATCGGGAGGGCACGCCCGCCTGCGCAGCCGCGCGGGCGCCCGGGCCGATCTGCGACAATCGACGACGGCACACAGCGCACCACGAGGAGAGCCATGACCATCGATTCCGACGTTCGCCCGGACGTGACCGACGCCCCCATCGCTGCTGCCCAGGCCCGCTGGCCCGGACTCGACGCATCGCTGGCCGAAGCCGACCCCGAGGTCGCCGCGCAGATCGCCCTCGAGCTGCGTCGTCAGCAGAACACCCTGGAGATGATCGCGTCGGAGAACTTCGCCGCGGTCGCTGCGCTGGAGGCGCAGGGCAGCGTGCTCACCAACAAGTACGCGGAGGGGTACCCTGGCCGCCGCTACTACGGGGGTTGCGAGTACGTCGACGTCATCGAGACGTTGGCGATCAAGCGCATCACCGCGCTGTTCGGGGCCGGCTTCGCCAACGTCCAGCCGCACTCCGGCGCCACTGCCAACGCCGCCGCGATGCAGGCGCTGATCAAGCCGGGCGACACCATCCTGGGGCTGTCGCTGGCCCACGGCGGGCACCTCACGCACGGTATGCGGATCAACTTCTCCGGCCTGCTCTACAACGTCGCCGCGTACGAGGTCAGCAAGGAAGACCACCGGATCGACATGGACGAAGTGGCCAGGTTGGCGGAGTTGCACCGGCCGCAGCTGATCATCGCCGGCTGGTCGGCGTACCCCCGGCACCTGGACTTCGCCCGCTTCCGCGAGATCGCCGACTCGGTCGGGGCCTATCTGATGGTCGACATGGCGCACTTCGCGGGCATCGTCGCGGCCGGCCTGCATCCGTCGCCGATCCCGCACGCCCACGTCGTCACCACCACCACGCACAAGACGCTGGGTGGCCCCCGCGGCGGCGTCATCATGACCAACGACCCGGCGCTGGCCAAGAAGATCAACTCCGCGGTCTTCCCCGGTCAGCAGGGAGGTCCGCTGGAGCACGTGATCGCTGCGAAGGCGGTCGCCTTCAAGATGGCCGCCGACCCGGCGTTCAAGGAGCGGCTGGCCCGGACGCTGAGCGGCGCGGCGCTGCTCGCCGACCGGCTGACGGCGCCGGACCTGACGGCCGCCGGGGTGTCGGTGCTGACCGGCGGCACCGACGTGCACCTGGTGCTGGTCGACTTGCGCAACTCCGAGCTGGACGGGAAGTCGGCCGAGGACCGGCTGCACGACATCGGCATCACCGTGAACCGCAATGCGGTGCCGTTCGACCCGCGGCCGCCGATGGTCACCTCGGGCCTGCGGATCGGCACGCCGGCGCTGGCCACCCGTGGCTTCGGGGACGAGGACTTCACCGAGGTCGCCGACATCATCGCCGCGGCGCTGGTCGAGCCGGCCGGCGAGCTCACCGCCGACGTCACCGCATCCCTGCGGGCCCGGGTGTCGGCATTGGCAGCCAAGTACCCCCTGTACACCGGCCTCTAGATCGTGGTGGTCAGAACGGGTCCTGCCGGTGGCGGGGCCCGTTCTCGCATATCGGGGGTGGGCGGTCAGCAGGTGACCGACTGGATGCGCGCAGTCAACTGACCGTCGACGCCGGTCGAATCGGCGATCACCACGGGTTGGATACCCCCGGCGGCAATGGCCGGGGTGACGCCGATGGCCGCCCCGATCGGGTTCGTCGGGTCGACCGCCTTGTCGAAGATGCCGACGGTCACCGTGGCGCCCGGCGGACAACCTTCGACGCTGAAGACCAGGATCCCGAAGCAGCCGCTGACCTGGTCCGGGGCACAGTCGAACTCGTCGGTGGTCATCGGCCGGTAGCCCAGGTCGGTGTCGGCACCGTAGAAGCCGGGCGGGAGCAGCGGGGGTGTGTCCGTTGACAGCGTGGCGCTGTCGGCGGCGCCGGGCCCGGCGCTCGTCGAGGTGGGGCTGGTCGAGGCGGGGGCCGGGACGGACGTGGTGGAGGCTGGGGTGGGGGCCGCAGCAGTGGTGGTGTCCCCCGGAGTCGCGGGTCCGGTCTCGGCCGGGTCGGCGGTGGGGGATGTGGTGGGCAAGCTGCGGACTGCGGCCCCGTCTGCCCGGGCCCGCCCGTCCACGGTCGAGGCACAACCGACCAGGAGGAGCAGTCCGCCGAACACCAGCAGCCCGACCGCTCTGCGCATGTCTCACCCCAGGACTGTCGAGCCGACCGCCGGTCTTCCCGACGGCGCCGCGGGCGTCCGGCGCCGCCGCAGGCCCGAGTATGCACGCATCGACCGAGTGGGGCGGGGCTGCTGCGGGTCAGACGGGCTGACCGAAGCGCGAAGGTACCCGGCGCGCCGGGACCGGATCGTCACCCGACAGATCGAGGACGGGCCCGTGACAGACTCGGGGCCGCTGTGGAAGCCATCAAGCAGGGAGTCACCGATGACGGCACGAATCGAGCACCTCACCACCTCCGGCACGTTCAGTCTGGACGGCGGGAAGTGGGACGTGGACAACAACGTCTGGATCGTCGGCGACGATGCCGAGGTGGTGGTGATCGACGCGCCGCATGACGGCGAGGCCATCACGGCTGCGGTGGCAGGCCGCACGGTCAAGGCCATCCTGTGCACCCACGCGCACAACGACCACATCGACGCGGCCCCGGAGGTCGCCGACTTCACCGCGGCGCCCATCCTGCTGCACTCCGACGACGTTCCGCTGTGGGAGCTGACGCACCATCACCGGCTTCCGGACGACGACCTCACCGACGGTGAGACTATCGCCGTCGCCGGCACCACCCTGCAGGTGATCCACACGCCGGGCCACTCCCCCGGCAGCTGCTCGTTCTACGCCCCCGCGTTGGGAGCGGTGTTCACCGGCGACACCTTGTTCAAGGGCGGACCGGGGGCCACCGGGCGTTCCTTCTCCAGCTTCGCCAGCATCATCGACTCGATCCGCGACCGATTGCTGACGTTGCCTCCGGAGACCGAGGTCTATCCCGGGCACGGCGACACGACCACGATCGGGGCCGAAGCCCCCGACCTGGACGCATGGATCGCCCGCGGGCACTGAGCCGGTCGGCCCGGGTCAACTGTCGAGGCGGCGGGCCCCGAGCTGCTGGGTGAGGAGCTCGATCGCGGTGACCTCGGGATCACCGACAACGACCTTCTCGCGCGGGGTGTCGTCGACGACACGGACGTCATAGTCGTCAGGGGCGTCGTCGGTGTCCGCGGGCGGGTCAGGCACCACGCTGAGCGTCGGGCGCTTGTCCTGGGGCGGCTCGCCGGGGGACTCGCAGCGGATCGACCACTGCACCGAGAGCACCTCCTGGATCGCCTCCCGCAACACGGTGACGTTGCCCGGCTCCATGACCCGGCGGGACATCGCCGAGTTGGTCACCGTGAGGTGCAGGACACCGTCGGAGAGCCCGGAGACCGTCGCCGAGGCCAGCATCGCCTGCGTCACCCGCTTCCGACGCTGCACCGCCGACAGGATCTCGGGCCAGGCCCGGCGCGCGTCGGTCACGTCGAGCGGCTTCGGACCACCGGCCGTCGCGGCCGGCGCCACCGGACGGGCGGGGGTCACCGAAGAAAGGGCCGCTCGTGCAGCGGGTGCGGGGGCGGGCCCGGCCGGGTCCGTCGATGCAGTGAGCGGCGGGTTACCACCGGCAGCGCCGATCGGCGGAGTCGGTGCCGAACCACGTCGTGCCGAACCAGCGGCGGACACCGGGTCGCCGTACTCGTCCTCGTCGGGCGGAGAGTCCGGTGGCGCCCAGTCGTCGGTGGGCGGGAGCGCTGCCGGCGGTTCCGCCGGCTGGGGGCCCACCGGACCGGACCCCACGGTGGCGCCGACTCGGTCGGACGGACTCGGAGCAGCTGCGTCCGGAGCGGCTGCCGCCCCGCTCGGACGGCGTGACGAGGACAGCTTCGGGGGGGCCGGCAAGCCCAGGGCCGGGTTCACCGCGCGACGGGTGGTCGCCGGCGGCGAGCGGTCCGGGGTTGCCGGGTGGGCCGTGACCGCCGGGACAGCCGTCGTCCCGGTGGCCGGTGCCGGAACGGGCGGTGCCGGAACGGGCGGTGCCGGAATGGGCGGTGCCGCAACGGGCGGTGTCGGAATGGGCGGTGTCGGAACGGGCGGTGCCGCAACGGGCGGTGCCGCAACGGGCGGTATCGGAGCCCCCGGAGCGACCGGCGATGCCGAAGCCCCTGGAGCGACCGGCGACGCCGGCGATGCCGGCGCCGGAGCATCCGCCGCAGCAGTCGAGGAGGTCCGCATCGACGGGCGCCGGTAGGCGGCCTGACTCCGGCCGGCCGGCGCCGGCTCGAGAGCGGGCGCGGTCCCGGACAACGACCCGACCGCTGCGGCCGCCGGGTGTACCGCCGGATCTGCCGACAGCGCGGCGACCCCACCGCTGACGGCCTGCTCCAACCGCTCGACCCGCTGGACCAGGGCGC
>JBDSLP010000224.1:0-5768 GCA_039916325.1 Nakamurella sp. | reverse complement strand
AGCCCCTTGCGCTCGAGGGCGTTGAGCTGGTGGGCCACCGACGACGGTGACTTCAACCCCACCGCGTCACCGATCTCACGGACGCTGGGCGGGTAGCCGCGCTTGGCCACGGACTCGCGGATGTAGCGCAGCACCTTGCGCTGCCGGGGCGTCAAAACCACCGGGGCGCCGATCTCGTCGGTGCCCTCCGTTCCCTGGGCGCTCTCCGGATCGGGGATGTCGCTGAGATCGGCGGTGCCGGTGGGATCGACCATCTCGGTGGGCTCAGCGGTCTCGGGAGCACCGGGTGCCGACGCGACCTCCACGGGGCGGTCCGGTCCACCCGACGGCGACCTGCTGTCCCCGCGGTCGGATCCGCTGCCGGGGCGGGTTCTCACTGCCATGTCTGCTCCACTCTGCCTCGGTGTTCGCACTGCTTCCGGTTCTCGCTACATCGAGGCCCACCTTCGGGCTTCGCCCCGGTGATCGGGGCCCCCGCCTGGTGTCGATGCAGATGGGACCACCGTGACGAGCGGTCCACCGGGGGACAACATTACTGCGGTCAAGGTCACGATTCAAACATTCGTTCGATCGACACGCCGGTCCCTCTTCACACTGTCGGTGCCTCCGTGTACAAATCGAGCAAGCGTTCGATCGAACGCCCGTTCGGAATGTTGCGGGTCCCGGAAGCGTTGGCCGGGACGGCCCGGCAGACGCTCCGGACGCCGGATCGACTCTCGACAGGGACGAATCGCGATGATGACGATGACAGCGACGGCCGTATCGGCCGCACGCAGGGCGGTGGCCGGGCGACCCCATTCCGACCCCACGGCACGTGCCTGGGCCCCGATCTGGGTCCGGCCGTCGGAAGCGGGGTCGTCAGCCCTGCGCCGCTCGCCGGTGGCGACGTCCGGGCGCGGAACCGTCGCGCCGGCCGCCGCGGCGGCTCCCGCCCGGCTCGACGAGGCGACCCGTCGGTTGCTGCGGGTGCCGTCGCTGGTGGCCGAGACCGCCGTCCGCCGGGGGGCCGGGGCGGATCGCGCCGAAGATGTGGACGCCCCCGCCCGGCCTGGGCGCCGGCGGGTCCGCCGGCAGCACAGCCGGCGGCCGCCGTCGGGTCAGGTCCGGGTGTCGCCGCAGTTCGGTGCGGCCGGCGGCTGCGACCTCGCCCCCGGCCGCGCGGTGACTCCGGCGTACCGGATGAGCCGTCGGGCCCGGCTGTCGCTGACCCTGACCGTGGTCGCCTCGGTGGTCGTCCTGGCCGCCCACGCCCTGTTGGCCGACGGCCCGAGCGGCACCACGTCGGTGACCGTCGTCGCGGGCGACACACTCTGGTCCATCGCCCAAAGATCCGCCCCCGACACCGAGGTCTGGTCGGTCATCGACGAGATCTCCGCCCTGAACGGTCTCACCGGCTCGGACATCTCGGCCGGGCAGGTGCTGGTCGTCCCGGTCGGCTGATCGAGCCCGAGCCCGGTGCCGGCCCGCTGCGCCCGTACAGTGTCCAGTGCTCGTGCCGGGTGGCTCGGGTCTTGGTGAGGGTGAAGGTGACGACCGGACCGTGAGGTGCCCGTTCTGCCGCTTCCCGGACTCCCGGGTGATCGATTCCCGTGAGGTCGACGACGGCGCCGCCATCCGCCGCCGCCGCTCCTGTCCCGAATGCTCCAGGCGGTTCACCACCGTCGAGGAGGCCGTTCTCGCGGTCGTCAAGCGCAGCGGGGTGACCGAACCGTTCTCCCGGGCCAAAGTGATGGTCGGGGTCCGCCGGGCCTGCCAGGGCCGGCCGGTCGACGAGGACGCCCTCGCTTTGATGTCGCAACAGGTCGAGGAGGAGATCCGGGCCAAGGGGACCGCCGAGGTGAGCAGTCACGAAGTCGGCCTGGCCATCCTGGGCCCACTACGGCAGCTCGACGAGGTCGCCTACCTGCGCTTCGCCTCGGTCTACCGCTCGTTCCAGTCGGTCGACGACTTCGCGAGCGAGATCTTCCGACTGCGTGCCGACCGCCCCGCCGCCGCCCCTGACGAGCACCTACCCGCCACGGTCGACTCGGCAGAGCCGGCCCCCGACGGTGCACCGACCGATTCGAAGTCCCGCGGGGGAGAATCGGCGTTGTTCTGACTCTCGCTGGTCGGAGCTACTCGTGTGCGGTCGTCGGGCACGGGCGACATCGCTGCCGACTCGCACCACCTGCTCAGCGTCGTACGTCGTCCAACGGTAGGGCGCGGCCGAGGATCGCGAACGGGCGTGCGTCGCCGGCGAAGTGGTGATGCCGCAGGGCGTCGGTGAAGCCGAGCCTGCGGTACAGGCGCCAGGCCCGGTTCTCACCTTCCGGGGTGGACAACAACACCACGTCCTCGTCCGCGTTCCGCAGCATCGCGCGCAGCATCCGTTCACCGACGCCGGCGCCCTGCCAGTCAGGGCGGACATGGAGTTCGGTGAGTTCGCGGTAAGACGTCATCCAGTACCGGGCCTGGGCCACGGTCATCCCGCGACGGACCTCGCTGTTCCACCACTGGTGTCCGCCGCCGGTGTAGCCGTAGCACAACCCGATCACGTCGTCGGCTTCGTCGAGCGCGACCACGCAGCTGAACCCCGACCTGCGGCTGTGCTCGATCCACGTCGGGCGACGATGCTCGACCGACATGTCCGGGTAGCGCATCGCGGCGATGTAGACGCGGAGCAAGTCGTCCACGCGCCGCTGGAAATCGTTGGGCAGGAACGCCTGCAGGGTGAAACGGGGCTCCTGCGCGGCCCGGGTGTGGGTCGTCACGACGTCGTCCGAGGGGATCCGGCCCGCGGCACCGCCGCCCGCAGGACCGGCGACACCGGGAGTGCTGGTCCGACGCGGGGAACGCGGAACGACGGGGGAGCTTCGGACACCCGTCCATCAGATCACGCCGGTCGACGAGGATGGCGCCGGACGCAGCCCGCATCTCGGTACGAGACCCGGTCGGCACGGTCCGACCGTGACCGTCTGGACTGGTCATCAATCGGTGGTGCGGTCCGGCCGGAACGGCCGGCCACAGCCCTCAGGGTCACTGTCGGTGGTCCCGAGTAACGTCGTACGTGCGTTCGACAGACACAGGAAAGGCGTGATCAGGATGACCATGTCGATGAGTTTCCCGGTTTCGGGTGAGAGTGTGGCCGCTGCGGGCGAGCGGTCCTCGAGGGGTGTCCGACAGGCGCCGTCCCGGCGATCCGGAGCCCACCCGACGGCGCCTCGGGCGCCCCGCTCTGCGGGGACGCGGGAGATGCTCGCCGACGCCCAGCGGTGCCTGGACCGGGCGATGGCGTCGGCCGATCTCGCCGATCGGTACGCCGCCGCCCACCTCGGTGCGCTGCGCGGGGCCTCGGCGGTGCTTGCTTCGCTGCCCCGTCCGGTGTCGCGCACCATCCGCAACGCCAGTGCCTGGGTGCAGTTGGAGCGGCTCGCACCGGAGTACGCCACGTGGGCCGCATATTTTGCGGCCGGCTCCGCCAAGCGGCGCGCAGCCGAGGCCGGGATGACGCGCCTGATCACCCGCGAGGAGGCCGACGAGCTCATCCGGCAGACCGGCAGGTTCCTCGCGTTGATCGACGTGTCCTCACCGATGGCGGCCTGAGCCGTGCCACCGGGCCCGAGCCACCCTGCCGGCGGTCACACGCGCGGGGCGAGCAGGGAGTCCAGCAGCAGCTCGAAGGCGCCGGCTACTTCGCGTGCGCCCGCGGTGGGCCAGCGGTGGAGGGGAAGACCCGCACCCTGGGCCTGCTGGACGGCACTGCGGTCGGGCAGCGTGGGGGAGAGCACGAGCGGCCCGAACAGCTCGCGCAGTTCCCCGATCCGGTAAGCGTGCTCGGTGGACCGGGCCCGCACCCGGTTGACGACGATGCCGGCGACCCGCAACTCAGGCTGGTGCTCGCGCCGCTCGTCCTCGACGGCTTCCATCGCCCGCTGGACGCCGGTGACCGCGTACAGCCCGGGTTCGGTCACCAACAGTGCAGCGTTGCTGGCCACCAGGCCGTTGCGGGTGAGTTGGCCCAGCGATGGCGGGCAATCGATGAGGACGAGCTCAGGAGCCGGCTTCACCTGCGTGAGGGCCCGCTGGAGCCGGGCCAGGGCCCGGGCCGCCGGGTCGGGATGGTTGTGTTGCTCGGCGGCCTCGCTCCCCGGGATGATCCGCACCCCAGCGCCCCACGCGCTTTCGGCCACCGCGTCGCTGACTCGGGCGTCGTCGTGGGCCAGTACGTCGGCCACGGTTGCCGAGGTTCCCGGGGGCTCCAGGGTCAGCGTGGCGTTGGCCTGCGGGTCGAGGTCCACCACCAGGGTCGGGATTCCCCGGCCGAGCGCCGCCGAGGCCAGCCCCAGCACCACGGACGTCTTGCCCACGCCGCCCTTGAGCGAGAGAACACTGGTGACCAGCACGGGCGCCCCACCTTTCCGGATACGTTCGTACCACGCGTCCTCCGATCACCGGGTGGCCGGTCACCGGGTCGCCCGGGTGGTGAGCCCGGTCCGGGTTCCCGGGTTCCCGGGTTGCCGGGTGTGCCGGCGGGCCGAGGCCCGGACGGCACCGGCCCGGTCGGACCGCAGTGAGGGATCAGCAGAGGGAGGCGCGACCGTGGGTGCGAGTACCGGCCGGCGCCGTGTCGTCACCGACGATCCGTCGACCGTGGACGACTCCAAGTGTCCGGTGTTGCACGCCGACATGGATGCCTTCTACGCCACCGTGGAGCTGCGTCGGCGCCCGGAACTGCGCGGTATCCCGATGTTGGTCGGCTCGACCCGGGGCCGCGGGGTGGTGCTCTCGGCGACCTACGAGGCCCGTGCCCACGGCGTCCGCTCCGCCATGCCGGTGTCCCGGGCCCAGGGCCTGTGCCCCGGCGTGGTCGTCGTCGAGCCGGACATGGCCGCCTACAGCGATGCCTCCGTAGAGGTGATGCGGCTCTTCCGTGACGTGACGCCGCGGGTGGAGACGCTGTCGGTCGACGAGGCGTTCCTCGACGTGGGAGGTCTTCGTCGGATCGCCGGTCGGCCCGGCGCCGTGGCGACCCGGCTGCGGGAACGGATGGCCGGGGAGCTGGGTCTGTCGTGCACGATCGGGGTGGCGGCCACCAAATTCATGGCCAAGCTGGCCTCGACGCTGGCCAAGCCCGACGGGCTGCTGATCGTCCCACCCGAACGCGCGCTCCAGGTTCTGCATCCGCTGGGCATCGAGTTCCTGTGGGGCGTCGGACCCAAGACCGCGGACGGGCTCCGCCGGGTGGGAATCCAGACCATCGGTGAGCTGGCCAGGCTGGACCGGAGCACGCTGAGCAGCCTGGTCGGGGCGGGTGGTGCGGTCAAGCTGCACGAACTTGCCTGGGCCCGCGATCCCCGGGAGGTCCAGGAGCGGGCGCCGGAATCGTCGATGAGCGCCGACGCCACCTTCGAGACCGATCTCACCGACCGGGCCGAGATGTCGCGGGAGCTGCTCCGATTGTCCGAGCGGGTGGGTCGCCGGATGCGGTCGTCGGGCCAGCAGTCCCGGTGCGTGTCGATCCGGGTGCGATGGGAGGACTTCTCCACGGTCAGCCGGTCGCTCACCCTGCCCACGGCCACCGACGTCACGCGCCAGATCCATCAGGTCGCGGTGGAACTGCTCACCCGGTTGGATCCGCAGCGGCCGGTCCGGCTGCTGAGTGTCAAGTTGGACCAGCTCGAACACGCCGGCGCCGCCGCGGGTCAGCTCAGTTTCGACGATCCCCCCGACACCGGCTGGAAGGACGCCGAAGCCGCGGCCGACGCCGTGGTCGCGAAGTTCGGCGCCGG
>JBDSLP010000223.1:0-37860 GCA_039916325.1 Nakamurella sp. | reverse complement strand
CCGCTGGCCGGCGCCGCCAGGTACGAACGCGGCGAGATCGCCGTCCCAGCAGAGCTTTCCGCCGGACTGGGAGAACAACTGACCGGCTGGGTTCCAGCCGCCGGAGACGGCCAGCACCTCGCACGGCACGGTCTCGACCGTGCCGTCGGGGCGCCGGATCTGGACCGCGGCCAACGTGCCGTTCTCGTCGGTGTCGGTACCGACGACCACGGCGCCGGTGTGCAGCGCCCCGTCCGGCAGAGCCCGGGGGAGCAGCTCGCCGGCCCGGTCCGCCGGGCGGGGGTCGACCACGGTCACCTCGGCGCCGGCGATCAGCAGGTCCACCGCGACCCGGTAGGCGTCGTCGTGGGCAGTGAACAGCACGACCCGCCGTCCGACGAGCACTCCGTAGCGGAGCAGATACTCGCGGACCGCCTCGGCGAGCATCACGCCGGGGACGTCGTTGCCGGGGAAGACGACGGGACGCTCGTGGGCGCCGGTGGCCAACACGACCTCGGCGGCCCGGATCCGCCAGATCCGCTGCCGGGCGTGCGTCGGATCCAGCTCGACGGTCTCGTGGTCGTTCCGTCGTTGCACCGCGACCAGGTAGTTGTCGTCGTAGTAGCCGGTGACCGTCGTCCGGTCCAGCACCTCGACGTTGCCCATCGCCGTCAGACGCGCCAGCTGCGTCGCGGCCCAACGGGTCTCGGCGTCGGAAAGCAGCAGACCACCCGGCTGGGGTCGGTCGTCCAGCAGCAGCACCCGGGCCCCCGCGGCCCCGGCCGTCACCGCGGCGGCGAGCCCGGCCGGGCCGGCCCCGACGACGGCCACGTCGCAGTGGCGGTGGATCGCATCGTAGGCGGCCGGATCGACGGCACGGGAGAGTCGCCCCTGCCCGCACAGCATCGAGATGCCCAGTCCCGGAACAGCCTCCACGGTGGTGGCGAGCAGCATCGGCTCCGGAAACGGGAGGTCGACCTGGATCAGCGCCGACGGCTCCTCGGCCCCCGCGGAGACGATGCCCCGCGGACGTCCGAGCAGCACCGAGTGGGCGACGACCCGCTCACCTGCGGCCAGCAGCGCCGACGCCACGGTGTCGCCGCGGAAGGCCGGAACGGCGCGGCCCTCGAAGTCCACGGTGAACGCATCGGCCCGGTCGACCCGACCGAAGCTGTCCAGACGGGTGGCGCTCATCGCGTGCCACCGACGTGCGGTTGCGGCTCACCGGGCCGGTAGACGGCGGCGAAGCGGTAGCTGACGGTGTCGCGCACCGCGTTGAACCAACGGCGGCAGCCGGCGCTGTGCACCCAGCGCTCGGCCATCAGGCCCTTCGGCGACTCCCGGTAGAACACGTACTCAGCCCATTCCGCGTCGGTCAGCGCCGCGCCGCCGTCCGCCGGATAGGCGACGTGGGCCTGACCGCCGTAGTGGAACTCGTTCTCGTCCCGGGGACCGCACTCCGGGCAGTTGATGAGCATCATGGGTGGTCGGAAGTCCTTGTCTGACGGGGTGTTCGGAGCCAGTGACAGGTTCAGTGCGCGACGGCGGCGGCGCCGTGCTCGTCGACGAGACGCCCGGAGGTGAAGCGATCCAGGCCGAAGTCGGCGGCGAGGTCCGGGACCTTGCCGGTGTCCAGCAGTTCGGCCATCACGTGCCCGATGCCCGGCGTGGCCTTGAAGCCGCCGGTGCCCCATCCGCAGTTGAGGAACAGGTTCTCCACGGGGGTGGTCCCGACGATGGGTGACGCATCCGGGGTGGTGTCGACGGTGCCGCCCCAGGTTCGCAGCACGTGCGCCCGCGCGAAGATCGGGAACAGCTCGACCGCGGCGCTCATTTGACGCTCGATGACGTGGAACGCCCCACGCTGCCCGTAGCCGATGTAAGGGTCGATCCCGGCCCCCATCACCAGCTCGCCCTTGTGGGCCTGCGAGACGTACACGTGCACGGCGTTGCTCATCACGACGGTCGGCTGCACCGGCTCCAGCAGCTCGGACACCAGCGCCTGCAACGGATGTGACGTCACCGGGACGCGGAAGCCGGCCATCTCGGCGAGCACGGGCGTGTGGCCGGCGCCGATGAGGGCGACCCGGTCGGCGGTGATCGGACCGCGGCTGGTCTGCACGCCGGTGACCGTCCCGGCGTGGATGTCGATGCCGGTCACCTCGCAGTTCTGGATGATGTCGATGCCCGCCGCGTCGGCTGAGCGGGCGAAGCCCCACGCCACGTAGTCGTGCTTGGCGATGCCGGCCCGGGGCTGATAGGTGCCGCCGAGCACCGGGTAGCGGATGTCGTCGGAGACGTTCAGGACGGGGCAGAGTTCCTTGGCACCAGCGGTGTCGACCCACTCGGCGTCGATGCCGTTGAGCCGGTTGGCCTCCACCCGCCGCCGGGAGTCCCGGACGTCCTGCAGGGTGTGGTCGAGGTTGAGCACGCCCCGCTGGGAGAACAGGATCGGGTAGTCGAGGTCGTCGGCCAAGCCTTCCCAGAGCTTCAACGCGTGCTCGTAGATGCCGGCGGAGGCGTCCCACAGGTAGTTGGACCGGATGATCGTGGTGTTGCGGGCCATGTTCCCACCGGCCATCCAGCCGCGCTCGAGGATGGCGACGTCGGTGACTCCGCGCCGGGCCAGGTAGTGGGCGGTCGCGAGCCCGTGTCCACCGCCGCCGACGATGACGATGGAGTAGTGCTTGCTGGGCTCCGGGTTCCGCCAGAGGAACTCGGGGTGATCGGGCAGCGCGGCTCCGGGTGGGGCGGGGGCGTTGACGGATGTCGCGGTCGCGGCGGTGGTCTCGGTCAGCAACGGATCTTCTTCATCTCGGGGTCGAAGGCGGGTTCGGCGGTGACGGTGGCGGGGACCCGGCGTCCGAAATACCCGATCTCGACGGCGGTACCGGGGACGGCCGCGGTGACCGGCAGCCAGGCATACGCCAGCGGCAGTCCCAACGTATAGCTGTAGGCGGCGCTGGTGACATACCCGCCCGGGACGCCGTCCACGAAGACCGGCTCGGAGCCGACCATGATGTCGTCGGGGGTGTCCACGGACAGTAGGCAGAGTGTGCGATCCGCGGTCGGCCGGGACACCAGACCGTTCTTCCCGACGAACTCCAGTTCGGTCCTGACCGCGAAGTCCAGGCCGCTCTCGGCGGGCCCGTTCTCGTCGGTCATGTCGGTACCGAAGGACCGGTAGCCCTTCTCGATACGCAGGGCGGTGAACGCGGCCCGGCCGGCGGCGATGATGCCGTGGTCGGCACCGGCCTGCATCAACAGGTCCCAGAGCGCCAGGCCCTGGTCGGCGGTGGTGTAGAGCTCCCACCCGAGCTCGCCGACGTAGGACAGTCGCATCGCGGTCACCGGGACGGTACCCAGGTAGGTCTGCTTCGCCCGGAAGTAGCCGAAGGCGCCGTGGGCGAGGTCGAGATCGGTCAGTGGCTGCACCACGTCGCGGGCCCGCGGCCCCCAGATGCCGATACAGCAGGTGCCGGCGGTGATGTCCCGGATCTGCACGGTCTCGGCCTGGGGGGAGCGGGAGAGCCTGCGCTGCAGGCGGTCCAGGTCCAGCGCGCCGTTGGCGCCGACTTGATAGCGCTCCGGGCCGAGCCTGGCCACCGTGACGTCGGAGCGGATGCCGCCGTCGTCACCCAGCATCAGGCAGTAGGTGACGGCCCCGACGGACTTGTCGATCTTGCCGGTCACCTGGGTCTGGAGGAACTCCGTCGCCCCGGGGCCGGTGACGGTGAGCCGTTTGAGTGCAGTCATGTCGAACAGGGCGACGTCGGTACGGGTGATGGCGGCCTCGGCGGCGACGGTGGGGGACAGGAACCGACCCGCCCAGTCGTCGGGATGCGGCATGTGCCAGCCGGTGTCGCGGTCACTGCCGACGAGGTGGTCGTTGGCGGCGTACCAGTGGGGCCGCTCCCAGCCGCCGGCTTCCAGGAACACCGCGCCCAACTCCTGTTGCCGCGGGTAGAACGGCGAGGTGCGCAGTGGACGGGAGTGCTGCATCGGCTCCAGCGGATGCAGGATGTCGTAGACCTCGACGAAGTTCTGGCAGTTCTTGGCCTCGATGTAGGCAGGCGCGAGCTGGTGGGTCTCGAAGCGGTTGAGATCGCAGGCGTGCAGGTCGAAGCTGCGGCTGTATCCGTCGACGATCCACTCGGCCATCGCCTTCGCGACACCGGCGGAGTGGGTGACCCAGACCGCCTCGGCGGTCCAGAATCCGTCCAGCTCGGCGTGCGGGCCCAACAATGGCAGGTTGTCGGTGGTGAAGGAGAAGACGCCGTTGAAGGACACCGCCGGGCGGCTCGTCACGTCGAGTCGCCCGACGGACGGCAGGATCCGGGCCGTCTCGGCGAGTGGGAAGGCGAAGTCCTCCGGGGTGAACGGCAGCACGCTGGGCTGCCCGTCGTCACCGGGGGCGTAGGAGTTCCAGGCCGCCAGATCCTCGGGCCGTACCGGCATCGGGCGGTGCCGGTACGAGCCGACGCCCAGACCCTGGAAGTTCTCCCGGTAGTACAGGTCCGCGTCCTGGTGGCGCAGCACCGGGCGGACCGCCTCCGCGGTTCGGTCGGCGAGCACGGGAAGCGGTGCGGTCCAGGCGAACTGGTGGGCCAGCGGGGTCAGGGCGAGCGGCTGGCCGACCATCCCGGCGACCGTCTGTCCCCACAGACCGGCGCAGCAGACCACGATGTCGGCGGCGATCTCGCTCTCGCCGTCCGGGGTACGGACAGCGACGCCGGTGACCTTCGGTCCGTACGGGCCGGCGGCGCTGCGGATCCCGGTGACCTCGTGTCGATCAAGGACCCGCGCCCCCCTTCCGGTGGCGATCGCGAGCTGGGCCTGGACGGCGCGCACCGCCTTGGCGATGCCGTCGTCGGGGACGAACAGGCCGCCGTACACGGTGGTCGGGTCGAGCAGGTCGAAGGCGGCGACCGTCTCGTCGACGTCGAGCAGCGTCGCACCGGCGACGCCCCAGGACTGGGCGAAACCGTGCCGTCGCTGCAGTTCCCGGGCCCGCTCGGGGGTGGTGGCGATCTCCAGCCCCCCGACCGGCAGGTAGCAGGGCTGACCCTCCCACGAGAGATCGGAGAACTTGGCCACGGTGTAGCGGGCGAAGTCGCTCATCACCTTGGTCCCGTTGACCTGGAAGACCACGCCGGGGGCGTGCGAGGTGGAGCCACCGGTGTGCGGCAGCGTCCCGGCGTCCAGCACGGTGACATCCGTCCAGCCGCGGGCGGTCATCTCCTCGGCCAACGACGCGCCGACCACTCCCGCGCCGATCACGACCACTCTCGGACCCGGCATCCGGCTCTCCTGTCTAGAGATCAACATGTTCCATCTTGCGCAACCAGGTGCGTCCAGCGCAACACCTGGAAGCACTGAATCCGCTCCCGGAGCAGCGCGTCGCGACGACGCCGATCCGGGAGCAGGATGACTCAGCCCAGCCAGGCCTTGACCTTGTCCGGATTCGCCTCGACCCACTTCTTGGCCGCGTCCTCGGGCGTCATCTTGTCCGCGGTGATGTACTTCGCGACCAGGTTCTGGTCGTCGTTGGTCCACGTGAAGTTCTTGACCAGGGCGGCGGCCGGCGAACCGGACTTCGCGAAGGTCGTCGAGACGATCTTGTCCAGCGTGTACTCGGGGTAGTCGCAGGCGACCTTCTCGGCGTTGGCGTCGCAGCCGTCGGTGTAGGCCGGCAGATCCACCTTGACCAGCGGGACCTCGGAGAGGAACCACTGCGGCGAGTAGAAGTAACCGAGCAGCGGGGTCTTGTTCTTCTCGGCGTTGTCGAACGCGGTGATCAGCGCCGCCTCGGATCCGGCGTAGACGACCTTGTAGTTCAGGGCCAGGTTGGTCACCAACGCCTCGTCGTTGGTGACGAAGGACGGATCGCCGTCCAGCAGTTGGCCCTGGTCGCCGGACTCCGAGGTCTTGAACAGGTCGGCATACTTGTTCAGGTTGTTCCAGTCGGTGATGTCCGGGTACTTGGCGACCATCCACGGCGGCACGAACCAGCCGATGGTCCCGATATTGCCGGTGGGGCCTGCATTCTCGGCGACCTTCTGATCGTCGATGTACTTGGCCGCGAGGTCCGGGTGTCCCCAGTTCTCGATCACGACATCGACCTGGCCGTTGCCGAAGCCCTGCCAGGCGATCTCCTCCTTGAGGGCGGTCTGGGTGACCTTGCACCCCAGCTCGGACTCGGCCACGTAGGTGACGACGGCGGCGTCGGCGGTGTAGCCGACCCAGTCGTTCATGGCCAGCGTGAACGGGGCGCAGGCGGCGGCGCCGTCGGAGCCGGTGGCGGATCCGGCGGCGGATCCGGCGGCCGGGGCCGCGGTGGAGCTCGCGGCGTTGACGGTGGCTCCGCCACAGCCGGCGAGCAGCAGGCCGGCGGCCGACACAGCGCTCACCAGTCTGACGGTGGTAGATCGGGACGATCGCATGGAATCTCCTTCACGGACGGACACGGGTACAGCTGGATACGGCGGTAGAACGATCAGCCGGTGGTCACCGGACGGGCGACGACGGGGTGCTCGGTGCGGCGGGTGCGGCGGGCGGCGGCCTGGGTGATTCGGTCGATGAGGATGCCCAGCACGACCAGCGTCAACCCGGCGGCCAGCCCCTTGCCGAACCGCGCCTGCTGATTCAGCCCCGCGATCACGTCATAGCCCAGCGCTCCCGCCCCGACGAGGGCGCCGACGACGACCATCGACAGCACGTAGATGAGCCCCTGGTTCGCAGCCAGCGCGATCGCCGATCGGGACATCGGCAGCTGGACCTTGGTGATCAGCTGCCAGCTGGTGGAGCCGCTGGAGGTGGCCGCCTCGACGGTGGTGGCCGGGACCTGGCCGATGCCGTCGGCGATGATCTTGATCGCCGCGGGGGCGGCGTAGACGATGGCGGCGACGATGGCGGTGAACCGGCTCGGCCCGAACAGGCCGAGGAACGGCACCAGGTAGACGAACGCCGGCATCGTCTGCCCGGCGTCCAGGATCGGGCGGAGCAGGCGGTCGGCCATCCGGGAGCGGCCCATCCAGACCCCGGTCGGAATGCTGATAACCATCACCAGGACGGTGGCCACCAGGGTGGCGGCCAGGGTCACCATCGCGTCGCTCCAGACGCCGAGGGCAACCAGGGCGGCCAGGGCCACCAGCACCGTCACCATGGTGCGCCAGCCGCCGACGACGGCGGCCACGACCAGCAGCACGAGCCCGACCATGAAGAACGGGCTGCCGGTGAGCAGGTTCTCCAGCGGGTTCAGGATCGTGGTGCTGAACCAGTCCTTCAGCCCGAGGGTGATGACCGAGAAGTGATCCTGCACCCAGGATGTGGCGGTGTCGACCCCGCGGGACAGCGACGGACCGATCTTCGGGAGCTGGTCGGGGACCTGGGCGGCCCAGAGCATCGTCCGTGACAGTTGCACCGCCACGGCGGTGATCACGACACCGACGCAGAGGCCGACCCAGCGCATCCGCCGACTTGTCCGGCCGGCCCGGATGGCCGTCTCGGCCCGGATGCCGGCGGCGGTGGTGACCCGGTCGAAGCAGATGGCCAGCAGCACGATCGCCAGTCCTGCGTTGAACGCGGTCCCGACGTCGAGGGTCTGCAGGGCCTGCGCCACGGTGAGTCCGAGTCCGGGAGCACCGATCAGCGCCGCGATGGTGACCATCGACAGGGCAGCCATGATGGTCTGGTTGATACCGATGATGATGGTTCGCCGCGCCATCGGGATCAGCACCGTACGCAACCGCTGGCTGCCGGTGGCGCCGATCGAGTCCACCGCCTCCCGGGTCGTCACGGGCACCTGCCGCAGTCCGTGCGCGGTGATCCGGATGACCGGCGGGGCCGCGTAGATGACGGTGGCGACGATCGCCGACGCCGGTCCGATCGCGAAGACCAGCACCAGCGGGGCCAGGTAGGCGAACGACGGCAGGATCTGCATGAAATCCAGCACCGGGGTGACGACGCGGTGCACCCGCTCGCTGGTGCCCGCCCAGACGCCCAGCGGGATGCCCACGAGCAGGGCGAAGAACACCGCACTGATCACCAGGGACAGGGTGTCGGTGGCGGGCGCCCAGAGGCCCTGCATGCTGATCACCAACAGCACCGCCAGAGTCAGACCGGCGACCCGGAGGTTGCCCAGGGCCGCGGCGATCCAGGTGCCGACGGCGATCAGGCCGAGCCAGCCGATCTGCGGGATGCCGAGGCCCGTGTCGGATCGGGCGATCAGCGCGGTGACGAAGCTCCCGACCGCCTCGACCCCGAGCTGGACGTAGTTGAGAAAGTAGACGAAGACCGCACTGGTGTTGCGGTTCGCGTCGACCCAGTCGCGGGCGTCATTGAGGTTGCGGTGCAGTGGGGTGAGCCCGGCAGTGTCCAACGCGAGCGTGAATTTCCCGGCCAGCACCAGTCGGGCCAGCAGCCAGAGGCCGATCGCGGCCAGGATGGCGATGGTGCCGATCGACGCCGTCCGGCGGGGGCGGGGACTCGGGACGGGGATGGGCGCCGCCGCCGGCGGTTCGGTGAGGGTGGCGGTCACGGCGGTCAGACCGATCCGGTGAGGGCGGGGGCGGCCGGGCTGTGCGTCAGCGGGGCGTGGGTGGCCGGACCGTGGGTCACCGGCGCGGCGGGTGCGATGATGCCGAGGATGGCGTCCCGGTCGACGGTGCCGATGACGCGGCCCTCGTCGACCACGGTCACCGCACCGGAACTCGCCATCACGGCGGGGATGGCGTCCCGGATCACCGTGTCCGCCGCGAGAGTCGCTGCAGCCGGATCGATCTCGGCGTCGGAACGGGTGATCCAGCGCAGCGTCAGCACATCTGCGCGAGGTACCTCGGAGACGAAATCGGCCACGTAGTCATCGGCCGGGGCGCCGACCAGTTGGTCACCGGTACCGATCTGGACCAGCTCACCGTGGCGCATGATCAGGATCCGGTCACCCAGTTTGAGTGCCTCGGACAGGTCGTGGGTGATGAAGATCATCGTCTTACCCATGTCCCGGTGCAGCCGGATGACCTCGGCCTGCATGTCGCGGCGGATCAGCGGATCCAGCGCCGAGAACGGCTCGTCGAACAGCAACACGTCGGGGTCCCCGGCCAGCGCCCGGGCCAGCCCGACCCGCTGCTGCATCCCGCCGGACAGCTGGTCGGGGAAGCGTTGCTCGTAGCCGTGCAGCCCGACGAGCTCGATCACCTCGTGGGCCCGGGCGTTCCGTTCGGCCTTGCGGGTACCGCGGACCTGGAGACCGTAGGCGACGTTGTCCAGCACGGTGCGGTGCGGAAGCAGACCGAAGTGCTGGAAGACCATGCTCATCTTGCGACGGCGGAGGTCGCGCAGCTTGCTCGCCGACATGGACATGACGTCGTCACCGGCCAGCTCGATGCGGCCGGCGGTGGGTTCGATCAGCCGGGTGAGACACCTCACCAGGGTGGACTTCCCGGAACCGGAGAGGCCCATCACGACGAACACCTCGCCCCGACCGACATCGAAGTTCATGTCCCGCACTGCGGTCACGCAGCCGGTCTGCTCGAGGATCTCCGGACCGGTCAGGCCACGCATCGCGGGGTCGGACGGGATCCGATCGGCTTTGTGGCCGAACACCTTCCAGAGGTCGCGGACCGAGAAGTCGACGGGGCCGGCCGGTGCGGACGGTCCGGCGCCGGGGGTACCGGTGACGGGAGAGGTGGTCATGGGTCGGCCTTCCGGGCGGTGTCGCTGGGTGCGGCAGAGTGCTGAACTGCGGCGGCGCGGCGATGCGGGTGCGGGTGCGGCGGGCTCGGTGCGGACGGGCTGGGCGGAGCGGCTAGCGGGGGAACCAGTAGGCGGCGGCGGGGGCGGTGTTCTGCCAGACGTGCTTGATCTCGCGGTACTCGGCCAGGCCGGTGGGGCCGAGCTCCCGGCCGTTGCCGGACTGGCCGAAGCCGCCCCACTCTGCTTGCGGCAGGTACGGGTGGTAGTCGTTGATCCAGACGGTGCCGTGGCGCAGCGCGTCGGCCACCCGTGGGGCGCGGGACGCGTCGGAGGTCCAGACCGCGCCGGCCAGCCCGTAGACGGTGTCGTTGGCCAGTCGGATGGCGTCGGCCTCGTCGGTGAACGTCTCGACTGTCAGCACCGGTCCGAACGACTCGTCGCGCAGGCAGTCCATTCCCGTGGTGCAGCCGTCCAGCACGGTCGGCGGGTAGTAGAAGCCGTCCTGGAGGACCGGGTCGGTGGGCATCACCCCGCCTGTGCGCAGTACCGCTCCCTGGGCCACCGCCGCGGTCACGTAGGCGTGGACCTTGTCACGGTGGGCGGCCGAGACCAGCGGCCCGGTCTCGGCTTTCGGGTCGAACGGGCCGCCGAGCCGGATCTCGCCGGCGCGCGACACCAGTTCGTCGACAAAGGTGTCGTGAATGCTGTCCTGCACGATGAGCCGGGCGCCGGCCGAACAGACCTGGCCGGAGTTGAGGAAGACCGCGGTGAGCGCGTTGTCCAGGGCGGCTTCACGGTCGGCGTCGGCGAACACGATGTTCGGGTTCTTGCCGCCCAGTTCGAGTGCCACCCGCTTCACGGTGCCGGCGGCCGCGGCCATGATGGCCTTCCCGGTGGTCAGCCCACCGGTGAACGACACCAGGTCCACGCGCGGGTCGGTGGTCAGCGCGGCTCCCACGCCGGTGCCGGTGCCGGTGACCAGGTTGGCGACGCCGGCCGGCAACCCGGCCTCGATCAGGGTGGCCATCAGCAGGATCGAGGTGGATGGGGTCAGCTCGGACGGCTTGAGCACGAAGGTGTTCCCGGCCAGCAGCGCCGGTGCGACTTTCCACGACGCCTGCAGTAACGGGTAGTTCCACGGGGTGATCAACGAGCACACCCCGACCGGGGCGTAGGTGATCCGGCTGATGGCGTCCGGACGACCGGTGTCGACCACCCGGCCGGCGTCGGTGCCCGCGATGCCGCCGTAATAGCGGAAACAGCTGATGACGTCGTCGATGTCGTATTCGGCCTCGACCAGCCGCTTGCCGGTGTCCAGGGCCTCGGCGGTGGCGTAGGCGTCCCGATCGCGGGTGAGCAGGTCGGCGGTCCGGAGCAGGACAGCGCCGCGGTCGCGTTCGGGAGTGATGGGCCAGGGGCCGGAGTCGAAGGCATGCCGGGCCGACGCGATCGCGGTGTCGGCGTCATCCGGGCCCCCCTCGGCGACGATCCGCACCAGCCGTCCGTCGGCGGGACAGCGGATCTCGCGGGTACCGCCGTCCTTGGAGGGTTGCCAGTCACCGTCGGAGAACAGCCCCGGGGTCGGTCCAGCAGCGGCTGGCGGAGCCTGCGGCATTGGCCCCCCTCCCGTCGACTGTTGCGTATTGCGCACTGATGCGCTCGTTGTGCAACAGCATGAGACTCCGCGGCGTGCCGCGTCAAGGGTGCGCGCCGGTTCTGAGCAGTTCGACCCGAAGCTGTGATCCGGTCGTGGCGCCGTCACATCGACGTCATCGAGGGGTGGGGGCGGCGTCAGCCGACGGTCGGGCGGGCCGGGGTATAGCCCATCCGCCTCGAGACCTCGTCAGCTGCGGCGATCACCGCCCGAACGGTGTCGTGGATGCGGTCGGCGGTGAGTCGGAATCCGGGTCCGGACACCGACAACGAGCCGATGACGGACCCGTCGGCGGCGCGGACCGGAGCGGCGACAGCGGTGAGCCCGACCTCGAGCTCGTCGATGGCGAGGTCATAGCCGCGGCGACGGACCTCGGTCAGGGCGGAGCGCAGGTCATCCGGTGAGGTGAGGGTGTGAGGGGTGAGGGCCGGCAGTCGGTGCCGCTGGTCGGAGATGGCACCGATGATGGCGTCCTGCTCGGCCTTGCTCGCGTGGGCCAGCAGGACCCGGCCATTGGCTGTGGCGTGCAACGGATTCCGCCGACCGACCCAGTGGTAGATCTGCAGCGCGGACGGTCCCTCGACCTGGTCGAGGTACAGCGTCTCGGTGCCGGACAGGATCACCAGGTTGACCGTCTCGCCGGTGTCGGCGGCCAGTCGACGGGAGATCGGCCGGCTCTCCCGGACGATGTCCAGCCGCACCCGGGTCGACCCGGCCAGTCGCAGTAGGCCGACGCCGAGCTGGTAACGGCCGCGGTCGGGAAGCTGCTCGGCGAGGCCGTGGGCCTCCAGGGTGGCCAGCAGTCGCGACGCGGTGGATTTGTGTACCCCGAGCAAGCCGGCGATCTGGGTGACGCCGAGTTCGCCGTCGGCGGCCAACAGCTCCAGGATCGTCAGCGCCCGATCGACCGACTGCACGGATCCGGAGCTCTCCTCGGCGGTCCCGGCGCTGGCTGGCATGGGTCGCACGATACGTGGCGGTGATCGAGCGGACCGGTCGGAGTCGGAACTGGAGGTGAACCGGTCGGCAGCGAGGGTCTTGACCGGATGAGCGGGTGGGGCCATGCTGGATCGCGTTGCGCCCTGTGCAGTGCGTTGCGAAAGACGCACCTTTCGCCCGTTGGTTCGGAGGTCCGATGTCACCCCGTCCCGTGCCCGGCCGCGAGTTCATCCTGACGCTGAACTGCAAGGACGGTCCGGGGCTGGTGCACGCGGTGAGCGGCTTCCTGTCCGGTCGGGGCGCGAACATCCTGGCCAGCCAGCAATTCGACGATCTGCTCACGGGTCGGTTCTTCATGCGCGTGCACGCCGTGTTCCGTGACACTGCACCCGATCTCGAGGAGCTGCGGGCCGGCTTCGCCGAAGTCGGCGTCGCACACGCGATGGACTTCGAGCTCATGGACGTCACCACCCCGACCCGGACGCTGATCATGGTGAGCCGCTTCGGACACTGCCTCAACGATCTGCTGTACCGGCACCGGATGGGCACGCTGAACATCGAGATCCCGGTCATCGTGAGCAATCACCCCGACTTCGCGGCCCTGGCCGCGTCGTACGGCATCCGCTACGAACACATCCCGGTGACGCCGGACACCAAGGCCGACGCCGAAGCGCGACTGCTGTCGTTGATGGACGAGTACCGGATCGACCTGGTGGTGCTGGCCCGCTACATGCAGGTGCTCAGCGAGGCGACCAGCCACGCGTTGTCGGGTCGGGCGATCAACATCCACCACTCGTTCCTGCCGAGCTTCAAGGGCGCCAAGCCCTACCACCAGGCCCACGATCGCGGGGTGAAACTGATCGGGGCCACTGCGCACTACATCAACGACGACCTCGACGAGGGCCCGATCATCGAGCAGGACGTCGCCCGGGTGGACCACAACGACGACCCCGACGCCCTCGTCGCCGCCGGTCGTGACGTCGAGACCCAGGTACTGGCCCGGGCGGTCAAGTGGCACTGCGAGCGCCGGGTACTCCCGAACGGCAGCCGGACCGTTGTCTTCCGCTGAATCGGTCAGGCCCCGTGCCGGTAGAACGGGGCGTCCGACGGCGGGAGCGGGGTGACCCCGAGGATGGCGTCGGCGGCCTTCTCGGCGAGCATCATCACCGGGGCGTAGATGTTGCCGTTGGTCACGTAGGGCATCACCGAGGCGTCGACCACCCGGAGACCCTCGACGCCGTGCACCCGCAGGGTCGTCGGATCCACCACGGCCATCGGGTCGCTGTCCGGCCCCATCTTCGCGGTGCACGACGGGTGCAGGGCGGTCTCGGCGTCACGGGCCACCCAATCCAGGATCTCGGCGTCGGTGGTCACCGACGGACCGGGAGAGGTCTCGCCGCCGTTGTACGGGTTCATCGCGGGCTGACCGAGGATGTCGCGGGCGACCCGGACGGCCTCCACCCACTCCCGCCTGTCCTGGTCGGTGGAGAGGTAATTGAACTGCAGCGCAGGGTGTTTCGTCGGATCGGTCGAGGTGATCTGCAGGGTGCCGCGGGCATCGGAGTACATCGGCCCGACGTGTACCTGGTAGCCGTGGCCGGTCCGATCGACCTCCTCGCTGACGCTGCCGTCGTAGCGGACCGCGATCGGCAGGAAGTGGAACATCAGGTTCGGGTAGGCCACGTCGTCGTTGGAGCGGACGAATCCGCCGCCTTCGAAGTGGTTGGTCGCGGCCGGCCCCCGACGAGCCAGGATCCATTCCAACCCCACGAACGGCTGGCGCCACTTCGCCAGATACGGCTGCATGCTGACCGGCCGGGTGCAGGCGTACTGGATGTAGACCTCGAGGTGATCCTGCAGGTTGGCGCCCACCCCGGGCAGTTCGACGACCGGCCGGATGCCCAACGGCGCCAGCACCTCCGACGGCCCGATCCCCGAGAGTTGGAGCAGCTGCGGCGAGTTGATCGCGCCGCCGCAGAGGATGACCTCGGCGGCGTGCGCGGCGTGCTGGCGGCCGTTACGCCGGTAGCTCACCCCGGTGGCCCGGGCGCCGTCGAACCGGATGCCGGTGACCAGCGCCCGGGTCTTCACGGTCAGGTTGTCCCGGGTCATCGCCGGCCGCAGGTACGCCCGCGACGCCGACAGCCGACGACCCCGGTGCACGTTGCGGTCGAAGGCCGCGAAACCCTCCTGGCGGTAACCGTTCACGTCGTCGGTGAGCGGGTATCCGGCCTGTACCGCCGCCTCGAAGAAGGCGCCGAACAGCGGGTTCCGGGCCGGGCCGCGCTCCAGGATCAGCGGTCCGGAATGCCCTCGCAGCTCGTCCGACGGCCCGGTGGCGAGCGTGTTCTCCATCCGCCGGAAGTAGGGGAGGCAGTGCGCCCAGTCCCAGTCGCCCATCCCGGCGTCGGCGCCCCAGCGTTGGAAGTCCAGCGGGTTGCCGCGCTGGAAGATCATCCCGTTGATGGAGCTGGACCCGCCGAGCACCTTGCCGCGGGCGTGCGCGATACGCCGCCCGTTCATGAACGGCTCCGGCTCCGATTCGTACTGCCAGTCGTAGAGCCGGTTACCGCTGGGGAACGTCAGCGCGGCCGGCATCTGGATGAACAGGTCCCAGGGGTAGTCACTTCGGCCGGCCTCCAGCACCAGTACCTTCGCCCCGCCGTCGGCCGAGAGTCGTTCGCCCAGCACCGATCCGGCGCTGCCGCCACCGACGATCACGTAGTCGTAGTGCTCGTTGTCGCTCATCAGGGTCCTGTTCTGTCAGTCGCAGCGTGAGTCGGAGCCGGGGCCGGCGTACCGCCGCGGCGCTCGGGAGCGCCGTGGCGACCGGGTAGACGGTCTAGGGTTGCGCCATGAGCAACGAAGCACCGGCGCGTGACTCGGCGGTGCAGTCGGTGGACCGGGCGGTCAGCGCGCTGGAGTACCTGGCTCAGCACGGTGAGGCGCGGGTGTCCGAGGTAGCCGTGGCCATCGACGTGCACAAGTCCACCGCTTCGCGGCTGCTCACCGTGTTGCTGCAGCGGGGTCTGGTCGAGGTGGCCGGCGAGCGCGGCCGGTACCGGCTGGGTTTCGGCCTGGTCCGACTGGCCGGCGCGGTCGGCAACCGGCTGGACGTGGTCGCCCACGGCCGGGACATCTGCGACGCCCTGGTCGCCGCCACCGGGGAGACGGTCAACCTCGCCGTCCGGCGTGGCGACCAGGTGTTCAACCTGCACCAGAGTGCCGGCGACAGCGCGGTGGCGGTCAACTGGGTCGGTCGCCCGACACCGCTGCACGCCACGTCCTCGGGGAAGGTGCTGCTGGCCTGGGGAGCGGCCGGCGGCGGCGCCGACCTGTCGCTGGAGGAGTTCACCGCCCGCACCGTCACCGACCGGGACCTGCTGGCGCGTCAGTTGTCCCAGGCCCGCGAGCAGGGCTGGGCGGCCACCCTGGGCGAGTACGAGGACGGCCTGAACGCCATCGCGGCACCGGTGTTCAACCTGACTGGCGCGGTGATCGCCGCATTGTCGGTGTCCGGTCCGTCGTACCGGCTCACTGAGTCCGCGTTGACCGCCCTTGCAGCAACCGTGCGGGATGCCGCGGCCCGACTGAGCGAGCGGCTGGGACACGTCGCAGTGCCGTCCTGAGGTGGTGATCGACGTGCCGTCACCCGTCCGACCACGGAGCCGCACTCAGTGGCCCAGCATGCCGGTGAGCCAGTCGTGGAAGCCACCGATGTGGTGCTCGCTGGGCACCAGCACACCGCCGTCGCGGTAGGCGCGGGAGGACATCGCCGGCTGGCACCGCTCGCAGGCGTTAAAGTCCTGCTCGTTGACCCGATGGAACAGCTCCACCGACTTGGTGACGTCGCGGCCGGATTCGACCACCGACGGCAGGTACAACCAGTCGCACTCGACGATCGTGCGGTCCACGGCCATCGGATACATCCGGTGGAAGATGATGTGGTCGGGCACCATGTTCAGGAAAACCTGCGGCTTGACCGTGATCGCGTAGTAGCGACGGTCCTGCTCGGGGTCGATACCCGGTAGCAGGTCGAGTCCCTCGGACCCATCGATGGTGAAACCCTTGATGTCGGAACCGAACTCGGCTCCGTGATTGACGAAAGACTGTGCGGCGAGACCGTCGGCGAACTCCGGCAGCACCTCGGTCAGCTCCGGGTGGATGGTCGCGCAGTGGTAGCACTCCATGAAGTTCTCGATGATGAGCTTCCAGTTGGCCTTCACGTCGTAGACGATCCGACGCCCGACCGCGAGGGTGTCGTCCTGGTAGTGGTCGAGGTTGGCCACCTCGCCGAGCCGGTCGACGACCTCCTGCAGCACGGTCGCCTCGAACGCGGGGGGCTCGTCGGCCAGCGACACCCACACGTAGCCCAGCCATTCACGGACGTGCACGGCCTTCAGTCCGTACTCGACACGGTCGATGTCGGGCATCCGGGTCAGGTTCGGGGCGGCGATCAGCTTGCCGTCCAGGTCGTAGGTCCAGGCGTGGTAGGCGCACTGGAAGGCCCGCGCGACGGAACCGGTCTCCTCCAGGCAGATCTTGGCGCCACGGTGCCGGCAGACGTTGAGGAACGCCCGCGCCTCACCCCGGCGGGAGCGGGACACGATGACCGACTCGCTGCCGACCTGGACGGTGCGGAACGACCCGGGCGTGGGGATGTCGGAACCGCGCGCGGCGCAGAACCACATCTGCTCGAAGATCAATGCCTGTTCCTCGGCGAAGATGTGCGGGTCGGTGTAGTAGCGGCCCGGCAGGGTGGAGATCAGTGAGGCGGGTAGCTCGGTCGTGGTCATGTGACCTCCAGAAGCGTTGTGGCGGCTGTTGTGTCGGTTCCGGGATCGGTTCCCGGTTCGGTCATGGAAGGCGGCAGGGCGCGGCGGATCCGGGTGAACAGCTGGGGTTGGTCCATGCCGAGCACGGCCACTATCTCGCCCTCTCGACGGTAGACCGCGAGCAGGTCAGCGCCCTCGGTGCTGCCGGCCTCGACGGTGACCGTCTCGTCCCCGCGGCGACGCCCGGCGAACTGGATGCGCACCCCGTACTGGTCGGACCAGAAGTACGGTGCCCGCAGGCCCGCGGGTGGGGGAGTGCCGAGCAGGGTGGCGGCCAGGGCGACCGGCCGGTCCCGGGAATCGGTCCAGTGCTCGACCCGGAAGGGGGCGCCGCGGGTGCTGTCGTACCAGGCCGAACAGTCCCCGACGCCGTAGACCCCAGGTGCCGCGGTCCGGCCCAGCGCGGTGCAGACCAGTCCCTTCGTCACGTCCAGCCCGGAACCGGTCAACCAGCCGACGGCCGGCGTGGCGCCGACCCCGGCGAGCACGACGTCGGCCGGCAGCTGGGTGCCGTCGGCGAGCGTCACGCCGTCGACCCGGTCGGTGCCGGTCAGCGCGGCGACCGGGACGCCGCACCGCAGGGTGACGCCGTGCCGGGCGTGCAGGCCGGCCACCGCCGCCCCGACCCAGGTACCGAGCGGACCGGCGAGCGGGGTGTCGGCGGCTTCGACCACGGTCACGTCCAGGCCGCCGGCCAGGGCCGTCGCCGCCACCTCGGCCCCGATGAAGCCGGCGCCGATGACGACCAGCCGGGCCCCCGGTTGGAGTGCCGTCCGCAGCGCGATCGCGTCGTCCAGGGTGCGCAGGGTGTGCACGCCGGGCGGGACACCCGGCAGTCGACGGGCGGTCGAACCGGTGGCCACCACCACCGCGTCACCGGACACCCGCGACCCGTCGTCGAGGGTGAGAGTGTGTGTGGCGGGCTCCAGTCCGGTCGCACCCCGGCCGAGAACCCAATCGACGTCGAGGTTCTCGTCGGACCCCTCGAGCGAGAGGTCGGCTTCGGTGAGGGTCCCGGTGAGGAACTCCTTGGACAGCGGCGGCCGATCGTACGGTCGGTGCCACTCGGCGCCGATCACGGTCAGACGACCGTCGAAGCCCTGCCGGCGCAGGGCGCGGGCGGTGGCGTGACCGGCCAGACCGGCTCCGACGACGACCACGGACCGCAGCGTCACGAGGTACTCACAGGGACACTCCGGGCGGCAGTCGGGGTGCGTCGGTCGAGAGTTCGACCCAGACGTCCCCGTCGGTCACCATCGTGGCGTGGGTGCGGACACCGACCTTGGCCGGCGGGGCGTCGACCGCCCCGGTGCGCAGGTCGAACTTCGAGGCGTGCAGCGGGCACTCGATCTCGCAACCCTCGAGCCACCCGTCGGCGAGCGAGGCGTCCTGGTGCGTGCACGTGTCGTCGATGGCGAACACCTCGCCGTCCTCGGTGTGGAAGACCGCGATCGGTGGCGTCACCTCGGCGAATCGGACGCCCTCGCCGGCCGGGATGTCGGAGAGCGGACAGATCCGGACGCGACGGCCCGGCCCGTTGGCGGTACCGGTCATCGGCTCGTCCTTTTGCGCTAGGCACAACGCGATTCGTCTTCCGCAACAGCTTCCTGGCAGCAATGGACCGGTGTCAAGGGCGACGCGGTGGGTGTGGCAGGTTCGGTGGCGCCGCTACCGGCCGGTGACCGGCCCTGACGGGCCGGCCGGCGGTCAGCGACCCGCGACGGACAGCCCCAGCGGCACCCGGGCGAGCGGCTTGGCCCGATCGGCGAGGGTCGCCGCCACCGCGGTGAGCGCGAGCGCGGCGGGGTCCTGTGGGTCGGACAGCACGATCGGCACGCCGTCGTCACCGGCCTCGCGGACCCGCACCGCCAGCGGGATCTGGCCCAGCAGCGGGACGGACGTACCGGTGACCCGGCTGAGCGAGTCGGAGACGACCTGACCGCCGCCACTGCCGAACACGTCCATCACGCTGCCGTCCGGCAGGACCAGACCGCTCATGTTCTCGATGACCCCGGCGACCTTCTGCCGGGTCTGCAGCGCGATGGCGCCGGCCCGCTCGGCAACCTCGGCCGCAGCCGTCTGCGGAGTGGTCACGACGATGATCTCGGTGGCCGGGATGAGCTGGGCGGTGGAGATCGCGATGTCACCGGTACCCGGCGGCAGGTCCAGCAGCAATACGTCCAGATCGCCCCAGAAGACGTCGGCGAGGAACTGCTGCAGCGCTCGGTGCAGCATCGGGCCGCGCCAGACGACCGCCGCGTTCCCCTCGACGAACATCCCCACGCTGATCACCCGGATGCCGTGCGCGACCGGCGGCAGGATCATGTCGCCGATCCGGGTCGGCCGGGCGGTCACTCCGAGCATCCGCGGAATGGAGAAGCCGTAGACGTCGGCGTCCAGCACCCCCACGGACAGCCCGCGGGCGGTGAGCGCCGCGGCCAGGTTCACCGTCACGGTGGACTTGCCGACGCCACCCTTGCCGGAGGCGATGGCGTAGACCGAGGTCCGGGACTCGGGCCGGGCGAACGGGATGTCCTTGGTGGCGCCGCCACGGAGGTGGACGCGCAGGGCGTCGCGTTGCTCGTCGGTCATCGGGACCAGCGACAGCGAGACGCCGGTGACCCCGGCGACGGAGCGGACGGCCGCGGTCACGTCACGTTGGATGGTGTCCTTCATCGGGCAGCCGGCGATGGTGATCAGCACGACCAGGTCGACGTGCCCGTCGGGCCGCACCTCGACGGTGTCGACCATGTTCAGTTCGGTGATGGGGCGGCGGATCTCCGGGTCCTTGACGGTGGCCAGGGCAGCGCGGACGGCGTCGGCAGTAGGCAGCATGATCCGCCGAGTCTACGGTGGCGGCCCGAGCAGACCGGTCGGTGGTGGGCCGCCCCGACCGGTAGGTGGCGGCCCACCCCGCCCGGCCCGGTCGGCGGCGACCCGGCCGGCGTCGGTCGCCCGGGCCGCGAAGTGGGCGCGCTCGGCATCGGTCCGGGCCAGCGCCGCGGCCCGCTCCCAGTCCGCCCTGCTGTCACGGCCCAGCCGGTCGAGGAGGTGGCCGCGAGCGGCGAACGCGTAGGGGTATCGGTCCAGCCCGCCGAGGACGAGTACGTCGTCGAGGTCTGCCAGTCCTGCCGCCGGGCCGTACCGTTCGCCGACGGCCACACAGCGTCCGAGGGCCACCGTGTGCGACGGCTGTAGCCGGAGCAGCGCGTCGTAGTGTCCGATCACCGCGTCCCAGTCGGTGGCGGCCCAGCTCGACGCCCGGGCGTGGGCGGCCGCGATGCCCGCCTGGTGCGCCACCGGGCCGCCCACGCCACCGATCAGAGCCGCGTCGGCCAGCGCCATGCCCTCAGCGAGAAGTGCAGCGTCCCAACGGCTCCGGTCGGCGTCAGCCAGCAGCACCTGGCTACCGTCGTCACCGGTGCGGCCGCCGGCCCGACCCCGGATGGTCAGGATCAGCGCGAGCAGCGCGGTCACCTCCCTGTCGGCCGGGCGCAACCGGCGCAGCACGGTCGCGAGGTACTGGGCGCGGTCCTGCAGGGCGTCGTCGGTCAACGCCGCGCCACTTGCCGCGGTGTGACCCAGGGTGAAGGCCAGCTGAACCACCGCCACCACAGCGGGCAACCGTGCGTCCACCGTGCGATCGTCGGGGAGGTCGAGCCGGGGCCCGGATCTCGCCAGCTTGGCCTTGGCTCGGGTGATCCGGGCGGCCATCGTCGGCGTCGGGACACCGAAGCCGGCGGCGACCGCGTCGGTAGGGACGCCGCAGGCGAGCCGGAGGGTGAGGGCCACCTGGTCGTCGGTGGACAGCTGCGGGTCGCAGCACAGCACCACCAACCGGAGCTCGTCGTCCCCGATCAGAGCCGCCTCGGCGATCTGCTCAGGACCGGCCACCATCTCCGACCACCGGCCGGCGTGGGTGAGCAGGGCGCGCCGCCCGGCCCGCGCCCGCCGGATGCGGTCGACGGCCCGGTGACGGGCCGCGGTGATCAACCACGCGTCGATCGAGGCGGGCACGCCGACCCGCGGCCAGGTCTGTACCGCCAGCAGGAATGCATCCGCGGTCGCCTCCTCGGCGATGTCCAGGTCGCCGACCGCGCGGAGCGTGGCCGCCAGCACCCGGCCGGTGCTGTCCCGCCCCGCGCGTTCGACCGCCCGGTGCGCCGCCGCCGTCGTGTCGGCACGGCCCGGGCCCGGATCGTCGTCCGGCGGCGTGCTCAGCCGAAGTCCCAGACCGGCCGCAGCTCGATGTAGCCGTACGGCGCCGGGCACTGGGCGGCCAAGGCGGCCGCGGTCGCGTCGTCGGCCACCTCGATGACGTAGTAGCCGCCGAAGACCTCCTTGACCTCGGGCAGCGGATTGTCGACCCGTCGCACGTCGGTGCTGCGGGTGCCCCGCAGGAAGGTCGCCGTCGCGCTGGGCTGCAAGGCGTCCCCGGCGACCACCGAGCCGCCGGCCGCCTGTACCGCCTCGCTGAAACTGCGATGTGCAGCCATCACCTCATCCAGCCCCGCCGCACCCGCCTCGCTGTACGGTGCCTCGGTCTCGACGATCCCTACGAAGTATCTGGGCATGTGCGTTCCTTTCACCACATCCGGGAACTGCGGAGCGCGGTCCCTCGTGAGGTAGACGAAGGACCCCACCCGAATTCGACAGGCCGCATCGAGCGTGTCCCGTTATGGGACCATGAAGGCTGACCTGCAAGAAAGGCTCCACCATGACTGCTCCCGGTAGTTTCGGCACCCAGGCCCGCGCGATGGCGATGCCGACCCCGCCCACCGGCTTCGCGGTGGCCGCCTACCCGAACTACGCCCAGGCTCAGGCCGCGGTTGAGTTCCTCGCCGTTCGCGAGTTCGCCGTCCAGGACGTCACCATCGTCGGCTCGGACCTGCAGCTCGTCGAGCGGGTGACCGGCCGGCTCACCCGCAGCAAGGTGGCTGCCGCCGGCGCCGCGTCGGGCGCCTGGTTCGGCCTGTTCGTCGGTCTGCTGATGGGCCTGTTCTCCACCACCGTGCAGGGCGGCTCGTTGCTGATCATCGTCGTCGCGGTGGCCATCGGTGCACTGTTCGGGGTGGCGATGGGTCTGCTCGGCTACTCCGTCACCAAGGGCCGCCGGGACTACACCTCATCCTCCCAGGTGGTTGCCCAGCGCTACGACCTGCTGTGCAACCCGGCCACCGCCGAGCAGGCCCGCAACCTGCTGGCGAAGATGGAGCTGGGCCAGCGCGGCTGACCCGGCACGACGGGTCTACAGCCAGCCCCGTTTGCGCAGCGAGCGGTACAGCACCACGCAGATGGTGACGATGATGCCCAGCGCCATCGGGTAGCCGAAGGTCCAGCTGAGTTCCGGCATGTGCTCGAAGTTCATCCCGTAGATGCCGGCCACCGCCGTCGGCACCAGGGCGATCGCCGCCCACGCGGAGATCTTGCGCATGTCGGAGTTCTGCTGGGTGGAGATCTCGGCCAGGGACGCGTTCACCAGGGCGCTCAACAACTCGTCGTAGGTGAGCACCCGTTCGGTGACCTGGGCCAGGTGGTCCTCGACGTCGCGGAAGTAGGCCCTGACGTACGCCGGAATGAACGGGTTCGGGTTCTCCGACATCCGGTGCAGTGGCGCCGCGAGCGGGGCGGTGGCCCGCCGCAGCTCGAGGATCTCCCGCTTGAACAGGTAGATCTGCTCGATGCCGACCTTCTCGCCGGGGGAGAAGACGGCGGTCTCGATGGCGTCGACGTCGTCCTCGGCCGCTTGCACGACCTCCAGGTACTGGTCGACCACGCGGTCAGCGATGGCGTGCAGCACGATCGCCGGGCCGCCGGCCAGCCGCTCCGGATCCTCCTCCAGCACGCTGCGCAGGCCGGCCAGGCCGGAGTGCTGCCCGTGCCGGACGGTGACGATGTAGTCGGGGCCCAGCCAGACCATGATCTCGCCGGTGGTGATGATCTCGTTCGCGGTGGTCGGTGACTCGTGCTCGACGAATCGCACCGTCTTGAGCACCAGAAACAGGGACTGCTTGTACTGCTCCAGCTTGGCCCGCTGGTGGGCGTGCACTGCGTCCTCGACGGCAAGTTCGTGCAGCCCGAAGGTCCAGGCGACCGTGCTCATGTCCTCCGCGGACGGCTCCTGGAGCCCGACCCAGACGAAGCCATTACCGGCGTGTCGGACGGCCTGCAGCGCCACGTACGGATCACTGCAGCCAGGTACCCGGACCCCGTTGATGTAGGGGGCGCAGTCCACGATCGCGGGATTGGCCGGCGCGGGCGGCGGGGTCGAGCGCTGCAGTTCGCCCCGATGGCCGTTGCGCCGCGGCGCGACCGCCTTCAGACCGGCGACGTCGGGCAGCCGCAGCCGCAGGTGTGGGGGTTCGAAACCGGGAACCATCGCAGGACCTCACTTCCGGGCAGCGGCAATCAGCAGAGAGCGACATCAGGTCGGAGTCCGTGATGCCGCCGCGAGCGGGTGGGATGCGCCTGACGCCGGACGACATCCGGAGCCCATCGCACGGTACTCGCCCCACGCTGCGGCAGGATGGCAACAATGCGCATCGACCTGCACACCCACTCCGACGCCTCGGACGGCACCGACTCGCCGGCCGAGCTGATCCGGATCGCGGCGGCGGCGGGCCTGGACGTGGTGGCGCTGACCGATCACGACACCACCGGCGGCTGGGAGGAAGCGGCGGACGCATTGCCGGCCGGTATGACGCTGATCCGGGGTACCGAGTTCTCCACCGGGATCCTGACCCCGTCCGGGCACCGGGTGAGCGTGCACCTGCTCGGCTACCTGTTCGATCCGCTCGACGCCGAGGTCGTCCTCGAACACCAGCGGCTGTTCGCCGAGCGGCTGCACCGTGGCCTGGCGATCGTGGACCTGATGGCGGCCGACGGAATCCCGATCACCCGCGACCAGGTGCTCGCCTTCGCTGCCGGGGCGCCCGTGGGGCGACCGCACATCGGCCGGGCACTGGTCGCCGCCGGCGTCGTGTCCAGCGTCAACGAGGCGTTCGAGCACTACCTCGCCGGTTCGAGCGGCTACTACGTGCCCAAGGTCGACACCGACCTGACCGCGGCCATCCGGATGATCGCCGCCGCCGGCGGGGTCAGCGTGGTGGCGCACAGCCGATCCCGATCGGCGGCCCGGGTGTTGACCGTGGACCGGCTGGCCGAGCTCGCCGACCTCGGACTGGACGGCATCGAGGTCGACCATCCGGACCACTCCGCCTCAGCTCGGATGGAGCTCGCCGGGGTGGCCGACGACCTCGGTCTGATCCGGACCGGCTCCTCGGACTACCACGGCACCAACAAGACGATCCGGATCGGTGCCGAGACCACCGCTCCCGATCAACTGGCCCAGTTGGTCGACCGGGCCACCGGCATCCCGGTGCTGGGCCCGTCCGGGATTCTCGGATGAGGCGCACGGTGGCCCGGCGATGACCGGCACGGCGCCGATGCCCCTACCAGGGCCGTTTCCCGACGCGCGGACCCGACGCGCGGCACTGATCGGTCGGTTCACCGCCACCCTGGCCGACCTGCTGGCCGCCGGAACCCTGATCCTCGGTCTGGGACTGGTGGCGGCGATGCTGGTGCTGCCGGCCCCGGGGGCCACCGCCTTCGACGCGACCACCGGACCGGGCTGGTCCCGGGCGGTCGCGCATCTGGCCGTCGGCATCGCCGGAGAGGCGGCCGGTCAGTTCGGGCGACGCCGGTCATGGCCGACCCGGGTGACGCTGGCGGTGGTCACGGTCGTCGCCGCGTCGGTCGTGCTGACCGTGTCGTGGTGGCGCTGATCCCTCAGGGGGCAGCGGCCGACGGGCCCGACGCCGATCCGGCCGGGGCGGTGGCGGCACTGGTGAGACCGGGCAGCGACAGCGACGCACTCGTCCGGGTGACGCTGGTGACCGGCGGGTCGGTGGCCGGCGCGGCCGGATCGCGCAGGCCGACGACGGTGGTACCGCGGGACTCGACCACGGTGTTGCCGACGGTGGCGACATCGACGGTGCCGCTGTATCCCGCCCGGTCCAGCGGCAGCGTCGCGGTGACCGTTCCGGTGTCGACGTCGACCACGTCGAGGCCGGCCGCCACCGGGACCAGCAGTCGGCGGCCGACCGGGGCGGGTGTGCCGAGCACGCCGCTCATCGTCCAGCCGACCGAGAGATCGCTGGTGCGGACCGCGACCAGACTGGACCCGACCAGCGCGTACCGGGCGTCGCCGGTGACGGTCACCGGGGTGACCCGGGCCTGCACTGCGGCGGCGGCGATCTCGGCGGCGGGGACCGGTACCGGCGTGCGGGACTGCTCAGCGCCGGCGGCGTCGTAGACCACCACGGCGGGCTCGGGGGCCGAGACCAGCACGGCGACCTTCTCCGACGTCACCGACAGCACCCGCGCGTCGGTGGACTGCAGGTCCACTGTCGCCCGTGGGTCGAACTTCAGCGCGTCCCAGCTGTCGGCTTTCTTGTCGGTGACCGCGTTCGGATCGTCGTAGTTGATCACCAGCTGGGCGTTCGGCCCGGCGTCGCTGTCGGGGCAGTGTTCGATGGTGGCGAACTGCTGGGTGGCGATGGCGATGTCGTCGAAGACGCAGCCCAGGTGTCTGGTGTGCGGCTTGGTCGGCTCGGGCTGGTTGCCGTACTGGATGGTGCGGACCAGGTCGTAGCGCCAGAGTTCGACCAGGTCGTCGCTGACCATGCCGCCGTACGGGCCGCCGAAGACCAGGGTCGAATCAGCAGCGGTGAACCCGGTTCGTTGGTCCGTCCGGGCCCCGGTGATCGGGTTCAGCAGGGTGATCTCGGAGCATCGATCGCCTTTGGAGTACCCGGTGAGGATGCCGCGGACGGCGCCGGAGGCGGTCAACGTGTCCGGCTTGGTGTCGCCGCTGCCCAAGGCGCACAGCGCCAGGTTGCTGCGGCTGTAGCTCCACCGGAAGGCGCCGGTGACGGCGTCGTGCCCGACGACGGCGTGATCCCGGGCCGTCACGACGGTGCCGTAGGGGGAAGCGACCGCCGGGAACCCGGCATCGGTGGGCAGCGACCAGACCTGGGTGAGCACGCCGGGGGCCTCGGTCACGGTGGCCGGTGCCGTCCCGTCCGGACCGCTCGTGAGGGTGGTCGCCCGCGCGTCGCTCTGGAGGTAGACCACGAGCCCGGCGACCAGCACCAGGACGACGATCGCGGCGGCGACGGCGAGGTCACGCCGCCGTCGCTGCGCGAGCGGAATCACGCGCCGGTCACTCGGCGGTGGGCGTGCTCGACGACTCCTGACCGCTGCGGGTGCGCCGCCGGGACCGATTCCGGCGCGCCCGGGGGGCGGTCGGCTCCTCGGCCGGGGGGGCCGCCGCGGGGGCCGGCTCCGCCGTCGCCGACGGCCGGGAGGTACCGCCGTGACGACCACCGTGGCCGTCCCGACCGGCCGGTTTGCGCGGACCGCGACCGGTCTCGCCGAGATCTTCGATCACCTCGGCGTCCAGGCCGGGCAGGGTTCGCTGCGACCTGCGGAGTTTGCCGGTGGTGCCCTCGGGGATCTCGAGGTCCTCGAGCAGGTGCGGCGAGTTGGAGTACGTCTCGACCGGCTCGGCCAGCGTCAGGCCCAGGGCGTCGTTGATCATCTTCCACTTGGGCATGTCGTCCCAGTCGACCAGCGTCAGCGCGATACCGGTGCGACCCGCACGGCCGGTACGGCCGATGCGGTGGATGTAGGTCTTGTCGTCGTCGGGGCTCTGGTAGTTCACGACGTGGGTGACGCCCTCCACGTCGATACCCCGGGCCGCCACATCGGTGGCGACCAGGATGTCGACCTTTCCGGAGCGGAACGCACGCAGGGCTTGCTCACGGGCCCCCTGACCCAGGTCGCCGTGGACGGCAGCGGCGGCGAAGCCACGCTCGACCAGCTCGTCGGCGACCTTCTGGGCCGACCGCTTGGTCCGGGTGAAGATCATCGTCAGGCCGCGGTCCTTGGCCTGCAGGACCTTCGAGATCAGCTCGACCTTGTCCATGGCGTGCGCCCGGTAGGCGTACTGCGTGGTCGTGAGGTGGGTGGCACCCTCGGCCGGTGCCTCGGCGCGGATGTGCGTCGGCTGCGTCATGAAGCTGCGGGCCAGGGTGATGATCGGGCCGGGCATCGTCGCCGAGAAGAGCATCGTCTGCTTGGCCGCGGGCACCATCCCGAGGACCCGCTCGATGTCGGGCAGGAAGCCCAGGTCGAGCATCTCGTCGGCTTCGTCCAGGACCAGCACGTGGATGGCACCGAGGATCAGGCTGCCGCTCTTGGCCAGGTCGAGCAGCCGGCCCGGGGTGCCGACGACGACGTCGACGCCGGACTGCAGCGCGTTGACCTGCGGCTCGTAGGCCCGGCCGCCGTAGACGGCAAGCACCTTCAGACCGGTGCCCTTGGCGGCGGTGGTCAGGTCTCGGGTCACCTGGACGCAGAGTTCGCGGGTCGGCACGATGATCAGGCCGCGCGGCGCCCGTTCACCGGTCCGCGCGGACTCCTCGCCGATCAGCCGCTGCAGTAGCGGTACGCCGAAGCCGAGGGTCTTGCCCATCCCGGTGCGGGCCTGACCGATGAGGTCGTGGCCCTGCAGGGCGATCGGCAGGGTGAGCTCCTGGATCGCGAAGGTGCGCTCGATCCCGGTCTCGGCGAGGGCCGCGACGAGGCGCGGATCGACGCCCAGCTCGGCGAACGTGGGGGCATCGGGCTTGACCGGAGCGAGTTCGAGGGGAGGCGGCTCGATGGCCGCTTCGGCGTCGGCCTCGAGGGGCACGGCGCTGTGGTCGAGCTCGACGGCAGGGTGGGGGGTGTTTTCGGTGGTCATCGGTTGTCCATGTTACGGGGCATACGATGTCCCGGTGACGGAGACAGCCCCGACGACGGATATCCCGGCGTCCGATCGCGCCTTCGTGCCCGATCCGCAGTCGGTCACCGACCTGCTCGGCGTACTCGCATACGGCGAACTGTCGGCCTTCGACCGGATGTCCATGGACGCCCGGATGGCGCCGTCGATGGCCGGGCGGGTCGCGTTGTCCCAGATGGCCGCGGCCGAGATGGGGCACTTCCGGGCGCTGTCGCAGCACCTCGGGCGCCGCGGCATCGACGTCGAGTTCGCGATGTCGCCGTTCGTGAAGGCGTTGGAGGCGTTCCACGACTCGACGCCCCCGCACTCCTGGCTGGAGTCGCTGGTCAAGGCCCACGTCGGTGACGGACTGGCCGCCGACTTCTACCGCGAGATCGCCGAGTGGCTGGATCCCCAGACCCGGGACCTGGTCTTCGAGGTGCTCGGGGACACCGGTCACTCCGCGTTTGCGGTGCGTGAGGTGCGGCGGGCCTGCGAGGCCGATCCGCGGGTGACCGGGCCGCTCGCGCTGTGGGGACGACGACTTCTGGGCGAGGCTCTGACCCAGGCTCAGTACGTGATCGCGGAGCGCGACGCGCTGGCGACCCTGATCGTCACCGGGTCCGGGGACCTGGCCGGCATTGCCGCGCTGTTCCGTCGGCTCCAGTTCGGGCACACCGGCCGGATGAAGTCGCTGGGCCTGGCCTGACGTCCTGACCTGCGGTCACGGGGTCAGGAAGGCGGTGAGTAGGTCGACGTACATCGCCTGATCGGCGGCCCCGGCGAGCTCGCGGGCGGAGTGCATCGACAGGGTGGGCGTACCGACGTCGACGGTGGTCGCGCCGGTGGCGGCGGAGATCAGCGGGCCGACGGTGGAGCCGCAGGGGAGGTCGGTCCGGGTGACGAAGCGCTGCAGTGGCACGCCGGCCCGCTCGGCCGCCAGCGTCGCCTGGCCGACCCCGACCCCGTCGGTGGCGTAACGGAGCTGGGCGTTGAGCTTCAGCACCGGTCCACCGTTCATCGCGACCGGGTGCTGCGGCTCGTGCTTGTCGGCGTAGTTCGGATGGGTGGCATGAGCGGCGTCACCGGAGATGATGACGGTCCCGGCCAACGCCCGCAGCAGATCCTCCCGGCCACCGCCGGCGGCCAGCACCAACCTCTCCAGGGTCGCGGACAACAGTGCCGACCCGGCCCCGCGCTCGGAGATGCTGCCCACCTCTTCGTGGTCGAACAGCACCACCACCTGATGGTGGGGGGTCGACGGGACCCCGGCCTCGATCAGCGCCCGGGTTGCCGCGTAGGCGGTGGTCTGGTTGTCCAGCCGCGGTGCGGCGATCGTGGCCCGATCGGCGCCGGTCCGCCGCGCCGGGGTCAGGTCGTGGGTCATCAGGTCCCAGGCCAGCACGTCACCGGGATCGACGTCGAGCGCAGCGGTCAGCTGTCCGAGGATGTCTCCGGGCGTGTCGCCGAGCCCCCAGTGCGGTGCCAGGTGCTGCTGCGGGTTGAGCACCAGGCCCTCGGTGTTGACCCCCCGGTTCAGGTGGACGGCCAGGTTGCTCACCCGCAGCCACGGTTCGTCCAGTCGCACGAATCGGCTGGTGATACCGCGGTCGCAACGGAGCGTCAACCGGCCGGACAGCCCCAGATCGCGGTCCAACCAGGTGCTCAGCAACGGCCCGCCGTAGACCTCGACGCCGACCAGCTGCCAGCCTGCGCGGCTCAGGTCCGGGCGGGGTTTGAGGTGCAGGTTGGGGGAGTCGGTGTGGGCGGCGACCACCCGGAACGGGGTGGCCGGACCGGCGCCGTGTCCGGTGTCCCACGCCACCAGCGAGCCGCCGCGGATCAGGTAGTGCCGGCCAGGGTCGGCGGGCCACGGGTCCGTCTCGGCGAGGGCCGTGAAACCGGCCGCGTCCAGCAGGGCGGCCGCGCTGGCGCAGGCGTGGAACGGGCTCGGGGAGGCGTCGATGAACGCGATCAGACCGGCGGCCGCGTCATCGGTGGCGGTGGTCACCGGGCCGGCGCTCCGGCTCGCTTCTGTACCGACTCGTGCAGTTCGGCCGGCAGGTCGGTGATGTCGACCATCAGGTCCAGCAGTTCCGGCTCGAGCGTGATCGCGCGGAAGGCGACGGACGCGCTGATCCGGTGGTCGGGGCGCTCGACGACGACGATGCTGTCACCGGAGCGGACCGTCCCCGGCCGCTGGACCCGCAGGTACGTGCCCGCGGCGCCCCGCTCGGTGAACCGCCTGACCCAGCGCTTCTCACCGATCGCCGCCTGGAACGTGGCGCACGGGATCCGCGGCACCGTGACCTGCAGCAACAGTGAGCCACCGATCAGCCACTGCTCGCCGACCAACGCCGACGACACGTTGATGCCGAGGGTGGTGAGGTTCTCGCCGAACGAGCCGTTGCGCAACTCGCGGCCCAGTTCGACCTGCCACCAGTCCAGGTCCTCGCGGGCGTAGGCGTAGACCGCCTGGTCGTCGCCTCCGTGATGTCGCAGGTCGCAGACCGCGTCGCCGGCCAGGCCGCCACCGGCGAGACCCTTCGGACCCGGCGCGGTCACGTCGACGGCGCCGTCCACCGGGTGTTTGTCGATGCCGCTGAGGCGTGCCCGACCCGGGATCCGAGCGGGCGTGGACGCGAGATTCACCGACTGGACCGCAGACATGGCGCTCACCCTAGTGGGCGGGATCTCGCCGTCGGCATCACCCCGGAGGCACTGACCTCGGGGAATGTGTGTGCGGAGGTGAGATAATCGGATGGTCATGACCGGACCTGTCGCCCCCGCCCCCGCCCGCCGCGCCCTCCCGCTGATCTTCAACGCGCCCCGCAAAGGCAAGCCACCGGTGCACCTCGCCGACCTCGACGTCGACGGTCGCAAGGCCGCGTTGACCGCACTGGGCCAGCCCGCGTTCCGGGCTGATCAGGTGGCCCGGCACTACTTCGCCAACCTCACCCGCGACGCCGCCGAGATGACGGACCTGCCGCAGATGCACCGGGCCGAGATCGCCGATGCGCTGCTGCCGGAGCTGTTGACCCAGGTCCGCAGCCTGGCCACCGACGACGGCGACACTCGCAAGACGCTCTGGCGGGCCCACGACGGCACCCTGATCGAATCGGTGCTGATGCGCTACCCGGAGCGGGTCACGCTGTGCGTGTCGTCGCAGGCCGGCTGCGGGATGGCCTGCCCGTTCTGCGCCACCGGCCAGGGCGGGCTGGACCGCAACCTGTCCACCGCGGAGATCGTCGAGCAGGTGCGGCTGGCCGCCCGCGCCACCCGGGACGGCGTCTTCGGTGAGCCCGGCCGGCTGTCCAACATCGTCTTCATGGGGATGGGGGAGCCGCTGGCCAACTACAAGCGGGTGCTGGAGGCGGTCAAGCAGATTACCGCGCCGAACCCGCACGGGCTGGGCATCTCGGCCCGCTCGGTCACCGTCTCCACGGTCGGCCTGCTGCCGGCCATCGACAAGCTGACAGCGGAGAACCTGCAGGTGAGGCTGGCGGTGAGCCTGCACGCCCCGGACGACGAGCTGCGCGACGAGTTGGTCCCGGTGAACTCCCGCTGGAAGATCGCCGAGGTGCTGCAGGGCGCACGGCGCTATGCCGACCGCACCGGCCGTCGGGTCAGCATCGAGTACGCGCTGATCCGCGACATCAACGACCAGCCGTGGCGGGCGGACATGCTCGGGAAGGTGCTCCGTGAGCACCTCGGGCACCTGGTCCACGTCAACCTGATCCCGCTGAACCCGACCCCGGGCAGCAAGTGGGACGCGAGCCCGCGGCCGGTGCAGGAGGAGTTCGTCCGGCGGGTCCAGGCCCAGGGCGTCACCTGCACCGTGCGTGACACCCGTGGTCAGGACATCGACGCCGCCTGCGGGCAGTTGGCGGCCAGCGAGCGCGACCGGTAGCCCACCGGGTCACTGTCGGTGCTCCGTTCTAGCGTGGTAGCTGTCGGATTGTCACCCCGTCGACCAGGAGATCCCTTGACCACGCTGCCGCACCGCCCTCACACCGCCCTGATCGTCATCGACGTACAGAACGGCGTCGTCACCGGCAACCACGACCGTGACGCGGTGGTGGCCAACGTCGCGACGCTGGTCCGGAAGGCCCGCGCCGCCGAGGTCCCGGTGATCTGGGTCCAGCACTCCGACCCGGGGATGGTGATCGGCAGCGACGGCTGGCAGCTGGTACCCGAGCTCAGCCGGGTCGGCGCGGAACCACTGATCGACAAGCGCTATGGCGACTCGTTCGAGGACACGGACCTGGAGGCAGTGCTGGCCGGGCTGGGCGTCGGCCGGCTGCTCGTGGCCGGGGCGCAGACCGATGCGTGCATCCGATCGACACTGCACGGGGCTTTCGCCCGTGGATACGACGCCACCCTGGTCAGCGACGCCCACACCACCGAGGACCAATCGGCCTGGGGTGCGCCGACGCCGGACATGGTCATCGCCCACACGAATCTCTACTGGACGTACCAGACGGCGCCGGGACGGACGGCGGGCACGGTGGAGACATCGGCGGTGGATTTCGCGGTCTTGCCGTGACGGGGACGACAGGAGGCGAATGTTGTGCTGCGGCCTTTTGCGTCGGATGTCGTGAGCCGGATGTGGTGAGGCGCAGCCCAGCAGCACCCGTCGGTGCCGCACATCGGCGTCAAGGACGCCGGCGACGCTCCTTGCGGATCTTGGCGTCCGTACGCAGCAGCCAGACGGCCATCAGGATGCCGATGGCGCCCAGCCAGTAGTCCTCGACGTGCGAGACGTGGTTGCCCGCGAAGATCATGATGAAGATCACCGCGACCGCGGTCCACAACATCACCCGGCTGCCGAGCGGCGCGAACTCCCGGAACGAGCCGTGCCAGCCCCATTCCTCGCTCGGTGCGTCGGGGTTGTAGCGGACGACATACCCGTGCTCGGCCTGCTGGACCTCCGCACCCACGTCGTCGGTCGGGCTACCGGCGTGGATCGACTCCGGGACGTCTCCGACTGGTGACTTCTCCATCGACGTGCCCGTCACGGTCGCTCCCTCGGGTCCGGTCACCTGCCAACGGCGCGGCAGCGTGATCTGAACTCCAGTTTGGCACGCCCGGGCGCCGGCGACGCAGCGGCACAGCGCGATCCCGGCGTCACAACGCACCGCTGTCGGCCCGGTCGGGCACAATGACTGCCGTGCGAAGACTGACGATCCTGGGCTCGACCGGGTCGGTCGGCACCCAGGCGCTGGACATCGTCCGGGCCAACCCGGACCTGTTCAGGCTGGTCGGACTGTCGGCCGGGGGTGGCAACCCCGCCCTTTTCGCCGCTCAGGCCGCGGAGTTCCCACAGGCCAGGACCGCGGTCGGGGCGCAGGCGTCGGCGCGGCTCGTCGAGGACGTGGACGCTGACCTGGTGCTCAACGCCATCACCGGATCGGTTGGACTGGCGCCGACACTGTCCACCCTGAAGGCCGGCCGGACGCTGGCGCTGGCCAACAAGGAGTCACTGGTCGCCGGCGGTTCGCTGGTCACCCGGGCGGCCGCACCGGGCCAGATCGTGCCGGTGGATTCCGAACACTCCGCACTGGCCCAGGCCCTGCGGTCCGGCACTCACGGTGAGGTCGCCGTACTGGTCCTGACCGCCTCCGGGGGGCCGTTCCGCGGCCGGACCCGCGACCAGCTCCGCGAGGTCACCGCGGCCCAGGCGCTGGCCCACCCGACCTGGGCGATGGGTCCCGTCGTGACGCTCAACTCGGCCACCCTGGTCAACAAGGGCCTGGAGCTGATCGAGGCGCACCTGCTCTTCGACATCCCGTACCCGCAGATCCAGGTCGTCGTGCACCCACAGTCGATCGTGCACTCGATGGTCACCTTCATCGACGGTTCCACCATCGCCCAGGCCAGCCCGCCGGACATGAAGCTGCCGATCGCGCTCGGCCTCGGCTGGCCGGACCGGGTTCCCGGGGCGGCAGCGGCGTGCGACTTCTCGCAGGCCCAGTCGTGGACGTTCGAGCCCGTGGATCACGTGACGTTCCCGTCGCTGAACCTGGCCCGCCGCGCCGGCGAGGCGGGTGGTCGGATTCCGGCGGTGTTCAACGCCGCCAACGAGGAGCTGGTGGCCGCTTTCCTATCGGGAAATCTGGCGTTCCCACTCATTCCACAGACACTCGAGCGCATCCTGGAATCGAGCCCTGCCGCCTTCACCGACGACGCGACCTCCATCGCCGACGTCACCGCGGCCGAGTCCTGGGCTCGAACCGCCACCATGAGAGAGCTGGGTCGAGCATGCTGATCGCGATCGGGGTGGTCCTGTTCGTCCTCGGACTGCTGCTGTCCATCGCCCTGCACGAGCTGGGTCACCTGACCTTCGCCAAGGTTTTCAAGGTGCGCACCACGCAGTACATGATCGGGTTCGGCAAGACGCTGTTCTCCCGCCGCCGTGGGGAGACCGAATACGGTCTGAAGGCGATCCCCCTGGGCGGCTACATCCGGATGGTCGGGATGGTCCCGCCGGCCCGGGCCGGGGCGAAGTTCCGCGGTCCCACCACCACCGCCATCAGCCCGATCGCGCTGTTCCGGCAGATCGCCGAGGACTCGCGGACCAATGACCGGGCCGCGGTGATCGAGGAGATCGACGACGGACGTCAGTTCTACCAGCTGCATCCGTTCAAGCGGATCATCATCATGTTCGCCGGGCCGTTCATGAACCTGGCCATCGCAGTCGTGCTGTTCGGCATCCTGCTCGTCGGCATCGGTGTGCCCACCCCCACGACCATCCCGCAGGTCGGCCAGGTGTCCCAGTGCATCCTCACCGCCGACGTCGCCGCGACCCGCAGTACCTGTGATCCGACCGACCCGATCGCACCGGCTGCGCAGGCCGGGTTGCAGCCGGGCGATCTGTTCGTCTCCCTCGACGGCGTCCCGGTGACCGACTGGGCGCAGTTGCGGCAGATCATCTCCGCCTCCGCGGGTAAGACGGTCAGCGTGGTCTACGAGCGTGACGGCCGGCAGCAGTCGAGCGAGATCCCGGTCATCCAGACGGTCCGCCCCACCTACGACGCCCAGGGTGCCGTCACCGGTACCGAGACCGCCGGCGTGCTCGGGGTGACCCAGTTGACGCCCTACGTGACTCAGTCGCCGGTGGCGGCCCTGCAGACCACCGGCGCGTTCATCGGGCGGGCGGCCACCGCGGTGGTGCAGATCCCGTCCCGGATCCCGGCGCTGTGGGACGCGATCTTCTCCGGCGCGAAGCGGGACGTCAACACCCCGGTCGGCATCGTCGGTGCGGGCCGCATCTCGGGGGAGATCCTCGACCTGGACACCTCGGTCAAGGACAAGTTCGCGCTGTTCCTGCAGCTCCTGGCGGGCTTCAACATGAGTCTGTTCCTGATCAACCTGCTTCCGCTGCTGCCGCTGGACGGCGGACACATCCTGGGTGCGGTCATCGAATGGATCCGGCGGGGCTGGGCCAAGGTCGTCAACCGGGCCGACCCAGGGCCGTTCGACGTGGCCAAGCTGATGCCGGTGGCCTATGTCGTGGCATTGTTGTTCGTGGGTCTCACCGTGCTCACCTTCGTCGCCGACGTGGTCAATCCCGTCTCACTGTTCGGCTGACGCTCGTCGGGGACCCGGCCGGTGACCCACCACCTCACGCACCGCCCGGCAACAATCTGAGAGGGGCCTGACACCGCGATGGTGAGCCTCGGAATCCCGTCCATGCCCGCCGACCGTGTCGTTCCCGTGCTGGCTCCCCGGCGTAAGACCCGGCAGTTGATGGTCGGGGCCGTCGGCGTGGGTAGCGACCACCCGGTGTCCGTCCAGTCGATGACCACCACGGTCACCGCCGACATCAACACGACCCTGCAGCAGATCGCCGAGCTGACCGCCGCCGGCTGCCAGATCGTCCGGGTCGCCGTCCCCAGCACCGACGACGCCGAGGCCCTGCCGGCGATCGCCAGGAAGTCCCAACTGCCGGTCATCGCCGACATCCACTTCCAGCCGAAGTACGTCTTCGCCGCCATCGACGCGGGCTGCGCCGCGGTCCGGGTCAACCCGGGCAACATCATCGCCTTCGACGACAAGATCGCCGACATCGCCAAGGCCGCCACCGACGCGGGGATCTCCATCCGGATCGGTGTCAACGCCGGTTCCCTGGACAAGCGGCTGCTCGCGAAGTACGGCAAGGCCACCCCGGAGGCACTGGTCGAGTCCGCGCTCTGGGAGTGCTCGCTGTTCGAGAAGTACGACTTCCGCGACATCAAGATCTCGGTCAAACACAACGACCCGGTGATCATGGTCCGCGCCTACGAGCTGCTGGCCGAGCAGTGCGACTACCCGTTGCACCTCGGCGTCACCGAGGCCGGCCCGGCGTTCCAGGGCACCATCAAGTCCGCGGTCGCGTTCGGCGCGCTGCTGTCGCGGGGCATCGGCGACACCATCCGGGTCTCGCTGTCGGCCCCGCCGGTCGAGGAGGTCAAGGTCGGCCTGCAGATCCTGGAATCGCTCAACCTGCGCGAACGTGGCTTGGAGATCGTCTCGTGCCCGTCCTGCGGCCGCGCCCAGGTCGACGTCTACAAACTCGCCGAGGAAGTGACCGCCGGCCTCGAGGGGATGGACGTCCCGCTCCGCGTCGCGGTCATGGGCTGTGTCGTGAACGGACCGGGCGAGGCCCGCGAGGCCGACCTCGGGGTCGCGTCCGGCAACGGCAAGGGCCAGATCTTCGTCAAGGGTGAGGTGATCAAGACCGTCCCGGAGCACGAGATCGTCGAAACCCTCATCGAGGAGGCGATGAAGCTGGCGGAGACGATGAAGCTGGCCGGCGTCGGTTCGGGCGAACCCACCGTCAGCCTGGCCTGACCGGCCCGCCGTGGCGCTGAGCATGGTCACCAGCCTGCCGGTGAAGGTCCTCGGGCCGGGGCAGGTGCCGTTGATCGCGTCCACGCTGGCCGCTGACCCCTACGCCAGCTGCATCGTGGGTGCGCGTTTCGACGCCCACACCCAGGCGAACGCCCGTCTCGGCGGCCAATTCTGGGGGATCAACGGCGGCCGCGGGGGGCTGTGCTTCGTCGGGCCCAATCTGGTGCCGCTCAGCGGTGACGAGCGTGCCCTGAAGGCGTTCGCGGCGATGGCGGCCCGCCGCCCCCGCGCGAGCGCGTCGGTGTGCGGGCGCCGGGAGCTGGTGATGCCGCTGTGGGACCGGCTCGAGAAGCGGTGGGGGCCGGCCCGGCTGATCCGGCCGCAGCAACCGTTCCTGGTCTGTGCGGACTCCCCGTCCGTGGCCCCCGACCCGCTGGTCCGGGCCGCCCGCACCGAGGACCTGCCGTCCTACTTCCCGGCCGCGGTCGCGATGTTCTCCGAGGAGATCGGCGTCGACCCGACCGACGGCGATCACGGTCGGTCCTACCGCCACCGGGTCGGTGAGCTGATCCGGCAGGGCCGGTCGTTCGTCCGCTACGACGGTGACCAGGTCGTGTTCAAGGCCGAGGTGGGCTCGCTGTCGGACCGGGCGGCGCTGATCCAGGGGGTCTGGGTGGCTCCGGAGCGTCGGGGGGAGGGCATCGCCGGACCGGCGATGGCCGCGGTGGTCCGGGCCGTCCACGACGGCCTGGGCCGGGTGCCGTGCCTGTACGTCAACGACTTCAACGTGGCCGCCCGGGCGGCTTACCGCCGGGTCGGGTTCCAGCAGATCGCCACCTACGCCTCGGTGCTGTTCTGAGGTTGGGGCAGCGGTCCGGCGGACCGTCCGGGACGGCCCTCGACCGCCCGGAAGTAGGTCGCATCGGTCGCAACCTTCCCGGTCGGGCGCACGGGCACGACCGTCCGGTCGAGGGTCTGGTCCCAAGGATCGGCTGCCCGCGCCGCAATACTGGATGGGTGATCCTGCGACGACATCGCGCCACCCAGGCCCGACTCACGGTGGTGGTCGTGCTGCTTCTGCTGGTCGGTTGTACGGCGGGGCC
>JBDSLP010000222.1:0-6576 GCA_039916325.1 Nakamurella sp. | reverse complement strand
GGAACCTGGTGGCGGCCGGCCGGATGGACGGCGCGCAACTCGGGGCGCTGTCGTTGGCGACCGACAAGGCCTTCACCGCAGTGTCATTCGGGCATCCCACGAGCGCGTGGGTAGACAGTTCCGGTCCGGGCGGCAGCGATTGGGGGCTGGCCGGAACCCTGGGTGGGCGCGCCATCGTCTTCCCCGGCGGGGTCCCGCTGTACGCCGACGGGCACCTGGTGGGCGGCGTCGGCGTCAGCGGCACAGCGTCGTTGATCGACGCGGAATGCGCGTCGGCCGCCGCGGTGGCATGCGGGCTGGCCGTGTCTCGGTGAGTGTCGCGCTGGTGTCCGGCGGCGCAACCGGGATCGGGGCCGCCGTCGTCCGTGCCCTCCGGCTGCGCGGCGACCACGTGCTGGTCGCGGACCTCAACGCGGCCGCCGGTGAGGCGCTGGTCCAGCAGGACCTACCCGGCCGGGCGGCGTTCCTGGAATGTGACCTGGCCACCGTCGACGGGCCGGCCCGGGCGGTCGCGGCGGCCGCGGAACTCGGCGAAGGACATCTGGACACCGTCTTCTACAACGCCGGAATCCTCGAGGCCCGGCCGCTGCGGGCCTGGACGGCTCAGGCCTGGGATCGCAGCGCGGCGGTGAACCTGCGGGGGGCGTTCCTCACCGTGCAGGCCGCGCAGGACCTGCTGGCCGCTTCGGGCGCCGGCCGGGTCGTGCTCACCTCGTCCACCGGTGCGCTCCGCGGGCACGCCGGTATGCCCGCCTACCACGCCACCAAATCGGGGCTGATCGGACTCGTGCGGGCGCTGGCCGACGAACTGGGTCCCGCCGGGACCACCGTCAACGCGATCTGTCCCGGCTGGGTCGACACCGCGTTCAACGATTCGTTCTGGGAGCACCAGCGCGAACCCGCCGAGGCGTTGCGCGACCTCGTCGACTCGATCCCGCTCGGTCGCCAGGGTGATCCGGACGACATCGTCGGGACCGTCCTGTTTCTCGCCTCGCCCGCATCCGCCTACATGACCGGTCAGGCACTGGTTATCGACGGCGGCTACACCGCCGTATGAGGAGTGTTTCGTGACGTACGAATTGTTCGCCCCCGGCCCCGATCGGGCCGTCCCCGCCACCGAGGTCCGGGGCGACCGTGGCGACCCGCTGGCCTTTCATCAGGGCATGCCCGGCTACCTCCCGACCCCGTTGCTGGACTGTCCCGGCCTGGCCGCGGCGATGGGCGTGAGAACCGTGCTGGTGAAGGATGAGTCCTCCCGCCTCGGGCTTCCGTCGTTCAAGATGCTGGGGGCCTCCTTCGCGACGGCGAGAGCGATCCAGCGTGAATGGCTCGGCCGGCCCGGCGAAGCGCTCACCCTGGACGGGACCCGCGCCGCACTCGCCGGGAACGGGGGCCGCCGGCTCGTCGCAGCGACCGACGGCAACCATGGCCGCGGAGTGGCCAGGATGGCCAGGATCCTCGGACTGGCCTGCACGATCTTCGTTCCCGCGGGTACGGCCCAGTCCCGAATCGACGACATCGAAACCGAGGGTGCCGCCGTGCATGTCGTCCCCGGAACCTACGATGACGCCATCGCCCGGTCGGCGGTCGAGGCGGCCGATGACTCTTTGGTCATCTCCGACACCTCCTGGGAGGGCTACACCCGGACCCCGGTCGATGTGACCTACGGCTACTCGACGATGTTCCGGGAGATCGATCAGGCCCTGGCCCGTGCCGGTCGACCCGTCCCTGATGTGGTGTGCTTCCAGGCCGGGGTCGGGTCGTTCGCCGCAGCCGGACTGCAGCATTTCCGGCCGGACCCGCGGGCCCGGTCACCGCGCACCGTGATCGTCGAGCCGGCCGCCGCGAACTGCCTGATGCGCTCGGCCCGGCAGGGTCTGATGACCCCGGCACCCGGACCGCATCCGTCGACCATGGCCGGCCTGAACTGTGGACTGCCGTCGATCCAGGCGTGGCCCATCGTGTTCGCTGCTGCCGACGCCTACCTTGCGGTGGACGACGAGTCCGCACACCGGGCGATGCGCCTGATGGCCGAGGCGGGGGTGGTCGCCGGCGAGTCCGGCGCCGCGTCCCTCGGCGCCCTGATCGACGCGTCGACGTCGGACGCGGACCGCCGCACCCTCGGGCTCGACCCGCAGGCGAGCGTGCTGGTGGTGAATACCGAAGGTGCCACCGACCCGGTCAACTACCGCCGGCAGGTCGGCACCGACGCGAGCGACGTCGCGCGGACCGGAGCCGATCGTCGACTCCGCACCGGGGTGGTCACGCTGTGACCGGGCTCCGTGGCGCGGTCGCCCCGCAGACGGCGTTCTGGAGGCTCGCCGTGCTGGGCCTCATCGCCGGTCTCCTCTCCGGCCTGTTCGGGGTCGGCGGTGGCATCCTGATCGTGCCGGCGCTGGTGTTGATCGGCGGGTTCGAACAGAAGCTGTCGCACGGCACGTCGCTCGCGGCGGTGGTCCCCATCTCGATCGTCGGTGCCGCCACCTACCTGATCGGTGGATACACCGACCTGCTGCTCGCCGGGTTGCTGACCGTCGGCGCGGTGCTGGGAGCCCTGGTGGGAGCGCGCCTGCTGCACGGGATCTCCGAGAAATGGCTGCGGTGGCTGTTCATCGCCTTCATGGCGGCCGTCGCCGTCCGGCTCTTCTTCGAGGTGCCTTCGCGCGAGACCGCCCTGCAGTACACGGTGTGGATCGTGATCGTGCTGCTGGCGCTCGGCCTGGTCACAGGGATCCTGTCCGGCCTGCTCGGGGTGGGCGGAGGCGTGTTCATGGTGCCGGTGATGATCGTGTTCATCGGGGTCGGCGACCTGACGGCCAAGGGTGTGTCGCTGCTCGTGGTCATTCCCACCGGGATCATCGCCACCATCCTCAGCGTCCGCAACGGACACGTCGACCTCCGCGCCGCCGGCATCGTCGGGGTGGCGGGGGCGGGCACCGCCGCAGCCGGCGCCGCGCTGGCCTGGCTCCTGCCACCTCGGCTCTCGGCGGTTCTGTTCGCCGTCTTCCTCCTCCTCGTCGCCATCCGCATGGCGGTACGAGCACTACGCAGCCAATCCAAACTCGCAGCACCCGAGCGGAAGGAAGAAGAACGTGACCGCGCACAAAGCGACACCGGCGCTTGAAACCCAGCATGTCGATGTGATCGATGTGGCGGACCGCCACGGCAAGGCCCGGGACCTGTTCCCCGTCTGGTTCAGCGCCAACCTCAGCATCGGCAACGCGTTCTTCGGCGCGTTGGCTGTGGTCGTGGGCAACAATCTGTTCTGGTCGATCGTCGCTGTGTTGCTCGGCAACGTGGCCGGCGGGGTGTTCATGTCCCTGCACTCGATTCAGGGTGCGAAACTCGGTGTCCCGCAGCTCATCCAGAGCCGCGGCCAATTCGGCTTCTACGGAGCCCTGCTCCCGATTGCGCTGGCCGCCTTCCTGTATCTGGGCTTCTTCGCCACCACTGCGGTGATCGGTGGCCAGTCGCTCACCGCCGCGATGCCGGCCCTCGACATCCGAATGTCGATCGTCCTGATCGCGCTGCTGAGCCTGATCCTGGCCCTGGTCGGGTACCGAGCCATCCACGTGGCCGCCAAGTGGGCGGCCTGGCCACTCGCCCTCACCGTGGTCATCGTCACGGTCGCCTCACTGCTGCACGGCGGCTTCGACCTCACCACGTCCGGTTTCGAGGCCGGCCCCTTCTTCGCCGCGTTCGGTCTGATCGCCACCTTCCTGCTCACCTACGCTCCCTACGTCTCGGACTACTCGAGATACCTGCCGCAGGACACCCACGCCAAGGACGCCTTCCGCTGGACCTTCGCCGGCGCCTTCGTGGGCACCACCTGGACCGAACTGGTCGGCGTCATGCTCGCCGTGCAGTTCGACCCGACCGACACGTCGGCGTCGATCAACCAGCTGTTCGGCGGAACCCCGGTCGTCGCAATCATTCTCGTCATCACGGCGATTGCGATCGGTGGAAATAACGCGCTCAACCTGTACGGCGGGATGCTGAACCTGATCACCGCGATCAGCACCTTCCGACCAGTCCCCGCGTCGACCTTGATCCGCGCACTGATGCTGGCCCCCACGTTCGCGATCGGCCTGTGGATCGCGCTCACCGCATCAGCGGACTTCAGCACCAACGTGGGAATCTTCCTGTCCTTCCTGCTGCTCGGGTTCGTCCCCTGGGGAGCCATCAACCTCATCGACTATTACTGGATCCGGAAGGGTGACTACGACGTCGCCGCGTTCTTCCAACCACGCGGCGCCTACTACCGGGACTCCGCGAGCTGGACCGTCGCGGGCGTCAACGGGAAGGCCGTTCTGGCCTACTTCATCGGCGTGTTCGCCGCGCTGCCATTCGTGAACAACGCCGCGTTCAAGGGATGGGCTTCGCCCCTCCTCGGGGATGCCGACCTGTCCTGGATTCCCGGGTTGATCGTCACCGGGGTCGCCTACCTGATGCTCACCGCGGGTATCCGGGCGTCCAGGTCCGCTGAACCGCATTTGGCGGCGAAATGATTTTCGCGCGGCGTATGTACTTTGTGCAATTCGGCGCCGAACGGGTTCCGAAGTCCCTCTCCCTCGCCGGGGGCTCGCACCAGCTCTACTGGGAACCCCTCATGGGGGCACTGGTGGAGACCGACGACGGGTGGGTGCTGCTGGACACCGGCATGTCGCGTGCGGCGCATGAATCGCCCGAGATCATCGCCGCCTACCGGGGAGACGGCGAAGAGGCCGATAACCATGATGCCGCATGGCACCTCGCACCGGAGCCGCCCGACGCTGCCGGGTGGAACTGGATCCTGGACGGTGACCCGGTCGTGACTGCTCTCGCCGCGTACGGATTGAAACCTGCCGATCTGACGATGGCCGCCGTCAGTCACCTGCACGTCGATCACTCCGGCGGGATCCCCACGCTCGCCCGGGCCGGAGTGCCGATTGCCATCCAGGGCAACGAACTCGAATTCGCCCGCGGGGGAGCGGTGGGGGCCGCCGAGGGTTTCCACCAGCCCGATTGGACCGAGCCCGGCACCCGGTGGCAGGAACTCGACGGCGACACCCGACTGGCTCCCGGGATCAGCGTGATCTCCACCCCCGGGCACACTCCAGGGCACATGTCGTTCCGGGTCGACCTCGAGGACTCCGGCAGCTGGATCCTCGCCGGGGACACGGCCGACCTGGCCCAGAACCTGCTCGACCGGACACCATGCGGCTCCTACGCGGGCGGTACCCCGATAGACGAACAGCACGCGCGAACATCCCTGGATCGCCTGCTCGACATCGCCCGGAGGGACGGGGCGCGACTGATCCCCATGCACGACCAGATCATGGCCACGGCCGTACGCCACCCGTCGAGAGGACACCGATGACCGGGACTCATTCAGGCCCACCGCACGCACTCCAGGATCGGACCGCACTCATCACCGGCGGTGCCGGGCACATCGGCCGGGCCATCGCCCGCCGGTTCGCCGGCGAAGGGGCCCGTGTGGTGGTGGCCGACCTCGAGAAGACAGCATCGCAACGCGTCGCGTCCGAGATTGGCACCGAGTTCGGGGTCGACGCCGTCGGATACGCAATGAACGTCGCGGATCCCGAGGACGTGGAACGGGTCGCCACTGAGGTCACCGGCGAGTTCGGCACTTGCGACGCCATCGTGGTCAACGCAGGCGTCCTCATCCTCAAGCCCGCACTGGAACTCTCGGCCGTCGAGTGGAACACCGTGGTGACCGTCAATCTGAGTGGAGCGTTCCATACCGCGACGGCCTTCGGCAGGCACCTTGTCGCCTCCCACCGGCCGGGCACCATCGTGTTCACCTCTTCGCTGTTCGGTGTCCGCGGCGGCTACGGCAATGCCGCCTACTCGGCGTCGAAGTTCGGGATCCTCGGTCTGTCGCAGAGCATGGCCACAGAACTGGCCCCGCTGGGCATCCGCGTCAACGCGGTCTGCCCCGGCCAGATCCGGACGGCCATGCTGGACACACTGTTCGAACGGAGGGCCGACGAATCGGGCCGGACCGTTCAGGAGGAGGAAAACGCCTTCACCGCACGGATTCCCACCGGCGCGCTCGGATCCGTGGAGGACGTCGCCAACGCGTTCCTCTACCTGACCAGCGACCAGAGCTCCTACGTCACCGGGCAGCACCTGGTGGTCGACGGTGGGTGGCAAGTCGGGTAGTCGGCCTGAACCAGGCCTGAGCCGCAGCCCCTACTTCCTGCTCGCCGGGGTGATGAGGCTGTGAATGTTCGTATTGATACCGACCGCCGGGCCGATTCCCGTGACCAACCTATCGGGATGACGGCGTCCCCATTGAGTGCCGGGCGCCTATTTGTGAGGTTGCCGGGTCGGACACTCGCCGCTCGCGGTCAACAGCGACCACGTTGGACCCCGGCTCGACGGCCGGCTTCCGATCATCTAGGCGGGGAGCGGCCGAGCGCGCTACGACTGCCCAGGTCGTAGGCGTCAGGTAGCGCCTGTCGGGTGCTGAAGTCCTCCTCGGGCCGCCCGGAGGCCTGCAACTCTCACCCGCCGCCGCCGCCGGTCGGTCGAAGCGGCTATGGCATCCATCTTTCACGCCCCGAACAGAAC
>JBDSLP010000221.1:0-15401 GCA_039916325.1 Nakamurella sp. | reverse complement strand
GGGGTCCGGCGCGCGCTGGGCGAGACGGCCACGGCCGCCCCCGGCCTGTCCGACTGGCTGGTCTCCGGAGTGGTCGCGGTGGCGGTGGCGGCGGCGGTGATCCGGTGGGGATCGCCGCGGTGGCCTTGGGCGGCCGACTGGTTCGGCCTGCAACGGCTGGTCGACCGCGTCGTCACGGCACCGGTCCGCCAGGGGTCCGCGCGGCTCGCGCAATTCGACGATCGGGTGGTGGACAGGGGAGTCATGTCGTTGGCGACAGGAATCGGAGTGGCCGGGCGCCGGTCGGCGGACTGGGACGACCGTGTCGTGGACGCCACGGTGGAGGCCACCGCCCGGGCGTTCCGTCGCGCCGGGTCGCTGGCCCGGCGACCCCAGACCGGCCAGGTTCACCAGTACTACCTGATGACAGCACTCCTCCTGATGGCGGCCGTCGGCGCCCTGGTGGTGTTCGGCTGATGCTGAGTCTGCTCGTCTTCCTCCCCCTCCTGGTCGCGCTGATCCTGGCGGTCGCCCCGGTCCCGACCCCGGTGGTGCGCTGGACATGGCTCGGCGCGACCCTGGTCGACGTCGGCCTGGTGATCGTGCTGTGGGTGGGCTACCAGTCCCCGCCCGCGGGGCAACTGGCGTTCGCCGAGCGGATCGCCTGGATCCCGGACGCCGGTACCGCCTACGCCGTGGGCGTCGACGGCCTGTCGCTGCCGCTGCTCGCGTTGACGACGGTGATCTTCGCGGCCTGCGCCGCGGCATCACCTCGAACGACCCCACGCCCCCGCTCCTATGCGGCCCTGTTCCTGTTCCTGGAAGCCAGTTGCCTCGGGGTCTTCGCCGCCCAGGATCTGATCGTGTTCTTCGTGTTCTTCGACCTGTCGATCGTCGGGATGTACTTCGTCATCGCCGGCTGGGGCCACGCCGGCGCGGCCCGGTCGGCGTTGAAGTTCTTCCTCTACACCTTCGTCGGATCGATCGCGCTGCTGCTGGGCTTCATCGGGCTGTTCGCCGGGTCGTCCCCGCACACCTTCGACATGGCCGCGATCGCTGCCGCCCCGCCCCTGCAGGACCGACCGGTCGCCGGCGGACTGGTGCTCGCGGCGATCCTGATCGGGTTGGCGATCAAGACCCCGACGGTGCCGTTCCACACCTGGCTGCCACCCGCGCACACCGATGCCTCGGCGACCGGTTCGGCGGTGCTTGCGGGGGTGCTGCTCAAGATGGGCACCTACGGTTTCCTGCGGATCGCGATGCCGATGCTGCCCGCGGCCTGGCGCTCCTGGTCGTGGTTCATCCTGGTGGTGGGTCTGGTCTCGGTGCTCTACGGCGCCCTGGTCGCACTCGGCCAGACGGACTTCAAACGGATGCTCGCCTACACCTCGGTGAACCACATGGGCTACGTGGTCGTCGCCGTCGGAGCCGCCGGCCTGAGCAGTGCGAGCAACGAACAGGCCGGGCAGATCGCGGTCACCGGCGCCGTGGTGCAGATGGTCAGCCACGGGCTCATCACGGGAGCGTTGTTCCTGCTGGCGGGGCCCATGTGGGAACGCACCCACACCTACCGGATGGACGCCTACGGGGGGCTCGCCGGGCCGGCCCCCCGGTTCACCGGGCTCCTCGCGGTGGGTGCGTTCGCCTCGCTCGGGCTGCCCGCGTTCTCCGGCTTCATCGCCGAGTTCCAGATCTTCGCCGGCTCCATCGCGGTGAGCCCGGTGGCCGCCGTCGCCCTACCGGGCATCGTACTGACGTCGGCGCTGTGGCTACGGGCGCTGCAGCGCGTCGCGCTCGGCGAGACCCGCGGCGAATCAACCGGTTTCGCGGACCTGACGGTGTCGGAGCTGCTGCCGATCGGGGTGCTGCTGGGCCTGTCCCTGATCCTCGGAATCGCCCCCGGTGTGTTGCAGGACGTGGTCGTACCCGCCTCGGACAGTGTCGTCAGGGCGGTGCTGCGATGAGTGGCCCCGGCCGCGCGCTGGGGACCCCGTGATGACGGACCTGAGCCCGGCCGCCCTGCTGCCGGAGCTCGCTTTGATCGTCGGCGGGCTGGCGTGCCTGATCGGTGGTTCGTTCCTGCCCCGGTCACGGCAGTGGATGGCCCGGATCGTGGCCCTCGCCGCTCTGGGCGTCTGCGTGGTGACCGCCATCGTCGCCCTCGCCGGACCGGACCGGACCGTCTTCGGCGGCAGCTACCGGATCGACGTCACGACCGGGATCGTCCGGCTCGCGGTGGCCGGCGCCACCGCGCTGGTCATCTGGCTCGGATCGGACGAGTTGGCCGGCGGCGATCGGGAGAGTGAGACCTACACACTGCTGCTGCTCGCCGCCACCGGTGCCATCGTCCTGGGCGGAACCGACGACCTCGTGGTGCTGGCGGTGGGTTTCCTGATCACCGGCATCCCGCTCTACGGCCTGATCGGCCTCGCCCGGGACCGACTCAGCGCGGAGGCGACGCTGAAGACCTACCTGGTCGGCGCGCTGCTGGGCATCGTGATGTTGCTCGGCACCGTGGTGCTCACCGGGATCACCGGGGCCGGCGGGTATCCGGCGTTGCGGCAGCTGCTGCCGGCCGCACCGGGTGCGGTGGTCGCCCTCGGCGCGGTCGCCGTCCTCGCGGGTCTGCTGTTCGAGGCCGGCGCGGTACCCGGTCACTTCTGGGTTCCCGACGCCACGCAAGCCGCCTCGGTGACGGCCGCGGCCTTCCTCACCACGGTGCCCAAGATCGGCGCCGTGGTGGCGGTGTCCCGGCTGGTCGACGTTCTCCCGGACGGCTCCCATCCCACCGTGCTGGTCGGCGCGGTGGCCGTGGTCACCATGACGGTGGGCAACCTGGCCGCGTACCTGCAGACCGACGTCCGTCGACTGCTCGGCTGGTCCACCGTCAGCCAGGTCGGATACCTGCTGGTCCCGGCCGCCCTCGGACTCACGGTCGGCGGTCCGGCGCTGCTGTACTACCTGGTGGGCTACGCCGTCACCAACCTGGCCGCCTTCGCGGTGGTGGCGGCCGAGCCGGAGCGGCGGGAGCTCACCGCGTACGCCGGGTTCGCCCGCGCCCGGCCGCTGCTGGCCGGGTGTCTGCTGGTCAGCCTGCTGGGGCTGGTCGGCACGCCGCCGACGGCGGTCTTCGTCGGGAAACTGACCGTGGCCTCCACCGCCGCGGCCGGGGGCGCGACCTGGCTAACGGTGGCGTTGCTGGTCAACACCGTCGTCAGCCTCTACTACTACCTGCGTTGGCTGGTCGTGGTGTTCCGACCGGCTTCGGATGCGCCCGACACCGCACGCCCACGGCCCTGGGCGACGAGCGCGGCGATCACCTCCGCGGTGGCGGCGGTCGGCCTCGGCCTGGCGGCCGGCCCGCTGCTAGCACGCTGACCCTGGCCCGCCGGCCGTCCGCCCCCGGTCCCGCCTCTGACGTCGCGGCTACTGCAGCGCCACCAGGCCGACGACGCCGAGCACGTAGAGCGTCAGGACGACGATCGAGTCGATACCCAGGCCCAGATGGTCGCGTCGCGGCCGAAAGATGAGCCCGGCCATGTACACCACGGTGAGCAGACCCGCCAGCGCGGTCAGGTAGATGTCGCTGGGACCGGCGTCAGGGAGCACCGCCCGACCGGAGATCAACGTGGCCGGGAGGAACAGCACGGGTAGGAACGCGTTGCCGCCGAAGATGTCGCCGATGCTGAGCTGGTAGTCGCCGGTCCTCGCCGAGGTAATACCGGTGGACAGCTCCGGCAGGGACGTGGCCACCGCCAGCACGGTGGCCCCGAACAGGATTCCGGACAGTCCGAGGTTGCCGAAGAACTGCTCCCCGCTCTGCTCGATGGTGACCCCGGCGACCAGGGTCGCCGCCGCAGCGGCCCCGAAGACGGTGGCGACTCGACGAGTGCTGACCTTCCGGTCGGTGGCGGACTTCTCCCGCTTCGTCCGCCGGCTCCCCCGGGGCTCGGGTTGACCGTCCGGCGCATTCCCGCTGTCGTTCCACGGGAGATCGCGGCTGGCCCGATTGATCAACAGCAGACCGACCACCCAGAGAGCGGCGATCAGCACCACGTCCGGGGTCATCCGCGCGAAGACCAGCGTGGCGGGCAGCTGGGTGCCGGCGATGACGACTGTGAGGACCGCCACGACGAGCGCCCCCTCCAGGACCAGGACCAGGCTGGCCGCCTGGTAGGTGAGCGGTTTATGCGGCCGGACCCCGAATGCGTCCAGGGCGACGAGCACCACGGTCTGCACCGCGATCCCGCCGAGGATGTTGCCGACGGCGACTTCGAGGTGGCCCGACAGCGCGGCCGAGACCGTGATCGCGATCTCCGGCAGGTTCGTGGCCACCGCGAGGACGATCAGCCCACCCAGGGCTGAACCCAGATGCAGACGCTGCGCCAGGATGTCGGTGGTGTCGGCCAGCTTGACGCCGGCGAGCCAGATCACCCCGGCCGAGGCGACGAAGACGATCAGCAACAGCCAGGACGGCAGACCGGACACGTCGACCCCTTCGCTCGCGAACGCTCGTGGCTGGATCGACGGCCGGCGACCGCGATCCTTCGTCGGTCGATCAGCTACCGATGACCAGCGCCCGGCCCAGGGCCGCCGCACCGACCACTCCCGCATCGTCGCCGAGAGCTGCCACCGCGAACGTCAGCTCAGGGTTGACCTGCAGGATCCAGGGCCTGGCGGCCGTCCCGATCCGATCGGCCAGTGACTGGCCGAGCTTCTCGGCCAGGCCCCCGCCGATGACCACCCGCTCCACGTCGAGCAGATTCAGGCTGGACCCGAGGGCCAACCCGATGCTCTCGATCGCGGTGTCGATCAGCTCGGTCGCCATCTCGTCGTCCTCGTCCAGCGCGCGGGCCCAGACCTTGGAGGTGAGCTTGCGCTTGCCTTCCTCCTCCTGGATCTCGAACAGGCTGGTCGACCGGCCGGCGTCGACCAGGGCCGAGGCGATGCGCTCCATCGACCGGCGGCCGGCGTAGGCCTCGACGCAACCTCGTCGACCACACCCGCACAGCGCACCGTCAGCCCGGATGATGATGTGCCCGACCTCGCCGGCGGCTCCCCGCGCGCCACGATAGGGCCGCCCGTCGAGGATCATCCCGCCACCGATACCGGTTCCCATCCAGATCCCCAGCGCGTTCCGGGTCCCCTGTGCCGCACCGGCCAGCCACTCCCCCAGGAGTCCGACGTCTGCGTCGTTGCCCAACGCCACCGGCAGGCCGAGACGATCGGCGAGCTCGGTGTCCACCTCGACGTGTTCGTGCCAGTTCTCGAGATTCGGCACGGTGAGCACCCGGCCTTCGTGGACCACCCCGGGGATCCCGACGCCAACCGCGGCCGGCGTCTCGCCGAGGGATCCGATGAGTCCGGCGATCGCGTCCATCACCTCGTCGGGACCACCGACCGGGGTGTCCACCTTGGCGCGGCCGAGCACCTGGTGGTCGGGCGACACCAGGCCCACCTCGATGTTCGTGCCGCCGACGTCGACCCCTGCGATCAACAGCTCATCGGATCTGCTCACTGCGGTGTCCTCTCGAGGTTGATCGGACCGGCGGCGACCGCGGTGATGGCGATGCCGTGCCGATGTCGTGCCGATGCCGTGCCGACGTCGCCACGGCGGACGCTGAACCGTCCGTTCCGCCGACGGCCCCGCGAACCTACTGCCAGTGGATGCCGACCCGGCCGCCGGGGCGGTCCCGGGATCGGGGGAGACTCATTCGTCGGCACTGTGGGTACGTCAGCCGGGAGGCGCAGCAGCGCCGAACCGGACGCGGTCCCCCTGCCTGCGGCCGGCCGGCACCCAGGGTGGACGTCGAAAGCAGGCCGCCGTGTTCTACGACAACTTCTCCGGGATCCTTCGCGTGCTGGTGGTCGGTCCGCTCGGCTACCTCTGGTTGATCGCCGTGCTCCGGGTCACCGGTAAGCGCACCCTGGCCCAGCTCAACGCGTTCGACTTCATCGTGACGGTCGCGCTCGGCTCGACCCTGGCCTCGGTGGTGCTCACCAAATCGGTCGCCTGGCTCGAAGGTGCAGTCGCGTTGGCGCTGCTCGCCGCACTGCAACTGGCGGCCGCATGGCTGGCGGTCCGGTCGAGCCTGGTGCGGCGTGGTCTGACTTCCCGACCCACGTTGCTGGTGAAGGACGGCGTTGTCCTGCACGCCGCCCTCGAGCGGCAGCGCCTGACCGAGCAGGGCTTACGCCAGGCCGTGCGCGCTTCCGGAGTCGGTGGAATGGACCTGATCGCCGCGGTGGTGCTCGAGACCAACGGCACCGTCAGTGTCATCACCCTGGACCAGGCCGGCAGCCGGGACACCCTGTCCGAGGTCAGTTGATCGTCGGCGACCCCGCTCGGCCAACCTGCGGTGGAGCGGTCGCCGATCTCGCCGATCTCGCCCACCACGCGGAAGGATCCCACCGTCCGATGACGTTGCACTCGGGATGAGAGCAATCGTCTACACCGCCACCGGTGATCCGTCCGTCCTGAAGCTCGTCGACCGCGAGGTGCCGACCCCCGGGCCCGGTGAGGTCCGCATCAAGGTCGCCGTCTCCGCGGTGAACCCCACCGACTGGAAGTCCCGGGCCGGCAGTGGCGCCGGTGGCGACCTCCCGTTTCCCGAGATCGTCCCCAATTTGGACGGGGCCGGCGTGATCGACGCCGTCGGCGCCGGCGTCGACGGCCTCGCCGTCGGCGACCGGGTGTGGACCTACCTGGCCGCTCACCAGCGACCGACCGGTACCGCGCAGGAGTTCACCGTGCTGCCCGCCGCGCGCGCGGTGAAGTTGCCGGACCCGGCGAGTTTCGACCAGGGCGCCTCGATGGGCGTACCCGCGCTGACCGCGCATCGCGCGCTCACCGTCAACGAGACCGGACCGTCCCGGCTGCACCCGGGGGCGCTGACCGGCAAGACCGTGCTCGTCGCCGGCGGGGCCGGCGCCGTCGGGCATGCCGCCATCCAACTGGCCCGCTGGGCCGGCGCCACCGTGATCACCACCATCTCCAGTGACGCCAAGGCCAACCTGGCCGCCGCGGCGGGCGCCCATCACACGGTGAACTACCGTGACCAGGACGCGGCCGCGGTGATCGGCGCGCTCGCCCCCGACGGCGTCGACATCATCGTCGAGGTCTCACCCGCCCAGAACGCGACGCTGAACCTCGCGGTCGCAGCGAACCACGCCAGCGTGTCCGTGTACGCCAACAACGGCGGCGACGAGGTCGGGCTGGCCATCATCGCGCACTTCGTCAAGAACATCCGCTACCAGTTCGTGCTGCTCTACACCGTCGGGCAGGACGCATTGGACGCCGGGATCGCCGACGTGACGGCCGCTCTCGCCGACGGTGCGCTGCCGGTCGGGGAGGCAGCCGGCCTGCCCCTGGTGCGGTTCCCGTTGGCCGACAGCGCCGGTGCGCACGCCGCGGTCGAGAACAACACCGTGGGTAAGGTTCTCATCGACGTCAGCCGCGACTGACCGCGCCACGACCGGCACGGAGACGGTTGCCGACCGCAGATTCCGTTCCGTCCCGCCGTGCCGCGGCTGCGGTCGGAACCGCGTCAGTAGAACTGGTGGCGGTCGACGAGGTTGACGAGCTCGTCGCCGGCGATGAACCGGCGCAGGTTCTCGGCGAAGAGGCGTGCGATGCGCCGGTCTTCGTGCGGGCTCAGACCGGCGGTGTGGGGGGCGATCACCACCTGCGGCATCGCCCACAGTGGGGATTCTGCCGGCAGCGGTTCAACGGCGAACACGTCGAGGAAGGCCGACGCGAGGTGCCCTGACTGCAGCCCTGCGATGAGGCCGGGTTCGTCGATGACCGTGCCACGCCCCACGTTGACGATGATGGCGCCGGGTTTGGTCGCGGCGATGAGGTGTGGGCCGTAGATCCCGTCGGTGGCCTCGGTACCCGGCAGTGTGAACACGATGGCGTCGGCGCGGCCGACCAACGTCTCCAGCTCGTCCACCGAGTACACCTCGTCGACGGAGTCCACCGGCGCGACCCGCTGTCGTACACCCACCACCTGCGCGCCCAGCGCTTTCACCAGCGCAGCGGTCTGCTTCCCGATGCCACCGAGACCGACCACCAGGACGGTCATCTCGTGCACCTGGCGCATCACCCATCGCTCGGACCACTGGCGGTGCGACTGCTGGGTGCGCAGCCGCGGGAGATCCTTGGCGCCGGCGAGGATCCCGAACAGCGCGAACTCGGCCAGGGTAGCGCCGTGGACCCCGGCGGAGGTGCTGAACTGCACGCGTTCCATCTCTTCGGAGGTCAGTGCGGCCGCTCGCACCTGCGCGCCGCCGCCGGCCGCCATGGTGTGAACCCACCGCAGGCGCGGATTGGCCCGCACCGTGGCGGCCAGGAGCGCAGGGTCGGTGTCCGGGATGCCGTACAGAACGTCCGCCGAAGAAACCAGCTGCATGAAGGCGTCCTGCTGCGCGGCGCTGCGCCGGTAGTCGGGATCGCCGTCGTGGTCGCCGGGGAACCGTTGGATCGGCAGGAGATCGTCGTCGACGATCAACTCGACCGTCGGGTGGACGTCGGTGATGAGATGCCGCAGCTCGGGTGCCAGCGGGGTCGCCAGTGCGACCCTGATGGTGTGGGACACGGCCTTCTCCTTCGAATGTGGGTCGGGGGCCCGACCGAGAACAGTGATTCCGGTGTTTCGGTTGCGGTGCAGCTGATGTCGAGCAGAGGGTCCGGCGTCAACAGGGCGCCCGCCCATCGTCTCCCGGGCGGTCTAGTCGGACAACCGAAGGACGACCTTGCTGGAGGCGGCGGGATCGGCCGCCGTCACCATCGCGATCGGCGCTTCGGCCAGACGGTAGGTGTGGGTGATGACCGGGTCGAGCGAATCGGTCGTGGCGAGCAGCGCGATCGACGCGTCGAACTCGGTGTCGAACCGGAACGCGCCGCGGTAGTCGATCTCGCGGGCGACCATGGCGGAGAGTTCCATCGGGCGGGGACCCGGCGGGAACATTCCGAGCTGCACCATCACTCCCCGTCGCCGCACGGCCGCGAGGGTCGATCCGACCGCTGCCGGCGCTCCGGACGCTTCGATGGCAACGTCGAAGTATTCCGGCGGCAACGACTCCTGATCGACGCGCACCGTGCGATCGGCGCCGACGGCGGCGGCCACCGACAGGGCGTGATCGAGGATGTCGGTGGTCCAGACCTCGGCGGCACCGGCGGCCTTGGCGGCACCGGCGGCCAGGATCCCGATCGGTCCGGACCCGCCGATCAGTACCTTCGCCCCCGCGACGCCGCCGGCCCGGCGCAACGCGTGCATCCCGACCGCCAGAGGTTCGGCGAGGACCGCGCGGCTCAACGGCAGGCCCTCGGGCAACCGACGGAGTTGGTCGTCGCGGACCACCATGAACTCGGAGAATCCGCCCTGGGTGTGCGGCATGCTGGCAGCGGATCCGAAGTACCGGGCGTGACGACACACGTTGCGGTACCCGGCCAGACACTCCGGGCAGCGCGTGCAGGGAGTCGCCGGATGGATCGCCACCGGGGTCCCCGCCGCCAGTGACCCCGATGGGTCCAGGTCGACGACGCCGACGACCTCGTGTCCCAGCACCAGAGGCTCGCGCAGCGTGAAGGCGCCAACGGCGCCGTGCCGGTAGTAGTGGAGATCCGATCCGCAGATGCCGCCGTGCGTCATCCGCACCAGGACCTGGCCTTCGCCGGGCTCCCCGATGTCGGTCTCGTCGATGCGCAGATCCCCCGCGCCGTGGACGACCAGGGCCTTCATCGGTGGTTCCCTTCGATCACAGCGCAGGACGGGTGGGGGACGAGGACTGCCGGCGGTCCTCCGCAGCCGGCGTGGCCGGCGTGGCCGGCGCGGCCGGCGCGGCCGGCGTTCACAGGACGGCGAGCATTCCGCCGTCTACGTACACGATCTGGCCGTTGACGAAGTTCGACGCATCCGAGCTGAGCCATATCAACGTGCCGACCAGGTCCTCGACCTTGCCCCATCGCCCGGCGGGCGTACGGCCCCTGACCCAGGCCGAGAACGTCTCGTCGGCGACGAGCGCACTGGTCAGCTCCGTCTCGAAGTAACCCGGACCGATCGCGTTCACACAGATGCCCGATCCCGCCAGGTCGGCGCACATGCCGCGGGTGAGCATCTTGACGGCACCCTTGGTGGCCGCGTACGGGGCGATTCCCGGCCGACTGACCTCGGACTGCAGGGAGGCGATGTTGATGATCTTGCCCCGACCGCGAGGCACCATGCGGCGGGCCACTTCCCGTCCGACGAGGAACGCGCTCGTCACGTTGGTGGCCAGCAACGCGTTCCAGTTCTCGAGAGTGAACTCGGTGAACGGAGCCCGCCGTTGCATTCCCGCGTTGTTGACGCAGATGTCGATCGCTCCGACGGTGTCTTCGACCAGGGCGATTCCGGACTCGACCGCCGCCGCGTCCGTCACGTCGAAGACCGCGGTGTGCACGGTCGCGCCGCTGCTGTCGCGGATCTCGTGTGCCGCTCGTTCCAACGCGGCCCCATCGCGGCCGTTGAGCACCACCTCGGCCCCGGCCTCGGCCAGCCCCTGCGCCAGCGCTCGCCCGATGCCCCGGGACGACCCGGTGACCAGGGCCGTGCGGCCGGAGATGTCGAACAGCAAGTTCATGATCGGCACCGTCCGCGTGCGGTGGTGGGCGCACGGTACGTCACCTTGGGGTTCCGCAGGGCGGCCGTGGAACTCTCGGAGCTCGGTCGATTCGGGGCTACAGCCATAGGTCGGTTCTCCGGGTTGTCGAGCGGGCGGGGCAACCCGCTGCGTTCAGATGGATGTCGCAGGGACCGGACGCCGACCGGACGACCGGGCGAGCCGGTCGACGAACGCGGGCATCGACATCACCGCGGGGTTGCCGAGGAAGGTCGGCCGCCGACCGTGGAAGACGTCCAGGACGGCGTTGACGGCGCTACCACCGTTACCTGCGGCCATCTCGTCGGTCCAGGCCAGCGCGTGCGGACTGAGCACCACGTTGTCCAACGCGAGGAGGGGGTGATCGGCGGGAACGGGTTCCACCTCGAACACGTCCAGACCGGCACCGGCGATGGACCGATGGCGCAGGACCTCGGTGAGTGCCTCGACGTCGATGATCGGTCCACGGGCGATGTTGACGATGATGGCGGTGGACTTCATCAGGGCGAGCTCCGCGGCACCGATCGCGTGGAACGTCTCGGGGGTCAGGGCGGCGGTCACCACCACGACATCGGATCCCTGCATCAGGGTGGGCAGGTCGACCAGTTCGACCCCGTGGCGGGCGGTGATTTCGGGGTCGCGGAACGGGTCGGCGGTGAGGTTGCGCGTCGCGAAGGGCGCCAGCAAGGTGAACAGCTCCTGGGCGATGTTCCCGAAACCCACGGTTCCGACGGTCTTCCCGGTGAGACCCGAACCCAGCAGATCGAGTTTCGACTCCCACCGGGCGGTCCGGACGAGCTGGTCCTTGGCGACCAGTCTGTGGCCGGTCGCGAGGATCATCGCCAGCGCGGCGGTGGCCACCGGTCGCTTGGCTCCGTCGGGGGTGATGGTCACCGCGACACCGGCCGCGGTGCATGCGGCCAGGTCCACCGAGTCCAACCCGACCCCGAACCGAGCCAGCAGAGCGGGCGGGTGCGACCCGGCCACCGTAGCGGCGTCCACGGCGGGTGCGGCGAAGATGACCGCGTCGTACCCGTCGATCTGGTCGGCGGACAACACGGCGTGCTCGACGTCAAGGACGTCATAGGCGATACCGGCCTGCCCAAGCCTGCCGAGACCAATGTCACCCCATGATGTTTCGAGCCGATCAGAGCGGAAGTCAGCGGACAGGGCCACCCTGAAGGACACGCTCATCAGAGCACCGCGATGGGGTTGACGGGTGAACCCGTACCCCGGGGGATCACCAGCGGTGCGACCACGAGCAGAAATTCGTACCGCCCGCTCTGGGCACACGCGTCGGACAGTTCTTCAAGGTCGAGGTTGTCCAACAGTGGGATGCCCAACGCGGTGAGGGACAGCGCATGAATCGGTGAATGCACGTCCGCGACGCTGGACGGCCGCACGTCACTGTCGCCGTCGCCGCCGAGCAGGCTGATCCCCCGTTCAGCGAACACCTCCATGACATCGACATGCCAACCTGCACTGGCGTTGTCGGAGTTCCACGGGCCGAGCTCGGCCCGCCTGGCACCATGCCCGGTGCGCAACAGCACCGCGTCTGCGGGGCCGATCCTGACGCCGAGGGCTTCCTCGGCGACCGCCAGATCCGCCGCGTGCACAGCAACCCCCGGCTCCAACCACTCGACCCCCCGCACCGCCGGGAGGTCGATCAGGACACCGCGGGTGATCACGCCGCCGCGCATCGTCGTCACCGCCGACCAGGCGGAGCCGGCGGCCGACATGACGCTGCGACTGGCGACACCGCCGTAGAGCTCGCCGCGATAGCCGATGTGGCAGACGGCATCGAGATGACTGACGGCCTTGCCGTGGTAGTCCAGTCCGATGAAGTCCTTGTGGGCGCTGGGCTCGGGCGGTTCGATGTCACCCAGATCGACCATGTGGTGCAGTGCTGGGCGGCCGTTGTGCGGACCGGGAGTCCGATCGATGGGCATGGCGAGGCTGACGGTCCGTCCGGTGCGGGGCACGCCGAGTGCGCGCTGCACGCTGTCCGGGTCGATCCGAGCGATGGCCCCCCGTTCGTCGACGTCGGTTCCGGTGATCCTGAGCCGGTCGTACACCGCGTCGAACTCGGCCTTGGACAGCGGCGGGGTCATTGACGACACCTCGTCGGGTGCCGGCGCGTCCGTCGGCGGGGCAGGCGGGAAATCCGTCACGCGGTCGTCTCCTTCACGTTCCACCCCGCAGCGGGTGCGGTGTGGTGTGGTGTGGTGTGGTGTGGTCGAGCTCAGCCGACTCAGCCGGGTGGAACCAGGTCGACCGGATCCGCCGTCCGAGCTGAGGACGTGGTATATGAGATACCGTCCAGCTGGTTGGGCACGTACTGACGAGGCCGAAGATAGCACTTCGATGGACGGCATCCAATAGGCTGTACATCTGATTGCGAGAGGACGCCCGATGGAAGACAAGGCATCGTCGAGGAACGGCGACCCCTCGTTGGTGCCGGCGGTCGCTCGGGCGAGCGCGATCCTGACGGAGTTGAGCGCCGCGCACGGCGTGCCGATGTCGATCGGGGAGCTGTCACGGCGCCTGGAACTGCCCAAGTCGTCGACGGCGAACCTGTGCCTCGCGCTCGAGGCGGAACGCTTGCTGGTCCGACACGATGCCGGCTATCTGCTGGGTCGCCGGTTGGTCGAACTCGGAGGCGCCTACCTGGAGACCATCGATCAGGTGGGTGAGTTCTACCGGTCTTGCCGGGAGCAGCCGACCATTTCTCGTATGACGGCCAGGGCCGCGGTGCTGGATGGGCTGGATGTGCTCTATTTGGCCAGGTACGACGGCGCCCAACCAATCCGGATGACCGCCAATATCGGTGACCGGTTTCCGGCTCATTGTGCGGCGACGGGCAAGGCTCTGCTGGCGGAGGTGAGCCCGGCAGTGCTCCAGGAGCGATTGCGCAACGTCGACCGACTGGTGGCGTTGACCCCGCGTTCGGTGACCGACCCGGCGGATCTGCTGGTCGAACTGGATACCGTTCGCCGGCGCGGGTACGCGACCGACGAGGAGGAAGTGACGCCCGGCGTCAGTTGCATCGCGATCGCGGTGCCGAGCGCCACCGCCGGCGGTGATGCTTTCGCCATCAGCGTCACGACCGCGGCGTCGGGCCTGAACACCGCGATGCGGGAACGGCTCCTGGTCGAATTGAGAGCAGTCGCAGCAGCACTGCAGAACCCGCTGGTGCCGGAATTCGTCAGGAATCCCCAGCCCTGATCTCCCGATGCGAGTCCGGCGCGAGCGTGGATGGTCCCGCCGGCTGGACGATCGCCCCGCCGGAGCCCGCAGCGCGGCGGATCGTCCGCGACTGCCGAGAGTCAATTGTTGTCGACTATTGCCAACCTGTTAGACGCCGTCCATACTGTTGGACATTGAGGTCGGCGAGTACGAGGTCGGCGCATCCCGGGCAATGACAAGGAAGTCGATGCACCAGAACTCAGGTGTGGGGGCCGCCGCTGCGGCGGGGAGTGCCCCCGTACGGAGCCACCCGCTGGTCACGATGCGCGGCATCTCGAAGCGCTTCGGTGCGACCCAGGCTCTGGACAACGTGGACGTCGACGTGTTGAGCGGGTCCATCCTGGCGTTGCTCGGTCAGAACGGGGCCGGCAAATCCACCGTCATCAAAGTGCTGGCCGGCGTGTACACACCGGACGCGGGGCGAGTCGATGTCGGCGGTCACCCGCTGGGAAGCGAGGAGGCGAAGGGGCGGATCGCTTTCATCCATCAGGATCTGGGCCTGGTCCCCGGGCTGTCGGTGGCCGAGAACGTGGCGCTGGGGACGGGTTACCCACTCAACCGGGGGGTGATCCGGTGGTCGGAGACCAGACGGACCGCCGAACGTGCCCTGCGGATGGTCGGAAGCACCCTGAACCCACGCGCCCGCGTCGCCGAGCTGTCCCGGACCGATCGGTCCATGCTCGCCATCGCCAGGGCCCTGGTCGTCGACGCACAGGTCCTCGTGCTGGATGAACCGACCGCAAGCCTGCCGGCCGAGGAATCCGCCGTGCTGTTCGACGTGCTGCGCAAGCTCCGTGACGACGGCCTCGGCCTGGTGTACGTCTCGCACCGCCTGGACGAGGTGTTCGAGATCGCCGACCGGGTGACCGTGATGCGTGACGGCAAGGTGGTCTCGCACGGCCTCATCGCCGACACCGATCAGGACACGGTGATCACCCAGATCGTCGGGCGGAAGCCGATCCCGCCACCGCCGCCCGCACCACCGTCGACCGAGACGGTGGTGCTGGAACTCGTCGACGTCGTCGGGGAGCGGGTGGGGCCGGTCTCGCTGTCGATCCGCCCCGGCGAGGTGGTCGGCCTGATCGGGCTCGACGGCGCCGGCCACGTGGAGTTGGGCCGCACCGTGCTGGGTGCGCTCCCGTTGCACGGCGGCCGGATGACCCTTCACGGGAGCGCCCACCACCCGTCCGGGGTTCCGTCCGCAGTCGGCGCCGGTCTCGGTTTCGTCACCAGCAACCGGGCCGAGGAGGGCCTGGGTCTGGAGCTCACCGTCACCGAGAATTTCCTGCCCAATCCTGCCCTGCGCGGTGCGCGCGCCTGGACCTTCCGCCGTAATCGGATCGAGACCGCATTCGCGCGAACACTTGTCACCGAATACGGAGTCCGACCCGCCGATCCGACCCTGCCCGTCGGCGGGCTGTCCGGCGGTAACCAGCAGAAGGTGATTCTCGGCCGGTGGCTGTCCACCGACGCCACGGTCCTGATCCTCGAGGAACCGACCGCCGGTGTCGACGTGGGGGCCAAACACGAGATCTACA
>JBDSLP010000220.1:0-2799 GCA_039916325.1 Nakamurella sp. | reverse complement strand
AGGTCACCCTGATGGAGGACCAGGTCGTCGTGGACAAGCAGGCCGTGGCGGTGGAGAAGATCAAGCTCGGCACCGAGACCGTCACCGAGCAGCAGCAGGTCACCGAAGCCGTCCGCAAGGAGCAGGTCGAGATGACCTCCGACGGCGACGATGCCACCACGGGCTACCGCACCGACACCGACACCGACACCAGCCCGCGCGAGCGGGCCGAGGGCTCCGCCGACCAGCGCGACATCATCAGGTAATCCGGCCCTGGACGGATGCGCAGCCGGGTCCCCGCACGCCGGCTGCGCATCCATCCGCGCCACCTCAGCCCGCCCGCATCATCCACCAGGAGTACCCGTGACCACCGACAGTCCCCACCCCACCCGCTTCACGACGTCCGAGCCCACGCTGGACGGGACGGAGGAGGTGGATGCGGCACAGCCCTATCAGCAGGTGACTGCCGATCTCGGCGTCGACCGCCGGACCGTCCAGGCCCGTGAGGAAGAACGCTTCGGCGGGATGAAGTTCGGTTCCGCGTTCTTCGGTTGGCTCGCCGCTGCCGGGGTCGCGGCGATCCTGATGTCACTGCTCGCCGCCACCGGGGTCGCGCTGTCGCTGGCGAACAACACCACGACCGACGAGATCACCCAGCAGGCCACCGCCGCCACCGGCACCGCCCGGACCGTCGGCCTGATCGGCGGTATCGCCCTGCTCGTCGTGTTGTTCATCGCCTACTACTGCGGCGGTTACGTCGCCGGCCGGATGGCTCGTTTCAACGGCACCAAACAGGGTCTGGCCGTCTGGATCTGGGGCCTCATCGTCGCCGCCGTGGTCGCCGTGCTCGTCCTGGTCTTCGGAAGCAAGTTCAACGTGCTGTCCACTCTGAACCTCCCCCGCATCCCCGTCGACGAGGGCAGCATCACCACCGCGGGCATCATCGCCATCGCCGCGATCCTCATCGTCACCCTGGGGGCGGCTCTCCTGGGCGGCAAGGCGGGCATGCGTTTCCACCGCAACGTCGACAAGGCCGGCTTCGGCAACTGATCCACGTCGGCCCACCGGTCCACTCCCGCCCGCCGGCCGGTCTCTCCGGATCCGGTCAGCGGGCGGCTCCCTCAGTCCTACCGCTGGATAACCCTCAGGAGCGCCTCATGTCCGACCGCAACACCGTGATCCGCAGCATGCACGACATCGGTCTGGCCGCCTGGTTCGGCGGTTCCCTGATGGGCGCCATCGGCCTCAACGGCGCCGCCAACACCGTCCAGGACCCGACCGAACGGACGGCCATCGCGTCGGCCGGCTGGGCCCGGTGGGCCCCGGTCAACGCCGCCGCCATCGGCATCCACGCCATCGGCGGTATCGGCCTGATCCTGGCCAACAAGGGTCGGGTCGCCGGCCAGCACGGCGTCGCCACCAACACCGTCGTCAAAGCCGCCCTCACCGGCATCGCCGCCGCCAGTACCGCCTACAGCGGCTACCAGGGCAAGGTCCTCGCCGACGCCGGCCGCGTCGCCGCCGACGGAGCGGTCATTCCCGGCCCGAACACCCCCGACGACGCCGCCGCCGCCCAGCAGCAGCTGCGGATCGCCCAGTGGGTCACTCCCGCCGTCACCGCCGCCCTGATCGTCCTCGCGGCACAACAGGGCGAGCAGCAGCGTGCCGGGCAGGGACTCACCGGCATCCTCAGCCGGGCCCGCACCGTGCTGTCATGACAGTCCCGCCCGAGAACCCCGACGACGCAGTGCCGCAGGCGACCGTGCAGGAGCTGATCCTGTCCGAGGAACGGCTTGAGGTGTCCACCATCGCGGTTCCGGCCCGGCGGATGCGGCTGGAGAAGTACGTGGTGACCGAGACGCGCACCATCACCGTCCAGGTGTCCCACGAGGAGGTCCGCCTCGTTGACATTGAACTTGATGACGACAACGCCGCTGCAGACCGTGTCGGCGACGAGGGCGTCATGTCAGCCGATCCGGGCCGGTGGCTGACCCTGAGCGAGGAACGGGTCGCGATCACCACTCAAGTTGTCCCGGTTGAACGTGTGCGGCTCGCGGTTGCTTCCGTAGTCGAACACCGTGCCATCACCAAAGACGCCCGGCGGGAAGAGATCGCGTTCGACGCCGGTACGAACCTTCCGGGCACCCCGCCCGCCACGCAAACCCCGACCAGAACCGCTATCCCTGCAGAGGAGTCGTAATGAACATCGACAAAGACACCATCGTGGGTTTGCTCCGCGGTAACGGCCAGCACGCCGAAGCCGACCAGGCCGCCACCGAGCTCCCCGACCAGGTCGACACCGACGCCCACGCCGGACTTCTCGGCAAATTCGGAATCAACCCGGCCGACCTGATCGCGAAGTTCACCGGTGGGGGCGGCGCGGCCGGAGGTGCACAGGGCGGCATTGGTGGGCTGCTCGGCAAGATCCTCTGACTCCGCATCCGTCCAGCACCTGACCGCGTCAAAGGAGCAGCCAGCATGAGTTCTACCGACAAGACCCAGGACAATCACGAGGGGGCGGTCGACAAGATCAAAGACGCCGCCGACACCGTCGGGATCAGCGTGGCCGTCGTAGCCTCCGAAACCTGGGACAAAACCAGAGATCTCGCAGGGACCGTAGGCCACAAGCTGTCACAGCTTGTCGACGACGCCAAGGACAAACTGTCCGGCGCCGACGATGACGACGAACAGAACTCCGCCCGACCCGGCTCGTAGATGCACAGCACCCCAGCGTGAACAAGTGATGACGTCCGGTGGCCCCGCCAGGCGGCGGGGTGATGTCGGTGGGTCCACGGCGCGGGTAGGCACGTTCGACGGCGC
>JBDSLP010000219.1:0-3919 GCA_039916325.1 Nakamurella sp. | reverse complement strand
GGCCCGGGCTCAGGAGGTCGGGCTCAGGACGTCGTGACGGTCGAGGTCGTGACGGTCGGGGCCGGGACGGTCGGGGCCGGGACGGCGCCGAGCCACTGACCGCGGTACGGCGCCCGGTAGCGACCGTCCGGGATCTCGGGGACGTAGGCGTCGAGCTCGAGCTGGACCTGCTTGGCGACGAGCTTGTAGATCATCGGGGTGGTGCCGGCCGGGCAGTTCCCGGGCTGCGCGTCGGTCAGGAACGCGTAGGTGGTGGCGGTGACGGTGTCACCGGTGCGGGGGAACCTCAGTCCCGATCCGCGACGGGTGTTCAGGGAGGCCGTCTCCGACACCCTCGTGTCGTAACGGTGCAGCCGCTGACCGGCATCGGTCTGGCAGCCGTAGACGCGGGTGACCTCCACTGCGCCGTACAGCCCCGCTTCCGGCGGGCCGTACGCGCCGGCCGGCCGGGGCAACCGGTTCAGACCGGCGAAGGTGGCTTCGACACCGAGGTAGCCGCAGTGGATCTCGTTGTAGTCGCAGACCGTCGCGGGTGCGTCAGGGGCGCCGACGGTCATCGTGTAGCTGGTCAGTGAGAGCTTCTTCAGAGCCGGAGCGGCGGCTTCGGCCGCCGGCAGGGCGGTGCAGGCGAGTGTGACCGCCAGCGCCATCGAGCCCAGAACACGTCGCATCATCATTCGTCTCCCCTTAGTACCGCCTCTTAGTACCGCCTCGTCTGACCGACGAATGGTAACCACGCAGCGCACAGGACTCCTTACTCGGAGCGACATCTGTGACACGAACGTGAGGAAAGATGACGCCCTGTCGGCAGAACGTCATCAACTACGACACCCCGTCACCGCCAGACCGGGTCAGCGATCACGGTCGAACTGACGGACGGCGCAGGGGGAAGCGGTCGTCGAGGTCGTCAGGGACCGGGGCCGTCATCCCACCGCGGGCCCGCCGGACCGGTGTCCGGTGTCCGGTGTCCGGTGTCCGGTGTCCGGTGTCCGGTGTCCGGTGTCCGGTGCCAGGATCGTGGGCAGCGCACCCTGGCCGTTGAACTCGTTGTACGCAGCACCTGCCGCACCGATCCCGGGTGCGAGCTTCCCGGTGCGGTGTCGCCAGACGAACCCCAGCGCACCGGCCACGGCCACCATCGCCACGATGAAGATGATGAGACCGGTCACGAGTCTGGCCCTCCTCGGGTGGGGACGATCGGAGCGGCCCAGTGTGCAACGGTTGACGGAGCCGGAACCGTGCTTCGATTGCGTACCCTAGGGGGGTACCGTTTGATTGTGGTAGGGTGGGAGCTATGACTGCTGGACGCAACCACCTGACCAAGGACGACCGATGACGCAGACCACCGGCGGGCCGGCGGGTCAGCACGGCTACATCCATCGCAAGGACGACTACCTGAAGCGGCTGCGCCGTGTCGAGGGGCAGGCCCGGGGCCTGCAGAAGATGGTCGAGGACGAGAAGTACTGCATCGACATCCTGACCCAGGTGGCGGCGATGACCAAGGCGTTGCAGGCCGTGGCGCTGGGGTTGCTGGACGAACACCTCAACCACTGCGTCCTGCACGCCGCGGCCGCCGGTGGTCGCGAAGCGGACGAGAAGATCCGGGAGGCCTCCGAGGCCATCGCCCGTCTCGTCCGCTCCTGATCACCCGCCCGCCGAGGGGCTTCGACCCGGCGGTGGGCTTGCCCCCCATGTCTTCTCGTATCACTGCAACGACACCCACCGGAGGAACCACATGACCACCACCACCACCTACTCCGTTTCCGGCATGACGTGTTCGCACTGCGTCGCCGCGGTCACCGAGGAGGTCTCCCAACTCGACGGCGTCGACACCGTCCAGGTCGACCTGAACGTCGGCGGGAACTCCGCGGTCACCGTCACCAGCACCACGGCGCTGGCGTTGGACGCCGTCCGGGACGCTGTCGACGAGGCCGGTTACACCCTGATCGCCTGACCCACCCGGACCACCCCGGACTCGCCGGGCCACCGTTTTCCGCGTTTGTTGGAGGTATCGCATGACCGAGCAGACCATTGATCTGGAGATCGGCGGCATGACGTGCGCGTCGTGCGCGGCCCGGATCGAGAAGAAACTGAACCGGATGCCCGGGGTGCGGGCCAGCGTCAACTTCGCCACCGAGAAGGCCCATGTCGTGTTGCCCGGCGGCACCGGGGTGGACGCGGCGATCGCGACCGTCCAGGCCACCGGCTACACCGCCGCCCTGCCGGCACCGTCCCCATCGGCGTCCGACCGTGACAACGACGCCCCGACCCCCGAGGACGGCGAGGTCATCTCGTTGCGGCGGCTGCTGATCTCCACCGTGTTGACGGTGCCGGTGCTGTTGCTGGCCATGGTGGCGCCGTTGCAGTTCGACAACTGGCAGTGGCTGAGCCTGACCCTGGCCGCCCCCGTGGTGGTGTGGGGCGCCTGGCCGTTCCACCGGGCCGCGTGGGTCAACGTCCGGCACGGCGCTGCCACGATGGACACCCTGATCAGCGTCGGGGTGTCGGCGGCGTTCGGCTGGTCGCTGTACGCACTGTTCCTCGGCGGCGCCGGGATGCCCGGCATGCGGATGACGTTCTCCCTGCTGCCGTCTCGCGGGTCGGGAGCGAACGAGATCTACCTGGAGGTCGCGGCCGCGGTCACCGTTTTCATCCTCGCCGGCCGCTACTTCGAAGCCCGGGCCAAGAAACGTTCCGGTGCCGCGCTGCTGGCGTTGCTCGACCTGGGCGCCAAAGACGTCGCCGTCGTCCGCGACGGCCGCGAACTGCGGATCTCGGTCAGCGAGTTGGCGGTCGATGACACCTTCGTGGTCCGCCCCGGGGAGAAGATCGCCACCGACGGCACCGTGGTCGAGGGATCCTCGGCGGTCGACGCGAGCCTGCTGACCGGGGAACCGGTCCCGGTCGAGGTCGGTGTCGGCGACACCGTCACCGGCGCCACCGTGAACGCCGGCGGGCGTCTGCTCATCCGGGCGACCCGCGTCGGATCCGACACCCAACTGGCCCAGATGGCCAGGCTCGTCGAACAGGCACAAACCGGGAAAGCCCCCGTGCAGCGGCTCGCCGACCGGGTGTCCGCGGTGTTCGTGCCGGTGGTGATCGTACTGGCCCTGCTGACCCTCGGGGCCTGGCTGGTCTTCGGTGCGGGAGCGCAGGCCGCGTTCACCGCCGCCGTCGCCGTACTGATCATCGCCTGCCCCTGCGCGCTGGGCCTGGCCACCCCGACCGCACTGCTCGTCGGGACCGGCCGCGGCGCCCAGCTGGGGATCCTGATCAAGGGCCCCCAGGTACTGGAGTCCACCCGCCGGGTCGACACCATCGTGCTGGACAAGACCGGCACCATCACCACCGGCAAGATGCGCCTCGTCGACGTCGTCCCGGCCACCGGTACCGACGCCGACCAGCTGCTCCGGCTCGCCGGTGCCCTCGAGGACGCCTCCGAACATCCGATCGCCGCGGCCATTGCCGCCGGCGCCCGGAACCGGGTCGGGGACCTCCCGAAGGTCGAGTCCTTCGCCTCCACCCAGGGACTGGGTGTCCACGGCGTCGTCCACGGCCACGCCGTCGCCGCCGGCCGGGCGTCCTGGCTCACCCAGGAATGGTCGCTGCCACTGGACACCGAACTCACCGCCGCACAGGACGCCGCCGAGTCCGCCGGCCGGACAGTCACCGCCGTCGGCTGGGACGGCGCCGCCCGCGGCCTGTTGGTCGTCGCCGACACCGTGAAACCCACCAGCGCGCAAGCCATCACCGAACTACGGGCCCTGGGGCTACGACCGGTACTGCTCACCGGCGACAACACCGCCGCCGCGACCGCGATCGGCACCGAGGTCGGCATCACCGCCGGCGTCGACACCGTCATCGCCGAGGTACTCCCGGCCGAGAAGGTGGCGGTGGTCGAGCGGCTGCAGGGCGAGGG
>JBDSLP010000218.1:0-11134 GCA_039916325.1 Nakamurella sp. | reverse complement strand
TCGTGCCCATCAGTCCCACGCCGACTCCTGGTCTCCTCCGGCCGGCGGGGATGCCGGCCTTTGATGGTGCTGTACCCAGATCGGCGCTGGACGCCCGGATTCTGCGTGATCGTCCGAGGGGTGGTCAGCGGGCCTGTTCCTGGGATTGCTCACGGCCCGCGGGCGGAGAAGTGACCGGGCTGCCGCGCGGGTTTCGGTTCGTCCCGAGAGTGCCATTGCTGCAGGTGATCCCGGCCTGTTTGATCGGGGTCCCGCCCTTCCGGAGTATGCCCCGGGGTTCGCGCGGCGACCGGCCTGACCCGTCAACCCACGCCCTGGGCCGACCCGGATCATCGGTTGTGCTCTTCCCGTAACGGGTGGATGCTGGACGCCTCATCCACCGAGGGATCGCCGATGAACTGGAAAAAGCTCTCCCGCTTCGGGGTCGCCCCACCTCCACTTCGGCGTCGGGCCGGCGGCGTGACCGCACACGCCTCCGCCGATCCGAGCCGGTAGCGCGATGATCCCGGAAACCGTCGATGTGTACTACACCGAGACGACGGCTGCCTACACCCACCTGATCGAGGTAATCGCGAAGTACCGGTCGAACACGACCACGGTGCTGGCCCTGGCCACCGGAGCGGCCGCGTTCTTCGGGTTCGCCGACACGGACAAGCAACTGATGTACTACCTGGCCCTCACCGCCTACGGACTCGCGGCGATCTCGGCGATGGTGATCTTCACCCCGCGCGGATTGCGGACGAACATGGCCGGCAACTTCGCCCAGGACCTGGCCATCACGCCGCCGCTGTCGTCGACGGAGGCGAAGCTGTTGATCCTGAAAGACCGCCAAGCGGCGATGGCCGACGCCGAATCGGCGATCAGGACCAGCTCGATCTTCTTCCGCGTGTTGATCGTGCTGACCGCGTGCACAGTGGTGTTCGCAGGTGTCAACGTCGCCCTTGATCGACCTGACCCCACGCAGCCGACCCACATCGTCATCGACCAGCCCTAGAGAGGACCCACCGATGCCCGATTCACCCGAGGAACCCGTGCGCGACATCACCCGCCCGTCGGCCGGACACAAGAACGACGAGAACGTGCCGGTGGTCGAACAACTGGCCGCCCTGGACACACATGACACCGACCTCCTGGACCTGAAGTTGCCGGTCGACCGCGTCGATGTGCCGCCGCGCAGACAGGGCTGACCGGTCTCAGCCGGCGAAACCGTCCCGGTACGCGGCGACCTCGCCCGCCACCCGGATCTTCACGTCGTCGGGCGCGAACGACTGCCGGACGGCGGCCAGCGCGAGGTCGGCGATGCCGGCGTAATCAAGCCCGAGAAGGTCGGCAGCGACGGAGTACTCGTGGTTCAGGTCGGTCGAGAACATCGGCGGATCGTCGGAGGAGATGCTCACCTGGACACCCGCCGCCACCAGGGCCGGTAGTGGATGGTCCTCGATCCGGGCCACCGCCCGGGTCGCCAGGTTCGACGTGGGACAGACCTCCAGCGGGATGCCGTGCTCCACCAGATGGTCGACCAGCCGCGAATCCTGGATCGCCGTCGTCCCGTGCCCGATGCGTTCGGCGCCGAGGAAGTTGATCGCGTCCCAGACGGTGTGCGGGCCTGTCGTCTCACCGGCGTGCGGCACGCTGTGCAGCCCGGCCGCACGGGCCCGGTCGAAGTACGGCTGGAACTGCTCACGACCGACGCCGATCTCCGGACCGCCGAGCCCGAAGCTGACGAGTCCGGCCGGCCGCAGCCGGGTGGCGACGTCCGCAGTGACCTCGGCGGCGGGCAGCCCGGACTCGCCGGGGATGTCGAAGCACCAGCGCAGCACGATGCCCAGGTCGCGCTCGGCGGTGAGCCGGGCGTCCTCGATCGCGTCCATGAAGGCCTCGGCCGGGATGCCCCGGCTGATCTGCGAGAACGGCGACACGGTCAGCTCGGCATACCTGATGTTGAGCGCGGCCATGTCCACGGCGACCCCGTGGGTCAACGTCCACACATCCGTCGCGTCGGTGATCAGGTCGGCCACCGACAGGTACACGTCGATGAAGTGGGCGAAGTCGGTGAACGTGAAATAGTCCGCCAGCGCCGCCGTGTCGGCCGGCACCGGCGACCCGGGGTGGGTCGACGCCAACCTGGCCACGGTCTGCGGGGACGCCGAGCCGATGTGGTGTACGTGCAGCTCGGCCTTCGGCAGGCCGGTGATGAACCGGTCCCGGACGTCGACGAAGCGGTCGATCGAGGGCGAGGGGGTGTCGGACATCGGCCGATTCTGACAGAACCGGCCACTACGCTCGCTCCATGCCCATCGCCAGCACAGGTCCGCTCGAATGACCACCCTCGACGAGGTCGGTGATCGTGACGGCTGGCGGTGCTGGCTCTGCGATGAGCCGGTCGACCCGGCCATGTCGGTGAACGATGCGCGCGGACCGAGCGTGGACACCCGTGGCGCGGCGGTGGCCAAGGCCAAGAAGAACAGTGGGGTGGATCCGGCGGACCGGCTCGCCCACCGTGCCTGCAACACCCGCAAGGGCGCGGTGGAGGCGGTTGTGCCGTGGCCGTCCCGGCTCTTCGTCGCCGACCCGGCTCCGCTGATCGGTGTCGCGGAACGGTTGGCGCGCAAGGGCGGTCGGGAGGTCGTCGCCCGTTGCCCGAGCCGGGCCGACGCCGACGCGACCGCCGAATGGCTGGTCGACCGGTTTGTCCGGCTGACCCCTGGGATGCCGGCCACCGCCTCCGTGGAGCCGGGTGGCGGTCAGTTCGTGGTGGCGTTGTCGGTGCCGCGCCGACGCTGATCGGTGCCGGTGGGTGCCGCCGGCGAAAACCTCAATCCGCGGGTGATCCGGCCGTGCCGGACCAGCCAGCGGTCCAACGGATAGTTCTGTCGCAACCGCCACGGCGCCCGAGGACCCTGTCGGGGCAACAGATGCCGGCTCCGCAGGAGATAGCCGGACTGTAGGTCGAACATCGGGCGGAGTTCGTCCCCCGGCCGCAGCGCCGGCGCGTCCGCGACGACCGTGGAGTAGGCGTGCTGCTGCAGATACCGCCACAAGCGGCATACGAAGCCGGCGACCAGGTCGGACTTCAACGTCCATGAGGCGTTGGTGTAGCCGACGGTGAGCGCGAAGTTCGGCACGCCGGAGAGCAGCATGCCCAGATAGGTGACGGTGTCGGCCGGGTCGATCGGGCGGCTGTCGACCTCCAGTGTCATCCCACCCAGGGTCAGCAGCTCCAGACCGGTTGCGGTCACGACGATGTCGGCGTCGATGTGGGCTCCTGATCCGAGCCGCAGACCGGTCCGGTCGAAAGCTTCCACTGTGTCGGTCACCATGGTCACCGCGCCGGTGTCGACCAGATCGAGCAGGTCACCGTCGGGGACGAGACACAACCGTTGATCCCACGGTCGGTAGTCGGGAGTGAAATGCGCGTCGATCGTCGCCGTCGGCAGGTGGCGACGGGCCGCGGCCCGCAGGACCGTCGCCAGGACCCGGGGGGCGCGTCGGCTCAGTTGGTAGATCAGTACCGACATCCCGATGTTCCGCCATCGCAACAGCTGTCGAGCCGGGCGGTCGGGAAGTCGACGGAGCATCGTCGCCACCGGGTCCCGGGACGGAAGGGCCGCCACCCAGGTCGGACTCCGCTGCACCAGCGTGACCCGGGCCCCGGCCGCCGCCAGTGCGGGCACCATCGACATCGCGGTCGCTCCGCTGCCGATGACCGCGACCCGGCGGTCAGCCACCGTCAGCCCGGTCGGCCAGGTCTGTGGATGGATGATCGGGCCGATGAAGTCAGCGGTGCCGGCGAAATCCGGAGTCCAGCCCCGGTCCAGGCGGTAGTAGCCGGTGCACGCCGACAGGAACGAACAGGTGACAACGGAGTATTCGCCGGTGTCCTCATCGCGGACCCGGACCGTCCAGCGCGCGTCGTCGGACGACCAGGACGCGGCTACCGCGCGCCGGCCGAACCGGATGTGCGGTGGCAGGCCGTAGATCTGGGCCGTCTCCCGCAGGTAGTCCAGGATCGCCGCGCCGTCGGCCACCATCGCGGCGCCGGTCCATGGCCGGAAGTCGTAGGACAGCGTCATCATGTCCGAGTCCGACCGCACGCCCGGATAGCGGAAGACGTCCCAGGTGCCGCCGGTGGACGGCCGGGCTTCCAGGATGGCGAAGGTGGTCCCTGGGCATTCGCGGAGCAGTCGACAGGCCATCCCGATTCCGGAAAGACCCGCCCCCACGATGAGGACGTCGACGTGATCGCTGATGACGGCACTCCGTTCTCGTGGCGGGCCGAGGTCGGCTCCGGCGTTGAAGGGCATCGATTCGGTGGGAGCCGACCCGGGTGACATGGCTGCAACCTCTGCGCGGGGTTACCGCTGCTGAGCCGAGGCCGACGGGTCCCCGGGGACGGCGGGCGCCGCCTCGTCCGTCGCGGCGTCGTCATTGTCATTGTCACCGGGCGGGCCGATCGCCGCCGCCAGCAGGCCGGCGTTGGGCAGGCTGACCACGCCCTTCTCGGTCTCGATGTAGGTGTACATGATCCCGGCGCCGACGATCACTCCGATGAACGGTCCGCCGAGTCCACCGCTGTGCACCTTCACCCGTTGGCCGGGCACGTAGGGGCGGGCGAAGAACAGCACCAGGCCGGCGAAGAAGTTGCCCAGGGTCTGCTGGGCGGCGATGCCGATGACCACGCCGGTGACGGCACCGCCGACGAGCAGGTTGCCCAGGTCCACCTTCAGCAGTGACAGCAGACCGAGACCCACGGTGAGGTAGGACACGATGACCACGATCAGCCGGATGGCCGACCCGGCCGCCACCCCGGCTCGATCCGTGCTCACCCGGGCCAGCTCGCGGGCGATCGACCGGCCGCCGACGATGCCGAAGAGCACGAAGGTCAGGGCCACGGCGACGACGAGCACCATTACCCAGCCCGCCGGGATGTCGAGCTGCCAGCCGAACAGCGAGACGTTCGCCTCGGACGAACGGCTCAAACCGCCGAGGTTGGACCCCACGACGAAGGCGAGCACCGCCACCAGCAGCGCCGGGACCGCGCGCTTGAGATCCGGGCGGGTGCGCAGATCGAGTTGGTGCAGGGCGCCGACGGCCCCCTGTCGCAGGTTCAAACCCTCGGTCGCCGGGACTGGCGGCACCGCACCCGCAGAGGGACGGGGCGGCGGCGGGCTGGTCGGTCCGGTCGGTGCATTGCTCATCCGTCCATGCTGACGGCGGGCGCGGCTCCATCTCAACCCCGCAGTGGCTGTGCGGGTGTGCGTTGCGACTCAGCGGCGGCGGCGACGGCCGGCTCGCTGACCTAAACTCGTTCGGTGTTTCGCGTCGTCTTCTTCCAGCCCGAGATCCCGCCGAACACCGGCAACGCGATCCGGCTCTCCGCCGTCACCGGGTGCGAGCTGCACCTGATCGAACCGTTGGGCTTCGACCTCAGCGACAGCAAGCTCAAACGGGCCGGCCTGGACTACCACGACCTGGCCGATGTCACCGTGCATCCCGATCTCGTCAGCGCGTGGCGGGCGCTCGCGCCGGAGCGGGTGTTCGCCTACACCGGCCGGGCGCAGACCCGGTACACCGACATCGCCTACCGCGCCGGGGATGTACTGCTGTTCGGTCCCGAATCGGTGGGGTTGCCGGAAGCAGTCCTGGAGCTGCCGGAGATCACCGACCGGGTACGGATTCCCATGCTGGCCGGCCGACGATCGCTGAACCTGGCCAACAGTGCGTCCATCGTCATCTACGAGGCCTGGCGGCAACACGATTTCGGTGGCGCGAGCTGACCGGCGGGCGTCCGCGGCCTTGCTTGTCCGACGGCCGCCGACCACGTCAACGCTGCTTTCGGCGTGATCAGCTCCGGAATCCGGTGATTCGCACACCGAAAGTGGGGTGAGGGCCCAGCCCTGCCGATGGGTCCGGAGTCAGCCGCGGGCGAGACGGCGGGACGCGGCTCCGGAGCGGCGGGCCAACGCCTCGGCGTCGACCCGCCGGAGGGTGTCGTCCTCGACCACCGGTACTCCGTTGACCAGCAGCAGCCGTAACGGCTGGCGGGACCCGAACACCAGGGCACACACCGGGTCGGCGATGTCGACCGAGCCGAGACCATCGATCCGCCAGACCGCGACGTCGGCGAGTTTGCCGGCCTCGAGGGAGCCGAGATCCGTGGATCGGCCGAGCACCTGGGCGCCGCCCAGGGTGGCCATCCGCAGCGCCTGGCGGGCGGTCAGCGCCTCCGGTCCACCACGAAGCCGGGCCAGCAGCATCGCCTGGTGCGGCTCCTCAGCCAACCAGCCGGACTCGTTCGACGCGGCGCCGTCGACCCCGAGCCCGACCTGTACCCCGGCGGCCAGCATGTCGGCGACCGGGGCGATCCCGGACCCCAGGCGCCCGTTGGACGTGGGACAGTGGGCCACCGACGTTCCGGTGGCGGCGAATGTCGCGATGTCGCGCTCGGACGGCCAGACGCAGTGGGCGAACCACACGTCCGGCCCGAGCCAGTCGAGGTCGGCCATGTAGTCGACCGGGGTGCGGCCGAAAGTCGATTCGCAGAAGTCGTTCTCGTCCAGCGTCTCGCACAGATGGGTGTGCAGTCGGACACCGTGCCGGCGGGCCAGCTCGGCGGCACCAGTCATCAGTTCACGGGTCACCGAGAACGGTGAACACGGCGCGACCCCGATCTGCAGCATCGCGTCCGGACTCGGATCGTGCCACGTGATGATCGCGAGTTCGGTTGCCAACAGGGCCGTCTCGGTGTCCTCGACGACGGAATCCGGCGGCAGCCCGCCGGCGGATCGACCCAGGTCCATCGATCCGCGGGTCGGATGGAACCGGATCCCCACGTCGCGGGCGCCCTTGATCTCGGCTGCCAGCAGGTCGCCGCCGCCCCGCGGAAAGACGTAGTGGTGATCGGTGGTCATGGTGCAACCGGACAGCGACAGCCACCCGAGATTGGCGGCGGATGCCGCGTGCACCGCTTCCTCGTCGAGCCGCTCCCACACCGGGTACAACGTGGTCAGCCAACCGAAGAGGCCGGTGTCCTGCGCGTAACCGCGGGTGATCCACTGATAGAGGTGATGGTGGGTGTTGATCAGCCCGGGCGTGGTCAGGGTGCCGCGCCCGTCGACGACGCGGGCCGCGCCCCGGAGCCACTCCGTCGGTGCCGGGCCGGGACCGACCGCCACGATCCGATTGCCCTGGATGACGAGATGCCCGTCGCTGTATTCGGTGTCACTGGCGTCGACGGTGGCGACCGCCCCGCCGGCGATGACGGTGACATCGGCGTTGCTGCGCTGCATCGTGGGGCCTCTCGACACTCGGCCGGACCGGAAACGGCAACAGGACCGTGCCGCGAGGGCGAACTCGCTGACACGGCCCTGTCGGATACCGCCACTGCTACCGCAACCACGTGAACCGCTCCTGCATGGGGCGACCGACGGGACTCGAACCCGCGACCACCGGCACCACAAGCCAGTGCTCTACCAGCTGAGCTACGACCGCCATGCTGGCCGTGAGACACGGCCCCGGAAAGCTTACCCGAGCCCGACCGATGCTGGAAACGGGTTCCCGCCGCGGGTCAGCCCGCGGCGAGCAGCCTGGCCGCCACCGCCTGCGCGTCGTCGCTGCTGGGACCCGGGGCCGCCACGAATGCGGTCTCCCGGTAGTAGGCCAACTCCCGGATGGATTCCTTGATGTCGGCCAGCGCCCGGTGCGCCATCCCCTTCGCCGGCTGGGCGAAGTAGATCCGCGGGTACCAGCGCCGGCAGAGCTCTTTGATGGAGGAGACGTCGATCATCCGGTAGTGCAGATGTGCGTCCAGTGCGGGCATGTCGCGAACGATGTACCCGCGGTCGGTGCCGATCGAGTTGCCGGCCAGCGGCGCGGTCCGAGCCTCCGGCACCCATTCGCGGACGTAGGACAGGACCTGTTTCTCGGCCTCGGCCAGGGTCACCGTGGACTGCCGGACCTCCTCGGTGAGACCGGAGGACGCGTGCATCGCCACCACGACGTCGGGCATTCCGGCCAGCGTCTCGTCATCGGCATGGATGACGATGTCCACCCCCTCGCCCAGGATGTTCAGGTCAGAGTCCGTCACCAGCGCGGCGATCTCGATCAGGGCGTCCTTCTTCAGATCGAGTCCGGTCATCTCGCAGTCGATCCATACCAGCCTGTCGTTCATCGGAGGAATGCTAGTGCCATCGAGATCCCCGTTGGACTGACGTACCCGCGCCCGGAGTCGAAACGTCATCAACTCCGTCCGGCGGCACCCGTCCGCGTAAGCCCGGGCCGCGGCTTCCGCGCAGTGGTTACGCTGCCCCTTGCGGCCGGCGATGCCCGATCGGCCATCCGGGAGGCGGGAACACAGATGACCACCAGCCCCAGCGCGGCCGAGCCACCACTCGGCGCGGAGATCGTCGACGTCACGCGTCGGATCGCCGACGGCTACCGAAGCGTGGGTGCCACCGTCACGATCGGCGCGGTGGTGAGCCAGGGTCGGTCGGATCCGCAGGCCCAGGTGTCGATTCCGCTCTCGATGTTCAACCGGCACGGACTCGTCGCCGGGGCGACCGGTACCGGAAAGACCAAGACGTTGCAGCTGATCGCCGAGCAGCTCTCCGCCGCGGGCGTGCCGGTTTTCATGCCCGACGTGAAGGGCGACCTGACCGGGCTCGCGGTCGCCGGGGTGAGCAGCGACCGGATCGCGGCGCGCGCCGCGGAAACGGGTGACAGCTGGCAGGGCCAGGGCTGCCCCGTCGAGTACCTGTCGATCGCCGGTCAGGGGTCAGCCACCCCGATCCGAGCGAGTATCGACTCGTTCGGGCCGATCCTGCTGTCCAAGGTGCTCGAACTCAACGACACCCAGGAGTCCACCCTCGGTCTGATCTTCCACTGGGCCGACGCCCAGAACCTGCCGATGCTGGATCTGAAGGACCTGCGCGCCGTCATCGTGCACCTGACCAGCGCCGAGGGTAAGGCGGACCTGGCCGGCCTCGGCGGAGTATCGAAAGCCACCGCCGGGGTTATCCTGCGGGCGCTGGCCAACCTGGAGGCCGACGGCGGCGACCTGTTCTTCGGCGAGACGCAGTTGGAGGTGGCCGACCTGCTCCGGCTGGTCGACGGCCGTGGCGTCATCTCACTGCTGGACGCCAAGGGCGTCCAGACCCGGCCGGCCCTGTTCTCCACGTTCCTGATGTGGCTGCTCTCGGAGCTCTTCGAGGAGCTACCGGAAGCCGGTGACCTGGACCGTCCGCGGCTGGTGTTCCTGTTCGACGAGGCGCACCTACTGTTCGCCGATGCGTCCAAGGCGTTCCTGACGGCCGTCCAGCAGACCGTGAAGCTCATCCGCTCCAAGGGGGTCGGCGTATTCTTCTGCACGCAGCTACCGACCGACGTCCCGGCCGCGGTGCTGTCTCAGCTCGGCGCCCGGGTTCAGCACGCGCTGCGGGCCTTCACCCCGCAGGATCAGGAAGCCCTGTCCACGACGGTCAAGACCTATCCCACGACGAAGGACTACGACCTGGCGTCGGCGCTGACCAGCCTGGGGACCGGTGAAGCCATCGTGACGGTGCTCAGTGAGACGGGCGCACCGACACCGGTGGCCTGGACCCGGGTCCGCGCCCCCCGGTCGCTGATGGGACCGGCCCCGGCCGACCAGGTCACCGCGGCGATCGCCGGCTCCCCGTTGCAGGTGAAGTACGCGATCGCCGTCGACCGAAACTCCGCCTACGAGATGCTCACCGCCCGGCTCACGCCCGTCCCGGTACCGGCGCCGGCACCATCACCGAGGCCGTTCCCGACACCGACCAGCCGGCCCGCGCCGGAACCATCGCGGCGACCCGAACCGGTGCCCCGGCCGATGCCGGAGGCCGAGCAGGGTGGCCTGCTCGGCGAGCTGGCCCAGAACCCTGCGGTGAAGGCGTTCTGGAGGTCGATGGGCAGTGCGGTCGGGGGTGCCGTGGGTCGCAGCATCTCCGGGACCCGGCGGCGTCGACGCTGACCGGGCCCAGCCGAGGAACCACTCGTCCCTGCCGGGGGGTTGTCCGGGTGTCGGCTGTGTACCGCAGCGGGTACCGACCGGTCACTGACGGGTGTTCGGCCGACCCCGCCACCCGCACCCCATCGAACCGGAGGATCTGACGTGCCGCTCGGGCGCAGGTCGAGCAGGCTCAGACGGTGCCTCAGTTCAGGCTGGCTCAGCAGACCGCCTACGAAGGCCGCTATTACGTGGCTGCGGCCCGGAAGGCTCTCGGTCTGGACCCCGGTCCCGAGCTGCCGCCCATCTCCGGGCAGGTCCAGGCCGGCGCGGTCACCGAGAACCGACGGGTCCAGGTCGGGGGTCAGGGATGGACTTCGGCGGGGACTTCTGATCCGCTCAGAAGCCGTCGGCGGCGAGCTTGGCGATCAGCTCGTAGGAGCGGATCCGGTCCTCGATGTCGTACACCTGAGAGGTGATCATCAGCTCGTCGGCCTGAGTGCGCTCGAGCAGCCGGCCCAGCTGTCGGCGGACCGTCTCCGGCGAGCCCAACGCCTGACCCACGCGTCGCTCTGCGGCGAAGTCCTCCTCGAAAGAATCGAACTCGTACTCTGCGGCGACGGCGGGGGAGTCCATCGCCTCCGGGTGACCGGACCGCAGCCGCAGGAACGACAGGAGCCCGGGCTTGGCGAGATAGGCGGCGTGCTCGTCGGTCTCGGCGGCGACGGCGTTGACCGCGATCATCGCGTGCGGTACGTCCAGCCAGCGCGACGGCCGGAAGGTCTGGCGGTACAACGCCAGCGCGGCGTCGGTGTGGCGGCTGGAGAAGTGGTGAGCGAACGAAAACGGCAGTCCGAGGTACCCGGCGAGTTGCGCACTGTAACCACTGGAGCCGAGAAGCCATCCCTTGGGCGGAGTCTCGGCGTGCGGCACCGCGGACATCCGGGCCGGATCACCGTCGAGCATGCCGATGACCTCGGCGAGCTCCTGCGGGAAATCTTCGGCCGAGAGCCCCTCGACGGTCCGGCGCAACGCCATCGCGGTGCGCTGGTCCGCCCCCGGGGCGCGGCCGATGCCGAGGTCGATGCGTCCGGGGTGCAGGGCGGCCAGCATGCCGAACTGCTCGGCGATCACCAGCGGCGCGTGGTTGGGCAGCATCACGCCGCCCGA
>JBDSLP010000217.1:0-10271 GCA_039916325.1 Nakamurella sp. | reverse complement strand
CGGGTCGATCTTGGGGCAACGGGCGGCGGTCAGCAGCCCGTTGGCCTCCTGTTCGGTGTCGGCGAGTTGGGTGTAGCAGAACCCGGCGATCTGCGGGCTGTCCAGCAGGGCCCCGATCAGGCCGGCGACGCGGGTGTAGAGGTCCTCGGCGTCGGCGACGGTGGCGTACCCGAACCAGCTGTCGCCGGGTGCTTCCGGGGCGTAGCTGAGCCCACCGAACTCGGTGATCATCACCGGTTGACCGCGGCGCACCGGGTCGCCGAGCAACACGTTGCGCCGGGTGGTGCCCAGGTGGTGCAGGGCGGCGGCGACGCCGTCGGGGGTGCCGTACCGCTGGGCGAGGACGTCACCGGTGGGGGCGTAGTCGTGGATGGACCAGATGTCGCTCTCGGTGTGCTCCCAGCCGTCGTTGGAGATGACCGGGCGGCTGCCGTCCAGCGCGTGGGTGAGGTGGTACAGGGCGGTGGCGTAGTGCTGTTGCCGCGAGCTGACGGCGATGTCCTGCACCCCCCAGCTCTCGTTCAACGGCACCCAGGTCACCACGCAGGGGTGGCTGCGGTCGCGGCGGACCGCGGCGACCCATTCGTGGACGAGGCGTTCGACCGCGGTGGCGCTGAATTCGTAGGCGCTGGGCATCTCCGCCCACACCAGCAGTCCGAGCACGTCACACCAGTACAGGAACCGGGGGTCCTCGATCTTCTGATGCACCCGGACCCCGTTGAACCCGAACGCCTTGATCAGTTCCGCTTCCTTGCGCAGCCCGTCCGGGCCGGGCGCGGCCAGGTGGGAGTCGGGCCAGTACCCCTGGTTGAGCACCATCCGCAGGAAGTACGGCTGTCCGTTGAGCAGGAAGTGACCACCCCCGATGCCGGCCGATCGCAGACCGAGATAGCTTCGGACCCGGTCGATCTCGGGCCCGTCGGGTTCGGACACGGTGACCACGGCGCGGATCAGGGTGGGACTCTCCGGTGACCAGAGCAGTCGGTCCCGGTCCTGCCCCTGGGCCAGTGCGGGGATGTCCACCTGCAGAGCGGCCCGGTCGGTGGTGACGCGCCACGACTGGTCGGCCAGCACCTCGTCCGTGCCCAGCCGGAGCACGACGCGGACCGTCACCGCGGTGGCGGGTAGCCGGTTGAGGTCGATCTCCATCCGCGCCGCGGCGCCGGGGATGTCCGGTGTCCAGGTCAGGTCGGTGACGTGCAGGTCCGGCACGCCCTCCAGCCAGACGGGTTGCCAGATGCCGGTGGTGCGGTGGTACCAGATCACGTGCGGTTCGGCCCAGTCCTGCTTGCCGCGGGGCTGGGTGGCGTCGCCGGGTCGATCCTCGGCGCGTACCACCACCGTCTGCACCACCGGTTCACCATCGGGGTCGACGTGGGCCGATGTGAGTGCGGTGGTGATGTCGGCGGAGAACGGCGTGTGACCGCCCTCGTGAGTGGCGACCAGGTGCCCGTTCACCCACACCGAGGCCCGATAGTCCACCGCACCCAGGTGCAGCAGCACGCGCCGGCCGGCCGGCGGCGTGAACCGCCGGCGGTACCAGACCACGGGATGGTGTCCGGTGGCGTGGATCCCGGACAGCGACGATTCCGGTGGGTACGGCACCACGATGGTCTGGTCGAACGCGGTGCCCCCCCGCTGCCACCCCTGGCCCAACCCGATCTCGTCGTCGTCGTGCCGGAACTCCCATTCCCCGGACAGATCCCTCCAGCCGCCGCGAACCAACTGCGGCCGCGGATGCGGGTCTTCCGGTGACGGTCCGAGCGACGCGTTCATTCATCCTCCAGGCGGCAATGAGGGCTTTACAACGATGTTCCAACGATGTATACACTCATCAGAGGTAGTTGAGCAAGGATCACCGAGACCCGGGACGGCACTGTTCACCAGCGCTTTTCCTTTCGATTACCACCTCGGCGGCGCTGCTCGACCACCTCGAGACGCCGTGACCACCTGAGGCAACCGGCCCGACCCGCCCGACCCACCCGCACGGATCCATGGAGGCTCCCATGTCAGCGACACCGTCCCTACCCCGCTCCCTGAACCGCCGCACCTTCCTCGGTGCGGTCGGCGCGGCCGGCGCCTACGGCGCACTCGTCGCGTGCGGCGGCACCAGCACACCGCCGGGAGCAGCCGGAGCCGCGCCCTCCAGCGGCGCCTTCGGCACGGGCACGGCCTACGAGGGCCCGCCCGTCAAGCTTGCGTTCTGGAACGGCTTCACCGGCGGCGACGGCCCGATCATGAAGAAGCTGGTCGAGGAGTTCAACACGGCGAACCCGAACATCACCGTGGAGATGAACACCCTGCAGTGGGGCGACTTCTACTCCAAAGTCCCGAACGCGGTGTCCGCCGGCGCCGGCCCGGAAGTGGCCGCCATGCACATCGACCAGCTGGCCACCAACGCCGCCCGCCAGGTGATCATCCCGCTCGACGAGGTCGCGGACTCCCTGAAGTACACCGCCGACGACTTCGACCCGACGGTGTGGACCGCCGGCATCTACAAGGACCACCGGTACGGAATCCCGCTGGATGTGCACCCGCTGGGGTTGTACGCCAACAAGGGACAGCTGACCAAGGCCGGAATCACCGACCTGCCCACCGACGACGCCGGCTTCCAGGCGGCGGTCACCGCCCTGCAGGGCCCCGGCGGGGTGCCGCAACCGTTCTGGGTCACCGCCACCTGGCCCGCGCACCTGATGTTCACCTCCCTGATCAACCAGTTCGGCGGCAGCATCTACAACCCGGAGGGCACCAAGGCGCTGTTCAACTCCCAGGCCGGGGTCGACTCGCTGAACTGGCTGACGGCGTTCATCACCTCGGGGGCCAGCCCGCAGAACGTGGCCAGCGACGCGCAGGCCCAGGCGTTCCGGCAGCAGCGGGACTCGCTGACCTGGGACGGCATCTGGATGATGAACGAATGGGAAAAGGTCGACGGCCTGGACTGGGCGGCCGCCGCGGTGCCCACCATCGGCGAGAAGCCCGCCGTGTGGGCCAGTTCGCACAACCTGACGATCACCAGCCAGGCCGCGAAGGACCCGAACAAGCTCGACGCCGCCCGGCTGTTCATCGCGTTCATCTCCGAGAACTCCATCGAGTGGGCCAAGTCCGGGCAGGTCCCGGCCCGCAACAGCGTCCGGAACTCTGCCGAGTTCGCCGCCCTGCCGGTGCAGTCGACCCTGGCGGCCCAGCTGCCGCACGCGGTGTTCCCGCCCATCATCCCGGGCATCGGCGACGTCACCACCCCCACCTACGAGACCGCCGTGAACGAGGTCATCCTGGGCAAGTCCAAGGCCAAGGAGGCGCTGGACTCCGCGGCGTCCAAGGCCGACCAGCTGCTCGCCGACAACCGCGCGAAGTACGGCTCGTGACGTGGTCACCGCCGCCGAATCCCCACCGCTGTCGGCGGCCCCGGTCCGCCGTCGGAAATTAGGAGCACCCAGCCGGGGGAAACGAGCCGGGCTGGGAACCAGCCTGATCTTCATCCTCCCGTACCTGGTGCTGTTCTGCGCATTCGTGCTCTATCCGATCGCCTACGGGCTGTGGATCAGCCTGCACGAATGGGACTTCCTGCTCCCCGGGAAACCCTTCGTCGGGCTGAAGAACTACACGGACCTGTTCACCAGCGATTCGGTCACCTCCGGGCCCTTCTGGGCGTCCATGCGGGCCACCGGCATCTTCGTCGCGTTGTCCGTACCGCTGATGATCGTGTTCCCCCTTGCCCTGGCGATCGCGCTGAACAAGAAGTTCCGGGGCCGCAACGCATTGCGGGCCCTGTTCTTTGCTCCCTACGTCCTCGGGGTGGCCGTCATCGGGTTGCTGTGGCGCTACCTGCTGGACCCCAACGTCGGGGTGATCAACTACTACCTGGACCAGCTCGGATTGGACCGGATCCCGTTCACGACCGCCACCCCGTACGTGTGGATCGCGCTGGTCGTGCCCACCATCTGGTGGACCGCCGGATACAACATGGTGATCTTCCTGGCCGGCCTGCAGGACATCCCGAAGGAGCTCTACGAGGCGGCCGCACTGGACCGGGCCACCGCGTGGCAACAGTTCCGTCACGTCACCCTGCCCGGCCTGAAGCCGGTGATGGTGTTCGTGCTGACCATCACCATTCTGGCCTCGGCGAACGTGTTCGGGCAGCCCTACCTGATCACCCAGGGCCAACCCGGCCGGGAAACCCGCACCGCCATCATGCAGATCGGTGAGGAAGGCCTGCGGTCGTTCCGGATGGGCAGCGCCTCGGCCATGAGCACCGTCCTGACCATCGCCCTCCTCGTGGTCAGCCTGCTGTTATTGACGTTCATGCGGGAACGCAAGGAAAGGAAGAAGTCGTGAGCACCGCGACCCCCACCGCCCCCACCGTCGACCAGGCGCCGGCACCCCAGCGGAAAGGCCTGTCACAGCGGACCATCTGGCGGATCCTGCTGATCGGCCTGGTGGCGCTGTTCTTCCTGGCCCCGCTGCTGTGGATGCTCAGCACGTCGTTCAAATCCAGCGCCGAGGTCGTCGACCCGAACCTCGGGTTCCTCCCTCACGACCCGTCCACGGGCAGTTTCAGCACCATCCTGGGAGCCCCGCAGACCCCGGTCGTCCAGTGGTTCTTCAACTCGCTGATGGCCGCGGCCGCCCAGACCCTGCTGGTGCTGGTGGTGGCCTCGATGGCCGCCTACGCACTGGCCCGGTTGGACTTCCCCGGCAAGAAGATCCTCACCGGCCTGGTGCTGGCCACCCTGTTCGTGCCGCCGATCTCCCTGCTCATCCCCAATTACGTGCTGGTCTCCCAGCTCGGCTGGCTCGACTCGCTGACCGCAGTGATCGTGCCCGGCGCGGCCGGCGCCTTCGGGGTGTTCTTCCTCCGGCAGTTCTTCCTGTCCCTACCGGTGGAGCTGGAGGAAGCGGCGATGCTCGACGGGGCCGGGCGGTTGCGGACCTTCTGGACCGTCATCATCCCGCTGTCCAAACCGGCGCTCGCGACCCTGGCGCTGCTGACCTTCCTGGGCAACTGGAACGACTTCCTGTGGCCGCTGTACGTGCTGTTCAGCCCCGAGAAGCTGACCATCCAACCCGGCCTGTCCACGCTGCAGAGCGCCTACGCCACCGACTATTCGATCATCATGGCCGGCGGCGTCATCGCCAGCCTGCCGGTGCTGATCCTGTTCGTGATCAGCCAACGGTTCGTCATCGAAGGTGTCTCCCGCAGCGGACTGAAATGAGCTGGTGTCACACCGTTCTCCGGCGAACAGCGGTTCTCCGGCTGCCGGTGCTCCGGTGGGGCGTGGGTCCACGCCTCGCCGGGGTGGTGGTGGTGCTGGTTGCCGCAGCGGGCTGTTCCGCTGCGGCGACGCCCGCCGCCGACTCCCCGTCCCCGGTCGGAATCAGCACAGCCGGTCCCGGCGCGACCGCCGATGCGCAGCCCGGCCCCGGCGAGTTCGTCAACCCGGTGGTCGACGTCAACTTCCCCGACCCCGGGTTCCTGGCGGTCGAGGGCATCTTCCACCTGTACGGCACCGAAGGCGAAGGCCTCAACGTTCAGACCATGACCTCCAACGACCTGGTCAGCTGGACCCCCGGGGCCGACGCCCTGCCCCAGCTCGGTTCCTGGGCCCTACCGGGGAGGACCTGGGCCCCAGAGGTTCTCGCCGTCGACGGCGGGTACGTGCTGTTCTACACCGCCGCTGACATGACCTCCGGGAAGCAGTGCGTCGGCCGGGCCGAAGCGGCCGACCCGGGCGGCCCGTTCGTCGACGCGGCCGCCGTACCGTTCGTGTGTCAGCCCGACCTGGGCGGTTCCATCGACCCCAACCCGATCACCGGCCCCGACGGCAGCCGGTACCTGTACTGGAAGAACGACGGCAACTGCTGCGGACAACCGGTCCATCTCTGGGGACAGCAGATCGATTCCACCGCCGCCACTCTCGTCGGCGAACCGGTGCCGCTGTTGACCAACGCCCAGAGCTGGGAGGGAAACCTCGTCGAGGCTCCGCAGATGGTCACCCACGACGGGCGGTGGGTGCTGTTCTACGCCGCCAACACCTACAGCACCGACCGGTACGCCGAGGGCTGGGCCGACTGCGACGGACCCCTCGGGCCCTGCACCGCGGCGGCCTCGCCACTGCTGGCCACCAACGCCGCGGCCGCCGGACCGGGCCATGCGTACGTCTTCGACCACGCCGGGCAGACCTGGATCCTCTATCACGCGTGGCCGCCGGGCGCCATCGGCTTCGTCACTCCCGGCCGACTCCTCTGGCTCGACGCCGTCACCTGGACCCCGGACGGCCCCGTCGTGGACGGTCCGAACCCGCAGCCCCAACCTGTTCCCGCTACCTGAGGCAGTGCTGCCGCCGGTCCGGGTGGACCGGCGTGCTCAGATCTGTCCCGGCTCGCTCACTCCGCGGCGGGTACAGCGCCGCGGGCCCCGACGGTGCGGCGCACCGTCGAGCTCTCCCGCACACGCAACTCGAACGGCGCCGAGATCTCCCGCGCCGCGGGCGGCTCGTCGGCCTCGATCCGCTCCGCCAGGGCCTGCACCGCCAACTGCGCCAAGCGTGGCTTGTCCGGCGCGATGGACGTCAGCGTCGGGACCGAGAACGAGCTCTGTTCGTCGTCGTCGAAGCCCACCACCGCCACGTCCTCGGGCACCCGCACGCCCCTGTCCGCCAACGCCCGGATCGCACCGTGCGCCAACAGGTCGTTGAAGCAGAACAGGGCCTCCGGCCGCTCCCCCGCCTCGAACATCGCGTGCACCGCAGCCGCACCGTCCTGCCGGTGGAACACGCCCACCTCGCCGATCAGCTCGTCGCGCACCGGCACACCCGCATCGCTCATCGCATCCCGGAAACCCTGCAGCCGCACCCGTGGCGTCGTCCACCCCTGGGCCCGCTGACTGCCGATCACCCCGATCGCCCGGCGGCCGGCGGCCAGCAGGTGCTCCGTTGCCGCCCGCGCAGCGGCGTTGTTGTCGATCGCCACATGGTCGGCGCCGGCGGCCGGCGACACCCGCTCACCCAGTAACACCAACGGCACCTTCGGATCTCGGTTCAGCAGCGCCTGGTCGTCCAACGCCAGCGGGCTCAGGATCACCCCGTCCAGCAGTCGTGGCCGGTTCGTGCCCACGACGAACGCCTCACGCTGCGGGTCGCCCTCGGTCTGATCGACCAGCACCGTCCAGCCGCGTTCGCCTGCGGCCGCCACCACCCACCGGGCCAGCTCCGCGAAGTACGGCTCGTCCAACCGGGGCACCACCATCGCCACCAGACCCGACCGACCCGTCCGGAGACTCCGGGCGTTGAGGTTCGGTTGGTAGTCCAACTCCGCGAGCGCCTGCTCGACCCGCTCCCGCAACTCCCGCCGCACTCCCGGGTAGCCGTTGACCACGTTGGACACCGTCTTGATCGACACGCCGGCCGCGGCCGCAACATCCTTCAACCGAGGAGGCACGGCCGGTACCTCCTTCAGTTCTCGCGTCGACCCGTTCCGGGATGTGAGCTCACAGTGTCCACTACCGGGTCCACTACCGGGCCCACTACCGGGTCCGCTACCGGCCGCCCGCCTCCACTCCATGTCCGACACCCTCCGCGCGGCGTCGCCGCCCACGATGTCTCGAGCTGAAGGAGGCTGCCCCGGCCGACGACCAACTGAATCGAGCAAGCGGCGCGGCACACGGTTGTCGCCTTTACAACGATGTTCTATCGATATATACCATGTGAACTGCTGGACCGCGTCGAAGGAGCTCGCATGGGAAGCACGCAGATCAGACACCGCAGGGGCCGTGCGTGGGCCAGGGGGGGCACCGGGCTGATCCTTGCCGTGCTGCTGACGGTGGCGAGCGGGGTCCTCGTCGGCGGAGGCGCCGCCGCGGCGGAACCCGGACCCGCACCGTCCGGTGCTGCGGCGGAACCCGACAACTCGCGCTCCCAGGGTGCGCCGACCAAGCCGGCGTCCTACCAGAACCCGATCCAGCCGGTCGTACCCGGGAACGGCACCGTGGAGAGCTGCGCAGACCCCACCGTTCTGCACGGCCAGCAAGCCGGCGACCGGTACTGGTACATGTACTGCACGACCGACCCACTCAACGACAACGACCGCGACGCGGCCGGGGCGTTGCAGTTCCACCGCATACCGACCATGCGCTCGCTGGACCTGGTCAACTGGGACTACGTCGGGGACGCCTTCACCTCGCTCCCGGAGTGGGCGGCGCCCGGCGCGGCGCTCTGGGCCCCCGACGTCGTCTATTCGACCGAATTCCAGCAGTACTACCTGCTGTTCGTAGTCACCGACACCGCCGACGCGGTCAGCGGCGAAGCGAACTGCGGCAGTGACAACGCCATCGGCGTGGCCACCGGGCCCTCCGCCACCGGACCGTGGACGTTCAGCGACCAGCCCGTCGTGGCCCCCCGGCGCGGCGGAGACGGCTGCAACTTCCTGTGGACGTTCGACCCGGAGATCACCGGCGACACCATAGCCCCCGGCGGCACCGGTGATTTCTACTACGGCAGCTACTACGGCGGGATCTTCGGCGATCACCTGACGCTGTCCGCCACCGGCGCCACCGTCAGCGGCTCCGCTACCCAGGTCGCGATCGACAACAAGTACGAAGGCGCGAACGTCGTGCACCGCGACGGCTACTACTACCTGTTCGTGTCCGCCGCCAACTGCTGCAACGGCGCCCTCACCGGGTACAGCGTCTTCGCCGGCCGCTCCACCCAACCGTTCGGTCCGTTCGTCGACCGGGAAGGCAATTCGTTGCTCGACCCGCAGGCCGGCGGCACCCCGGTGATCAGCATGAACGGCAACCGGTGGGTCGGCACCGGCCACAACAGCGTGTTCCAGGACTTCGACGGGCAGTGGTGGACGATGTACCACGCCGTCGACCGGACCGACCCGTTCTTCGCCGGCGCCCCTGGCTTCACCAAACGACCGCCGATGCTCGACGCGCTGGACTGGGTGGACGGCTGGCCCACGGTTCGCAGCGGCCGCTGGGCCTCCGACTCCCGGCAGCCAGGCCCGGCCGCCCAGCCCGGCCAACACACCCGGTACGACAGCAAGGCGCCGAGAACGCAGGTACCCGGGCGGAGCATCAGCCGGTACTCCGACGACTTCAGTGCCGCGCTCGGCTCGGCCTGGTCCTGGGTCCGGCCGCCCGCCCCGGACAGTTACGCGGTCCAGGAGGGTGTGCTGCGCCTGCCGATCCAGAAGGCCGAGCTGTACCAGGACGACAACACCGCCTCCGTGCTGCTCCGGGACGCGCCCCGCGGGGACTTCGTGGTCGAGACCAAGGTGCGGGTCGACGTGCCCGACGCCGGGTGCTGCTTCAACTTCGCCCAGGCCGGACTGATCGTCTACGGCGACGACGACAACTTCGTCAAATTGACCAACAGCTCGATCTGGAACACGCGACAGACCGAATGGGCCAAGGAGCTCTCGCCGGTGCCGGCCGGCTGGGCCCGCTACGGCAACAGCGTGGTCGGCCCGCCGTCCGAAGACTGGACCTACCTGCGCATCGCGGTCGAACGACTTCACGGCCGGGAGCGCACCGACGCAGTGGGCGACACCGAGCGCTTCACCGCCTACACCAGCCAGGACGGTACCCACTGGGTCCGCGGCGGAGCCTGGACCCACACCCTCGGTCGCAACGCCCGGATCGGCCTGATCGCCATGGGCCAACAGCCCACCACCGACGGCAGCTTCAACGCCGAATTCGACTACCTCACCGTCAGCACCCTGCGTTCGGGCCATCGCTGACGCCGATCATCTCCGCCACCATCGCGGCGTCACGGCCGGGTGCCGAGAGGCAACCTGCCGGGTCACCACCGTCGCGCTGGTGGGCAGGGTGACGTCCGGACGTGAGGTCACCCTGGTGCTCTGCACCGCCGGTGGTGACCTGGTCGGTGGTTCAGGCTTTCCCGGTGGTGGCCGGGTCACGTACCTGGCCGAGGTGGACACCCCCACGGAGCAGGCCGTTCTCACGCCGTGGCGCCACGATCCCGGTAGTGCCGCAGCCGAACCGACTGCCCTACGCCGAACCTGGCGGTCATCAACACGACCTCAACTGGGCGACAGCAACTCTCGCATCACAGCAAATCGAGATCCTCGGGGCGCCGGTGCAGGTCCGGACCTGGAATCTGTCCAGCATCTGGCGCATCGGGACGAGTGCGGGGCAGGTCTGGTTGAAGGTCACTCCCGGGTTCTGCGCGTCGGAGTCGGCCGTGATGCCGTTGCTCGACCAGCGGGTCGTCCCCACCGTTGTCGGTGTAGCGCCGAACCGGGTGCTG